>NZ_CP092832.1:1801407-2147814 GCF_022532105.1 Flavobacterium sp. HJ-32-4 | reverse complement strand
CTGTCTTGATATTGAGTCCGCCGCTGTCAAATGTAATCCCCTTCCCTACCAGACCGATATGACGGGTTTTGTCGTTCGCAGTCGGGGGCGTATATTCCATTATAATGAACTGCGGTTCGTTCGCGCTACCCTGCCCCACGGATAGGAAGGCGTCGAGTTTTGCTGCCGTGGCTGCCTCGCGGTCAAGTACGGTGGTACTGAACCCGAAGCGTTCACCCGTTTCCCGTGCCCATTGGGCCAGGTAGGTCGGATTTACGACATTAGGAGGCAGGTCGACCAATTTGAGTATCTCGAGTTGGGCGGAGGCTATTTTGCGGGCCTTTTCGGCAAGGGAAGCATAGTCTTTTTTAGCGATGACCGTCAGGTGGAAATCGGCTTCAAACGGATGGTTTTTCGGTTTGCGGAAATGCCCGGGGTTGTAGGTGCCCAATACAATGCCTGCAAAGATGCCCAGCACCTGGCTGTCGTTCAAACCGTCAGGCAATACGAGTGCTACGTCTCCTTTGAGCAATTCGGGATTTCGGGAGATCACCCGTCGGAACATGGTACGCACGTCTTTAAAGCGGGCCTCTTTTCCCAAACCGATAAAGAGGTGCAGGGAATCGTATTTGGCCGCCAGATAGGACGTATCTTTTTTGCCGTAAAACACATCGGCGGGAATGCTGACGCCATGGAATTCAATCGGAACGAGGCTTTTCTCATTCGTTTCAAACACCGGGATGAGCAGTGTGCCCGTGAATTGCAGGTCAAGTTGTTCGTGTGTCGTGATCTTCATTAGTCTCTAGTGCTAAAAAACAACCATTCGATGGCTTTCGGGAACTCGTCGCTCCAAAAGGTTTCATTGTGCTTACCGAACATGTTGATGCTCAGTTTGATCCGGATGTGGCGTTCGAGTTCCGAATTCTCGGTCATGTTCTTCTGGAACCGCTTGACGTGGCGTACCATGGTCGCACTTTCGTCGCCGCCGGCATACAGGTAAATCTTCATGTCGTGTGGCTCGAAGAAATCGAGTTCGGAGAAATTGATTTTCGGGACGACCCAAAGGGAAGGCGAAAAAATCATCAACTTACCATACACTTCCGGATACATGATCCCGGCGAAGATACTTACGAGTCCACCCATCGAACTTCCTCCGATGCCGGTGTATTCCTGTTCGGGTTTGGTGCGGTAGCGTTTATCGATATACGGCTTGAGCGTCTCGGTGATGAAGCGGATGTATTTCTTTCCATCGCCCGCGCCCAACACGGTCTTTCCAACGTTATATTCTTTAATGCGGTCCTGTTCGGCATGTTCGACGGCGACCACGATGATCTTGCCGATTTTATACTCCGACATGACCGCGAGCTTTTTGTCGATTTCCCAGTTACCGTACTTTGCCTGCTCGTTGAACAGGTTCTGGGCATCGTGCAGGTACATGACCGGATAGGTTTCGGTCGACGTTTCGTAGTCGTGCGGCAATAAGGCCCACACGCGGCGTTTCTTCCCGAGTTGCGGCATGTCGAACTGGTCGGAGATCAACTCGACTTTCGGCAGGAAATGATTGCGGAACGGCAACCAGTTCTTCCGCCATTTGTCGACGTGTTCGCGGCGGACGCCCTGGTGCTGGCGACACGACCGGTTTTCGGTACGGTTGCCATAGCGGTCGATTTCCACTTCACTCCAGTCGCCTTTGGTGAATTTGTAAAGCAATTCATCCGGATAGGCAAAATCGTCGGGGAAGCGGAAGTGGTAAAGGCCGTTTTCGATGCGTTCCATCTGGAAGCGCTCGTCCTGGGTGTGCCAGTTATTGAAGTTACCGGATATGTAGACCGGACGGATGTCGTCCTCATCGGTCGTCAATACGATGTTCAGTTGGGGTTCGTCGAGTTCGTCGGGTGCTGACGAGGGCTTGTTTTTGGCGGTCTTCATGTACAAAACAACCGTGGTTTTGATCAAAAAAGTAAAAATAGTCGTTTGGATGGTTCCACAAAAGAAAAACCCGGTCGTTTCACCGGGAATTATCGATTTTTGAAAAACGACGGGTCGTTATTGCGAATCATTTTGCGGCGTAGGACCGTCGTCCCATCACGCCCAGTTGCTGGATGAAATCACGGGGCGACTGGTCTTTGTAGATGCCGGTTTTCCCGAGTGTCTTCCCGTCTTTTCCCAATACAACGACGTACGGGAAAAATCCATCCTTATTATAGCGTTCTACCAACAGCAGGTTGCGATCCGCCTGGGCGTCACTCACTTTATCCGCGGCGTTCTGGGCGAAATCCATCTTTACCAATACATAGTCGCCGGCTGCTTCCCGGAACTCGGGCGAATCGAATACCACGGTATCGAGTTTGGTGCAGTTCTCACAGCCTTCGGAAAGGGTGAAATACAACAACACTTTCTTGCCTTGGCGGGACGCATCGCGAATGGCACGATCTACGTCGGAACCCCAGGATTGCGCCTGCATCATGGTGGAGGCCGCAAGTGTAATGAATAAAAGTACAGGCGTTTTCATAGCACTGAAAATATACCCTAAATGTAATAGGATTTTTATTCGATGCCCTTACATCCACATACTATTTTTTTAACAGGATGGTACCGATTGTTAATTACGGGACAATAGCTCGGGGCGGTATTCGAAATGCATGGTATCAAAGTGTGTCCAACGGCCGCCCCAAATGAAGCCGTGCTTCTCAAAAATCGCGACCAGCGCCAGAGGAATCTTGTTGCGGTATGGCGGTACACGCTTCTCGTCCTGGCATTTACATTCCCATTGCCAATAATGGGAATAGGCCACAGACAGGTCGATGGTCATTCCGAAACTGTGCGCGCTGAGGCGACGGGTACCGGCAATGGGACGCCAGTTGAAAGTACCGGCTATTCCGATGAGATAGGGTTTGAATTCCGGATGCCGGTCTAACTCCGCCGAAAGCCTCCGAAAGGCCTGGTCGACGCCTTGTGCCTTCGTTACCCGGATGCGGGCGCCCACCAATTTAGGGCACCAGTCGATAGTGACCAGTTGCCGCTCTACTTCCGCTTTGGAATCTCCGTATAGTGTACGGAAAAAGGCGTCGTTGCGGATGCGGCCCGCGTCGTTACGGGTTTTGCCGTCGATGGGATAGGCATACCGAAACATGTCTTCTATATCCGGATGGTCGAGGCATTCTTCGGCTGTCTTCTTCTTTCCGTCGTCATACATGAGCGTAGTACCATCGCGAAACAGCAATTGGTTGTCTTTGTATCCCACTATCGATTCGGGATAGGCATCGATGAGTCGCTGCACGGGCACTGGCGTCGTGGGATTTTGGCAGAGCGCCAGCAGGAGGGCCAGCCAGTGGAACATCAGAAACGTTTTAGGTCGGTAGAACGGAAGGTCCATTCCGGGGTGACGAGGGTTTCACCAAAATCATCCGGATACCAGGCGCTTCCGGTTTTGGACTGCGGATTGTAGAGCACCTGGGCCTCCTGGGCCGGCATGTAGCTTTGCGCCAGCAGGAACATCTTGCGCCCGGATGTATTTATTGCTACATCGAGCACGATCACGGCATGACCCGGAAAGCCACCTTTGATGAAGACATCGCCGGGTGCCAGGTCGGAAAGGGGTACTGACTTCAGTTCTTTTGACAGGGAAGCGGTTCCGGCATACATAAAAACGGCTTCGAGGTACTTCCAATAGCTGCCGCGGCTGTCGGACGGCTGGGCTGTTTTCTGCCACGAGACGCGATTGCCTTTCACCGCGATGCGTTCGCCCTTACGCCAACGGCTGTAGTCGGCGCGGAAACCGTTGGTGAAATTGAAATGGATCTCGTCGTAGCGGCCTTGCGAAAAGAAGTAATCGGCACGGAGGCGCATCACGGCATCGGCACACTGGTGGAGGTCGCGTTTGCCGATGGGAAGGTCGATAACCGCGGCATACACGCCATCGTTGGCTTTTGGGGTTCCGTCATAATACAGTACCGCGCTGCCTTTGGGCTTTAACGGTAACTGTCGGAGAAACTGGGCGAAGGAACCGGCGGGCGCCCCTACCCTTTTATAGCCTAATGGCGGTGAAAAACGCTCCGATACGGTGTCGTTGACATTACACGTTAGGACACATAAAAGGAGCAGCCACTTCGTCATACCATGCCGTTGTATTTGCGGATGAACCATTCGGCCCCGAAGGCCGCGGCAATCAGCACGAGTAAGGTCGTGAAGTCGATCAGCGGGATGCGGCGCGTGATGGCCTTTTCGATCGATTTGTAGGAGGCATCGGTCAACAGGCTTTCGATCAACGCATCTGCCTGTTGCGGCAGGAAGGTTTGCCCTTTGGTTTGGGCGGCCAACTGCTTCAGCTTGGGATAATCCGGGTTTACGAATTGTTTCTCGATGTCGAAGTCGAGGATCTCGAAACCGGCGCTGTAGGTCTTACCTGAATTACTTTCCTTGACCGTAAACGAATACGGCCCGGCGGCAAAACCATCAAGGTTGACTTTGAACGCATTTCCGCCGCGCACCATATCGTATTGGGTGGTCTTTTTCGTCTTCCGGTTGGTCAGGGAAATCGAAAGGCGGGCCTTTTCGTCAAATTCATAGTTCTTATTAAAGTACTGGGCCGTGATTTCGATGGCATCGCCTGAATTGTAGAAGCGTTCGTGGTTGACCACCAGCGATTTCTTCGTGTCGTTTGACGCCAGGAACTGGATGATCTTATCGGTAAACACATCGAATTTCTCAAAATCGTTGTGGTCGACGTGGTATTGCAGGCGCCACTTCCAGAAATTCTCGCCCAAGAGGAAGGCCGTCCGTTTGCCTTTGTCGTCAGAAAAACAGAGCAACGGCATGCCCGTGTCGATGTTGCGGATATTCGACTTCAGCAACACATCGACGTTTCCTTTCACCTTCACCGTGCCAAACGGTTGTTGCAACGGTGGGAAACTGGCGAATCCGATATCGTCAACGGCAAAAAGGTTGAACTGGGGTTCGTAGGTGGCGAGGTAATCTTCGCGCTGGGAGGTCATACGAAACTCGAGCGCCGATTGCTGCTGGTTGAGCAGGTTGAAGTCGGTGTCGCCACCGGTGATAATAAACGTGTTGGTGCCCGACTTCTTCAACGCCTCGTAAACCGACCGGAAGTTGGCATCGGGCTGGTAGAGGATGACGACGTTATAGCCTTGCAGGTTTTGCGCATCGCCCGGTTTCAGTATCGTCACTTTGCGTTGCTGGTTCGTTTCGATGGAACGCTTCAACGCCCCCAGATCGGGATGGTTGAGTTTGGCGACGAGTGCGATTTCAGAACGCTGGTCGATGACTTCGATCGCGAACTGTTTGACGTTATTATACGTGTTCTTTTCGCTTTCTTTCGACGTCAGTTGAGCACGGAAGACCTGCAGGCCGGTTTTGTCGGCGGGTAGCAACAGGTTTACGACGGCGGAACGCTTTTGGGGCGAAAAATCGACGGTCTGTTTGTTGAGTACGTTGTTGCCCTGGGCGACGCTGAACGACGCGCTAACCGACTTCGTGCCGGAATATTGCAGGAATACCTCTACCGGGAACTGGTTTTTGTGGAAGGCGTAGCGGTTGACGTTCAACTGGGCGATGCGCAGGTCGAGGAACTGGGTGGTATCGCCCAACACCAGCGGATAGACCTTAGCGTTAGTATCGAAGGCATAGACATAATCGTTGCCTTCGGTTTGGTTGCCGTCGGAAATCAAAACCACCGGATAGCTGCGGTTGCGGTTGATGCTTTTCAGGCTTTTGGCCACTTCTTCCAGGTCCGATTGGGGTCCTTTGAAATCAAGGGTGTCCACCTGATTCATGTCGCGGTCGAACTGATACGGCTGCACCTCGAACCGTTCGCGAATGCGGCGGTCCCCACTCAGTTTTTCATAAAGCGCACGTGCGGTTTTATCGGCTTTCAGATCGGCAATGGAAGCCGAGTTATCGACGACCACCGGCAGTGGTGTCTTCCGTTCTTCGTAGGTAGTGCGGGTAATGCGTGGGTTCACCAGCAGCAGCAACAGGCCGAGCACGCCGACGAAGCGTAGGAAAGCCAAAAGCAGGTGCGTCTTCGACCTGCTTTCGACCCTAAAGAAATATTGGTAATAGGAAATGGCAGCTGAGGCCACAACGGCCAGCAGAAGCAACCCTATAGAACTTGCGTCCATGCTGTATAGCGGGTTGTGCACCACGGCGCTGTGTTATTACACGACGGGTGCCTCAGATAATTAGGTTAACATCCCTCCGTCGACATTGAGTACCTGGCCGGTTACATAAGCGCTCAGGTCCGACCCGAGGAACAGACACGCGTTCGCCACGTCTTCGGTGGTTCCGCCTCGTTTAAGGGGAATGGCGGCGGCCCATTCTTTGACTACGCTCTCACCCAGCTTGGCCGTCATTTCCGTTTCGATGAAACCCGGAGCGATGGCGTTGCAACGGATGTTACGCGAGCCGAGTTCGAGTGCCACCGACTTCGTAAAGCCGATCACACCGGCTTTGGAAGCGGCGTAATTGGCCTGTCCGGCGTTTCCTTTTACGCCCACGACCGAACTCATGTTGATGATAGAGCCCGAACGTTGGCCAAGGAACGTTTTTTGGATGGCCTTTGTCATATTGAAAACCGACTTCAGGTTGACGGCGATTACTTTATCGAAATCTTCTTCCGACATCCGCATCAGGAGGTTGTCTTTGGTGATGCCTGCGTTGTTGATGAGGATATCGACTTTACCGAAATCCGCCAGTACGGCATTCACAAATTCCTGTGCCTGGTTGAAATCCGAGGCATCCGACTGGTAACCTTTCGCTTTGATCCCCATAGCGTTCAGGCTGTCTTCGAGGGCCTTGGCCGACTCGGCAGATGAACTGTAGGTGAAAGCGACATTAGCGCCGTGTTTTGCGAATACTTCGGCGATCCCTTTTCCGATGCCGCGACTGGCCCCGGTGATGATGGCCGTTTTTCCTTCGAGTAGCTTCATACGTTTTGTGTTATGGAGTACAAATATAGTGGGAAGTTTGGAAGAATAGAAGGGAAGTTGGGAAGTTCGGGAGATCGAGAATTCGGGAGTCAGGAAGACCGGAAGTCGGGAAGACTGGGATTCAGAAGACGGAGCGTTGGGGTTTGTTGCGAACGACTGACTACTAACGACTGACCACCGTCTACTTTTTTTCCTGTTAAATTAAACTTAAACGGTTGTTCCGCGTCCATACCGAAATGTTTAGTAGATTGCGAACCTGTTAACCACCTAACCATGAAACGATTTCTTCCATTTGCCATAGCAGCCCTTTCACTGGGGGCATGTAATAAAGACGACGACAGTAGCGAGTACATCCCGGTCGATCCGTATCCGGCGATCACGGCTACGTTCGGCGACGCCATTGACCCTGACAACCTGGCGAACTATGCCAACCAGGCGATTCCGGCGTATATCAACCGTGACAATACCAATACGAATCCTATTACCAACGCGGGTGCTACGTTGGGACGGGTATTGTTTTACGATAAGAAACTGTCATCCAACAATACCATTTCCTGCGCGTCGTGCCACCAACAGGCACATGCGTTCGGCGATCCGTTGGTGGCCAGCAATGGGGTGAATGGTGTTACGACACGGCACACGATGCGCCTGATCAATGCCCGCTTCGGCTTTGAGCCGCATTTCTTCTGGGATGAGCGGGCAGAGACACTGGAAGCGCAGACGACCCAGCCGATCCAGAACCATACGGAAATGGGCTTCAGCGGATTCGACGGTGACCAGGGCATGCCGGAATTGATTGCCAAACTTCAGGCGGTAGATTACTACCGGGAATTGTTTACCATTGCCTATGGCGATGCTACGGTTACAGAAACCCGCATACAGAACGCGCTGGCACAGTTCGTACGCAGCATCACATCCTTTGATTCTAAATACGATGTCGGACGCGCACAGGTGGCGAACAATAACGTCCCGTTTCCGAACTTCACGCCCCAGGAAAACCAGGGCAAGCAGTTGTTCACGGCGCCCCCCACCTTCGACGGTAACGGTAACCGTACGGGCGGCGGCGTAGGGTGCGCGGGCTGCCATGCCGGACCGGAGTTCGACATCAACCCCGATTCACAAAACAACGGAATTACGAGTACCATCGACCCATCGCTGACCGTCGACCTTGATAACACCCGGGCGCCTTCGCTGCGTGACATTGTGAAAAAAGACGGCACGCTGAACGGTCCGTTCATGCACGATGGCATCCTTCCTACTCTCGATGCGGTAATCGCACACTACAATGCAGATATCCAGCCGAACCGTCGCCTTGACCCGCGCCTGTCTCCGGGCGGACACGTACAGCGCCTGAATATGACAGACGACGAGAAAGCGGCATTGAAGGCGTTTTTATTGACGTTGGGCGGGGAGAATGTGTATACGGATACGAAGTGGGGGGATCCGTTTTGAGTGTGAAGTTTTGAGTTTTGAGTGTTGAGTTGGATCGGTTCAGGCGGGAAAAAACTACCCGTTTTGAAGGTTGATTTATTTTTAGGAGCAAGAAGCAAGTATCAAGGGGAAAGGAGCGAGACTAAAGATGGGACGTTTATGCTCATTATGAATTCTCAAATACCAACCAAGAACTATGAACTATGAACCTCCAACTTGAGGCATTCCGCTGCTATGCGCTTTTGTCTCCATCCATGCTTTATCTATGCTTTATCCATGCTGTATCTATGCTCTATCTATGCAGTATCCATTGAGAGTGTCGCGTCCTAAAATAGCTATACAGATTACTAAATAAATCCTGTTTTAGTTATACAAATGTAATTCATAATCCTAGGTCAGCTATACATTGAGATTTACTTTTGTTTTGTGTGTGATAGTTTTTCCATCGCTTTGTGAGCGGTTTTAAATTAAGGTGAGCCTCTTCCGGGGTTAAGTAGTTACAGCTCGCATGAGGACGTAGTTCATTGTAGGCCTTGATACTTTTCGCTATTTGATTCCCGGTTTGTTCAAAACCTAAAGAGCTGGTGTGCAGATTGAACTCTGTTTTGATGATGCCGTTTACCCTTTCTGCAATTGCATTCTCGTAAGGGTCGCCATTTTCTGTCATACTGATCCTGATGTTGTTTTGTTGTAGTAGGCTGACGTATAGAGCTGAGCAATATTGAGATCCCCTGTCAGAGTGATGCGTGATGGTAGCGTTGTAGGCACGATTGTCCAGTGCCATTTGCAGCGCTTGAACACAACCTTCAGCCTGCAGGTCACTACGAAAACTGTATCCCATGATTTTTCTTGAATAAGCATCGGTAATCAGACTCAGGTAGCCCCACTGGTTAGACATACGGATGTAAGTAATATCGCTTACCCAAACCTGCTCGGGCCTGTTTATCACTATATCTTTTATCAGGTTGCCATATTTACGCATCCAGTGGCGTGAATCGGTGGTGATGGCTTTTCGCCTGCGTTGGCGCACCAATAAACGATGTCGCTGTAAGAGATCGAAAAGGGCATCGCGGCCAATGCGAATTTGGTGTGATACCAACACCGGACCTAACAGATGAAGGAGTTTTCGGGTGCCCACACGAGGCAATGACTTGCGAAGCCTCTGCACTTCCTGAAGGATGATATCTTCCTCTATAAGCCCCGTTTCCCTGCGCCAGAGCGTATCATAATACGCGTGTCGGGTTTTGCCAAACAGCCCACATAACATTCCTATTCCGCAACGCGGATAGTCTTGTTTCATTTTGAGGACTGCCTGGCACCAGGCTTTTTTCTGATATCAATTTTAAGCTGTTCTTCGGCAACATCGATAAGGGTGTTCAATGCCTTGATCTTCATCTCAGCTTCCTGCAGCGCCTTGCGGAGCGATTCGACTTCTGCAGCATCCTTCAGGGCGGGCTTCTTGGACATGACCGATGGGATTACAGTACAAATATCCACTTTTTCTTCCCTGTATTTCAAAAGCCAGGCACGAATCAACTTCGCGTCTTTTATACCATAAGCGCTACACGCTTCACTGATACTCATTCTACCCTGTTCTACAGCGCTGACAATGGTGCGCTTTTGCAATTTTGTATAGCTCCGGCGCTTTATCTTCTCGTGATAGTGACTCGAACCATATTTGCGCATCCAAATGCACAAAGTACTTTTTCCAAGGCCATAAATCCGGTTGGCCTCCTTGCGAGGCAAACCCGCCTCAACCTCACTTACAATCTTTGCAATTAATCGAGGATCAAAATGACTTTGTTTTCCCTCGTGCTGGCAATTAGCCAATTTTCCTTCTTGTTCCATACACTGAAAATTTGTGTATAGTTATTTCAGGACAAGACAGAGTTGAGTTTTGGGTTGGATCAATTCACGCGAGAAAAAGCTACGTCTTTTGAAGTTGGTTTTATTTTGAGGAGTAAGGAGCAAGTATCAAGGAGCAAGGCTAGGAACGGATGTTTATCATATTATCAACTATCAACTATCAATTATCAATTAACAATTACTAACCATAAACCTCACCCCAACCCCAAGCCCTACATTTCTCGCGTGAACTGCTACAACTCAAAACCCAAAACCCAAAACCCAAAACCTCTAAAGTCCCTTTTCCGCACACTCCTACTCTATTTAGCATGGGATTTCCGGTTTACCGATGCATATTTGCTGTAAATCAACTGTCTGTGTTTTGAATTTGCCCATAAATTACTATCTTTCGCCTGCGGTCGCGCGTTTGGCCGCCTATCTATCTACTGCTATGAAAAAACTACTACTCGTGTGGGCCTTGCTGGCCCTGGTGTCTCCCTTTTACGCGCAGGTGAATACGGTGCGGCTCGACAAGGCATCCGCCTCGGAAACCGAATTTACCGTGCAACTGAACCAGTACCAACTCGCGCCGGGCGACAAGCGGTATCCGCAGTCGGTGCGGATCAAAGCGAAGGACCTCAGTCCGATGCTGGAAGCCGGTGTACCCGACCTGCCGCGTTTCACGACCTCGGTGATTATCCCGGGAACGGCGGCGATGGATGCCGTGATACTTGATGCGCAGTATGTTGACCTGCCGAATATCACCCTGCTTCCGTCCAAAGGCAACCTCAAACGTACGGTCAACCCTGACGATGTGCCGTATCCTTTCGGCGACACCTACCAGCGGGATGCCTTCTTCCCGGCCAATCCCATCACACTGAAGACGCCTTATATCATGCGCGACTACCGCGGAATGGCGGTGCACGTCTCCCCTTTCCAATATAACCCGGTGACGAAGGTGTTGCGGGTGTACAGCCAGATTAAGGTGAAAGTGTTCGCCAACGGCACCGATACGACGAATGCACTGTCGACACCACCACCGGCAAAAGTAGACGCCGATTTTGACAAGATTTACGCGCGGCAATTCCTGAATTACCTCTCGGTTTTCTCGCCGCTGACGGAAGAGGGCAACATGCTCATTATCTGCCACGATGCCTGGATGGCCAAATTGCAGCCTCTGGTAACCTGGAAAAACACCATCGGACGCCGCACGACGCTGGTATCGGCCTCGGCCGCGGGTGGAACGGCTGCTGCCATCAAATCGTATGTCGCCAATTATTACACCTCACAAGGCCTGAGTTACCTGCTGCTGGTGGGCGACTCGGGACAAGTGCCGTCGAACAACTACGCCGGACTCGGGGGTGATTCGGATAATGCCTATGCGTATATTTCGGGGGACGACCACTACCAGGAATTCTTCGTGGGCCGTTTCAGTGCGGAAACCGCGGGGCAGGTCGACACGCAGGTGCAGCGTACGATCGCCTATGAACGCGGGAACCAACTACCTACCGGGTTTCTCAACCGGGTGATGTCGGTGGCGTCACAGGAAGGCCCGGGCGATGACGACGAACTCGACTACCAACATTTACGCAATATACAGCCTGATTTGTTGGACTTTACCTATAGCAATCCGGTTTATGAACTTTTTGAAGGATCGCAGGGCTTTTTTGATGCGCCCGGCTTCCCTACTGTCGCGCAGGCCGCGGCGGCCATCAATAGTGGCGTGGGCATCATCAACTATGTAGGCCATGGCAGCGACGACGGTTGGGGGACCACCGGTTTTTCAACCGAAGACGCATTGGCCCTACAAAACAGTAACCGTCTGCCTTTTGTGTTCAACGTGGCCTGTGTGAACGGCAACTTCGTGGGACAAACCTGTTTCGCCGAGGGCTGGCTGCGGGCACAGTATAACGGGCAACCGGCCGGAGCGATTGCCATGAACGCCGCAACGATCAACCAGAGTTGGAGTCCACCGATGATCGGACAGGACGAAATGAACGACATCCTTACCGAGATTTCCGATGTTGGCATCCGCCGGACATTTGGCGGTATTACGGTGAATGGCTATTTCCGGATGAATGATGAATCGGGCGACTTCGACATGACAGACACGTGGACGTGCTTCGGCGATCCGTCGTTGTTGGTGCGTACGGCCGACCCCACGCCGATGACCATCCAACACAATGCCGTGTTGATTGCCGGACAACCGACTTTTGCAGTGAACGGAAACGTAGACGGTGCGCTGGCTACCCTGTCGCGGAACGGTGAGATCATCAGTTCCGGTTTCGTCACGGGCGGAACGGCGACGCTTCCGGTCTCAGGGGTGCTACCCGGCCAAGCGCTTACCATAGCCGTGGTTGGGTTCAACCAGGTTACCTATGTATCGGATGTGACGGCCATCGCGCCGGCGGGCCCCTATTTGGTGGTAGCGCCTTTCGCGACGACGATTGATTACGGACAAACGAAAAATCTTGACCTGAGCGTACACAACCTTGGGGTTGGCGTGGCTTCGAACGCAGCAGTGACCATGAGTACGACCGATACTTCGGGTGTGCTCACCAACGCCACGCATGCATTTGGATCGGTAGACGCGGGGCAGTTAAGTGCGGTTAGTAATGGCATGTTTACCTTGAGCGTTGCCAACGACCTACCCGATCAATACCCCTTTCCGCTGCAACTCACGCTGTCGGACGGCAATGGCGGAACCTACACGGAAAACCACCTGCTACGCGTGCAGGCGCCTGATTTATCTATCACCAACATGACGGTGACAGAACTAAACGGCAACGGCAATAACCTGCCGGATCCGGGTGAGAACGTGACGCTACAGGTGACGGTAACGAATACCGGACACGCGGCGATTGGCAACCTTGTCGGACAATGGCTGCAAAGCAATCCGTACCTGACCCTCACCAACGCGGTCGCAACCCATGATATGATGGATGTGAATGGTTCGCACGTATTTACGTTTACGGGCGTAATTGCGCCGACAGTGCCGGCGGGCACTGTAGCAGCGTATGAATTTACGATTAATGGCGGCGTGGCGGGCCAGTATGCTAAAACCGCCGCGGGTTCGTTTGTCATCGGTTTTGTGCCAGTGTATTGCGTACCGGAAGCGGGTTCTACTACAGACGAATACATTGCCCATGTGCAGATCGGCAGTATCGACAACCTGAGTGGGTCGTCGGCCTACACCGATTTTTCCTCGGTTACCACTACACTTACCATCGGCCAAAGCTATGATATTACGGTAGTCAACGGCGAGCACTGGGACGGCGACACCATCATCGGTTGGGTCGACTGGAACTACGACGGTGATTTTGAGGATGAGAATGAAACCGTCTACTTTGACTATCAGGTAAACGGCACGGAAGGCCTTGGCACCGGTACGATCACGGTTCCGGCGACAGCGCATGTGGGCAATGTGCGTTTCCGTGTGCGGGTGTACTATGCCGACGGCGCTGCTGCCTGTGACAATGTGGATTATGGCGAAACGGAAGACTATACTTTTGTCGTACAGAACGCGCTGAGTAACCCCGACGTTACCCTGCGCAGCTTCTCTCTCTCTCCTAACCCGTCGAATGGCCTATTTAACCTTCAGTTCGGCACCGACGCGCTTAGTGCTGACAACCGCATTGAAGTTTTCAATAACCTTGGGCAATTGGTGTATGAAGACCGTGCACCGCAGCGCCAAACAACCATCCACTTACAACAAGCGGCGGGCGTGTATTTGGTGAAGGTGGTGTGGAATGGGGAGACGATTGTGAGGAAGGCGGTATTGAGGTAGTTTTAGGTTTTGGGTTTTGGGTTTTGGGTTGAAGCTGTTCACGCGAGAAAAACTACACGGTTTGAGGAGCGAGGAGTAAGTATCAAGGCTCAAGATGAGACGTTTATTCTCAATTATCAATTCTCAATTGTCAATTCTCAATTGTCAATTATCAATCGAAAGCCCTGAATCCTCAACTTGTTCTTCTTGCTCCTTGAGCCTTGCTACTTGCTCCTTTACTATATTGACATGAAGACTTAACTCCTCTCTAAGCCGAAACAGGTTTTGTGTAGCCACTTCAGACTTGCTCGTTATAAAAAACAGCTTATCTTTCGTAAACAAAATTCGGTCAAAGCCTAATATCCAAAAAACCTTTATTTCGCTTTCGTTCCATGCTTCGAATCGCCTTGCCTTCCGATATCCCTCAAATTCAAATCGTTCGCAATTCGGTGCGCGAGAATACGCTCTCGGATCCTCGACTCGTAACGGATGAAGACTGCCTCCGGTTCATAAGCCAACGCGGTAAAGGATGGGTGTATGAGGTCGACCGTCGTATCGTGGGCTTTGCTATCGCAGATTTGCAAGACCAGAATATCTGGGCACTTTTTGTAGATCCGGATTTTGAACGAAGGGGCATCGGAAAAGAACTCCACGACAACATGCTGGATTGGTATTTCAGACAGGGTGTAGCGTCGGTATGGCTCGGAACCGCCCCGGGTACACGGGCCGAGCAATTCTATAAACGCGCCGGCTGGCGGCAAAATGGCCTATACGGCAAGGAAATACGATTTGAGATGACGGTAGAAGAATGGCAAAAAAGTAAAGAGGAACGAAACAATAGTTAGTATCTCAACATGACTACTAAAAAAGGAAACCCGAATCGAAAGGACAATTACAGCGGAAACTAGACGCACAATGCCTCAATAATAAAAGGGCATCTCTCGCGTGAACCGACACAACTCACAACGCACCACTACTTCCCTGTCTTCCCTCCCAGCTTCTTATCCATTACCCGTTCCATATAGTCCTGGAGGAAGGCCTTGCAGCGGGTTTCGAGCAGGTTCATTTCAGTGTTGCGCTGGCCGATCAGGTTGTGTTCCATTCCTTTGTCGTCTTTGGCATAAAAACCGGTGGCTTTATTGCCGTCGAAGGTGATAATGTAGTTACCGCACATCATCTGGTACATCTGGGCGGAATAGCGCATGACAAATGGCGGGATCCTGGTGTCGCCCACGAGGCTGCGTCCCCAACTGCGGAAGGGTTTGTCGTAGCCGATGATATCGAGCAGCGTGGGATAGATGTCGATTTGCTGGGCGAAGTCACGGTAGACGCCTTTGTATTTTTCATCGGGCGAATACAGCAGCATCATGACCGCGTTTTTGTTGAACTCCTTTCGGTATTCGTCGTAGTGGATGGTGTTGCCATGATCGCCTACCATGACAAAAATGGTGTTTTTGAACCACGGCTCGGATTTCGCCCGATCGAAGAACTTCCGGAGGGCGTAGTCGGTATAGCCGATGCATTGGTGGATGTTGACGTGTCCTTTCGGGAACTTCCCTTCATATTTTTCCGGCACTTTATAGGGCTCGTGTGAGGATACGGAAAACATCGTCGCCATAAACGGCTGCGGCTGTTTCCCGAGTTCGGTGCGGAAGAACTGGAAGAACGGCTCGTCCCAAATGCCCCACACCCCATCGAAGTCGGCGTCGTTGTTGTATTCCGTCTTTCCATAATACCGGTCGACACCAAGAATATTGACATACCCCAGAAATCCCATAGACCCGTTGGGCGCGCCGTGGAAGAACGAGGTTTTGTAGCCTTCGCTTTCAAGTGTTGAAACCAGCGATTCTGTTTTTTGTTTTGGATAGGGTGACGACGTGAACGCATCCTTAAACGACGGGATCCCTGCCAAAACCGACGACACGGCATGTATCGACTTATACCCGTTGGAATAGGCATTGGTGAAGATCAGGCTGTGCTGGGCGAGGGAATCGACGAAGGGCGTGTAGCCTTCGTAGTTCGGGATTTTATTGTCTTTATTGAAACTACCAAAATACTCGCGTCCGTTGCTTTCGAGGATGAAGATGACGATGTTCGGGCGTGTCTTCGGATGGTTGTGGTACGACTTGACGGGCTGCACCAGGCTGTCGATGGTAGCCGTGTCGACGAAGTGCAGTTTTTCAAAGTTGTTGCTTCCCATTGTCCGGAAGATGGCAAAGGGTGTATTGAGCACGATATCGGCCTGCGCCGGATTACGGGTGTAGCGGCTGGCATCGACCAGGTTGATGGGCCGTGTGCTTTTCTTGAAATCGCCGCGAATACCCCCGATGCAAAGCGCCACCGTAACCAAAAACACCAGTACGGACGACCCAAAATACAGCAGGCGTGGCTGCGCCGGTTCACCCGGTACCTGCACTTTGCGGTAGAGGTATAGCCAGAGGAACAGGCACACAAAATAAAGCAGGAAAACGTGCCAATAGCCCGTGAGGAAATTCCACAACAGCAACATCTTATTCGATTCATGTGAAATCGACTCAGTAGCCGCCGCCGTCGAACGCCCGAAATTGAAGCGGTAGTAAATGAAATCGACGAAATTGGTGGCGTAGAGTAGCAGGTTCGGCACGAAATACACCACCTTCAGGAAGCGCTGGTAACCACTGCGGGTATTGATTGTCAGCGGCAGGATCGAACACACGATAAAGAGCGCGTTGATATACAGGATAGCGGTGGTGTCGAACGCGAGTCCGTGCCAATACAACGACAGGAACTCCCCCACCGACGCCACTTCAATCAGATCGGCATTGTAGGCATAAAACAGTACACGGGCCACGAAATAAAAGGCATAGGCGAGAAAGAGGCGGTATAGGAGGGCTTTGTATTCGGGAGCGCGCATGAAGTTTTGAGTGTTGGGTTTTGGGTTTTGGGTTTCGGGTTTTGGGTTTCGGGTTGGTCTACGCGGGATACTTTTTCTTTTTCGGTTGTCAAAACTACGGGAAAACCGTAATGGCATTCTATAAAGTTTCTGCAATTTGCATCAAAAAAATGGAAGAACCGACTATCAGTAAACGAACATTTGATTTCTCTTTACGCATCATTCAGTTAGCCGATAACCTGGAACAGAGACGACGATTCGTATTGGCAAACCAACTACTTCGATCTGGCACGTCGATCGGAGCCAATGTGCGGGAGGCCTCTGCCGCCGAATCGCGTAAGGATTTTATACACAAAATGGCCATTGCCTCAAAGGAAGCCCGCGAAACACTCTATTGGCTCCAGCTGATACAATTTGCAGAAAGTAACCTGCCGGAATTGGAGGATCGTGTTTCGGAAATCAAAAGTATCGTCAATATCCTTACGAAAATCGTGAAGACAACTAAGGTTGGTGTAGAACGCGCAACGTTATCATCTGAATCAGAGAACGGGCCGACCAACCGAAGGCAAACTTCATAAACCAGTAGACACTTTGCGCTACAAGTAAAAAGAGAACCTCCCGTTTACACGATCCGCACACCCAAAACCCAAAACCCAAAACTCAACACTCAAAACTTAAAACCAAACTTTTTTCTTACTTTGCGGAAAAGTCTGACCATGACCCCTACCCGCCTTTTTGATTTTGCCCATTACCAGTTCGGACGCTATGATTTGCCGGATGCTTTCGTAACGAAATACGACGGCCAATGGGTGCCGACCTCGTCGCGTGAGTATGTTGAGAAAGCCAACGCCATCTCCCGGGCCTTGCTGCGGATGGGCGTGCAGAAAAACGATAAAATCGCGGGGATTTCCTCACGGAATCGGAGTGAATGGCACATACTCGATGTGGGCCTATTGCAGGTAGGAGCGCAGAACATCCCGATTTATCCGACGATTTCCGAGGCGGAATACGAATATATCCTGAACCATTCGGGTGCAATCTATTGTTTTGTGTCCGACCGCGAGATCCTGACAAAACTCAACCGCATCCGCCACAATGTACCTGCCCTGAAAGAGGTGTACTGCCTGGATGAGATTGAGGGCTGTACGAACTGGAAAACCCTGCTTGAATTGGGAAGTGACCCTTCCAATCAACCGGAAGTAGAAACCCGGATGGCGGAGGTACAACCTTCCGACCTGGCGACTATCATCTACACATCCGGTACGACAGGCACTCCAAAAGGTGTGATGCTCTCACACGACAACATCGTTTCGAACGTATTGTCGAGTGAATCACGTATTCCGTGTGAAGCGGGCCGAACCCGCGCCATGAGTTTCCTTCCCATCTGCCACATCTTTGAGCGGATGCTGGTGTACCTCTACCAATACCACGGCGTATCGGTGTGGTTCGCCGAATCGATCGAAACCATCAGCGACAACCTGAAGGAAGTGCGACCCAACGTGATGTCGGTCGTACCGCGACTGCTCGAAAAAGTATACGATAAAATCTACGCCAAGGGCACCGAACTGACCGGCATCAAGAAGACACTGTTTTTCTGGGCGATCGAACTCGGACTTCGCTACGAACCATACGGACGTAACGGCTGGTGGTATGAAACCCAATTGAAACTCGCCCGTAAACTCATTTTCAGTAAGTGGAAAGAAGCACTGGGTGGCCAACTCGACCTGATGGTATCGGGAAGTGCGGCCCTGCAGCAACGATTGGCACGGGTGTTTGCGGCGGCTGGTATTCCGGTCATGGAAGGCTACGGCCTGACCGAAACGTCGCCGGTGATCTCGGTGAACGACATGCGCGATTACCAGTTCCGGATTGGTACGGTTGGAAAACCCATCAGCGGCGTCGAAATCAAGATTGCGGAGGATGGGGAAATCCTGTGCAAAGGCCGGAATGTGATGACGGGCTATTACAAAGACGAGGAAAAAACACGCGAGGCGGTGCAGGATGGTTACTTCCACACGGGGGATATTGGCGAAATCGACGCAGACGGGTTCCTTCGGATTACCGACCGGAAAAAGGAAATGTTCAAGACCTCAGGAGGCAAATACGTCGCACCACAACTTATTGAAAATGCGATGAAACAATCGCGTTTCATTGGTGAGATCATGGTCGTTGGCGAAGGCGAAAAGATGCCGGGCGCGTTCATACAACCCGATTTCGACTTTTTGGAACAATGGGCGAAACGTCACGGACTCGAGGGCCTGAACCGCACGGCCCTGTTGTCGCATCCCGATGTGATCAAACGCTACCAGGAAGAAGTCGATACCATCAATGAGAAATTCGGTAACTGGGAGAAAGTCAAGAAGTTCGAGTTGACACCCGACGTTTGGTCGATCAATGGCGGCGAACTCACACCTACGATGAAGCTCAAACGGAAGGCGATATTGGAGAAATACCGGGACTTGTACCGTAAAATCTACGAATAGGTAGTATAATTATTGACTATCAACTGTTTATAACTCTTTCCGCCCGGCTTTAACACTTGTGTAATTAGTTGGTAACTTTCCTTCGTTAACCAATTAAAACACACCACATGAACCTGAAAAACTTTATCATCTGTGGCCTCGTAGCCGGCGTCGCAGACTTTTTGTTGGGCTGGCTGACGTACGGTTTCCTATTCAAGGATTTTTTTGAAAACAGCGGGGAAGAAGACATGCGCTACATCGTGCTCGGCTGTTTCGCCTTTGGTTTCCTGTTTTCCCTCTTTTTTACGAAAGCCGGTATTCGCACCGTAGCTGCGGGCGTCACCTCGGGTGCCCTTTTTGCGTTTCTGTATGCGGTTACATCCGACAGTTTCATGCGGGCCGCGATGCCTCTGGACAAAATGATGCTGATTACCGACGTGTTGATCATGACCGTCACCGGTGCGATCATCGGGCCTATCGTTGCTACGGTGTTGGCAAAACTCTCACCTCCAACGACCTAACCCCCGAAACCAAACCTACGCTACTCCCCTTCAAGGGGAGTTTTTTTTTGCCTTGCATATGCAAGGGGATTCCCCTATTTTTAAAAACCCGAAAAAAAAATCTTCACTTTACTATGCGTGCATAGTATTTTTATCTATCTTTGAAATCGATTTCGATATGAGAGAAAAAACGATCGACTACGTTCTTCGCGCCACATGGCAAGCGGTAGCCCGGATGTATAATGAAGAAGCAACGAAATACGGCGCTTCAATGGCACTCGGGTTCGCCCTGCTGAGTATCGATAAGGAAGACGGCACGCCCTCGACCTACCTGGCGCCCCGGATGGGAATGGAAGCCACCAGCCTGACCCGGACGCTGAAATCGATGGAAGAAAAAGGGCTGATCGAACGACGGAAAAACCCGGATGACGGACGTGGAGTGTTGATACACCTGACCGAACTGGGTAAAGAGAAGCGGGAGCTATCGAAATCGACGGTATTGAAGTTCAATGAAACGATACGGCAACATGTTACCGAAGAGCAACTGAAGCACTTCATGGACGTGGCGAACATCATCAACGAACTCATCGCCGAGAAGCAGATTTTTAACGAAGAGTAGTAAATAAATCCGGTTTTTTGACGTCTGACGAGAGCCTACCAACGCCATCGCCGGGCAACGAAAACCACCACCCTACCATATGAAGCGAACGATTAAAAAAGTAGCCGTTGTAGGTTCCGGCATCATGGGTTCCGGCATCGCCTGCCACTTCGCCAACATCGGCGTCGATGTATTGCTGCTTGACATTGCACCGAACGCGCTCACCGAGGCTGAGTCTAAAAAAGGACTGACACTGGAAAGCAAGGCCGTGCGCAACCGCATCGTGAACGAACATTTCCAGAACGCGCTGAAATCAAAGCCGTCACCCATTTACCATACGTCATTTGCCAGCCGTGTGAAGACGGGTAATACTACCGACGACATCGCCAAAATCGCCGACGCCGACTGGATCATCGAAGTGGTTGTAGAACGACTTGACATCAAGAAGTTGGTCTTCGAACAAATCGAGAAATACCGCCGTCCGGGTACGTTGGTGACGTCCAACACCTCGGGTATCCCGATCCGCTTCATGAGCGAAGGGCGGTCAGAGGACTTCCAAAAACACTTCTGCGGCACGCACTTCTTCAACCCGCCGCGCTACCTGAAACTCTTTGAGATCATTCCGGGCCCGATGACGTCGCCCGACGTATTGGACTTCCTGACGGGATATGGCGAGAAATTCCTCGGCAAAACCTCCGTCGTGGCAAAAGATACACCGGCGTTCATCGGAAACCGCATTGGTATCTATGGCATCCAAAGCCTCTTCCACCTCGTAAAAGAAATGGGATTGACGGTGGAGGAAGTCGATAAACTGACGGGGCCGGTGATTGGGCGTCCGAAATCGGCGACCTTCCGCACGGTAGACGTGGTCGGACTCGACACCCTGGTGCACGTTGCGAATGGGCTGTATGAAGGCGTACCGAATGACGAGGCACACGACCTGTTCCAACTTCCCGACTTCATCAAAACGATGATGGAAAACAAGTGGTTGGGCAGTAAGACAGGACAAGGTTTCTATAAAAAGGTCGACAAAGATATTTTGGCGTTGGACCTGGATACCCTTGAGTACCGTCCACAAAAGAAGGCTTCTTTTGCCACCCTTGAACTGACCAAAACCATTGAAAAACCAATCGACCGTTTCAAGGTGTTGGTCGGAGGTACTGATAAAGCGGGCGAATTCTACCGCCGCAATTTTGCTGGGATGTTTGCCTACGTTTCCAACCGTATTCCGGAAATCACCGACGATCTCTACAAAATCGACGATGCGATGAAGGCTGGTTTCGGATGGGAAAACGGTCCGTTTGAAATCTGGGATGCCATCGGCGTACAGAAAGGCATCGAACTGATCAAAGCCGCTAACCTGTCGTATGCGACCTGGGTGGATGACATGATCGCTTCCGGCAATACGTCCTTCTACACCATTAAAGACGGCGCGACCTATGCGTACGACCTGGCATCGAAGTCGCAGAAAAAACTGCCGGGCCAGGATGCGTTCATCATCCTTAACAACATCCGCGAAAGCAAAAAAGTATGGGCCAACCCCGGTGCGGTCATCACCGATCTGGGCGACGGCATCCTCAACCTCGAATTCCGCTCGAAGATGAACACCATTGGCGGCGAGGTGCTGCAAGGCATCAACAAAGCGATCGACTTGGCGGAGAAAGAATACGCCGGACTCGTGATCGGCAACCAGGGTGCGAACTTCTCGGTCGGCGCGAATATCGGTATGATCTTTATGATGGCGGTCGAGCAGGATTATGACGAACTGAACATGGCCATCAAGCTCTTCCAGGATACGATGATGCGGGTGCGCTACTCCTCTATCCCTGTGGTCGTGGCACCTCATGGTATGACATTGGGAGGCGGATGCGAAATGAGCATGCACGCCGATAAAGTGGTCGCGGCAGCGGAAACCTACATTGGACTCGTCGAGTTCGGCGTGGGGGTGATTCCGGGCGGCGGCGGATCGAAAGAAATGACGTTGCGCGCTTCGGATACCTTCCGTAAAAACGATGTCGAACTGAATGTACTGCAAGAGTACTTCCTTGCCATTGCCATGGCAAAAGTTTCGACCTCGGCCTACGAAGCCTTTGATACCGGTGTGTTACAGAAAGGCAAAGATGTGATCGTCGTCAACCGCGACCGCCAGATTGCCGAAGCGAAGAAACACGCATTGTTGTTGGCAGAAGCCGGTTATACACAACCAATCCGACGGACCGATGTGAAAGTACTAGGCAAACAGGCGCTGGGAATGTTCTATGTGGGCACCGATAGTATGGTGGCGGGTAAATACATCTCGGAACACGACCAGAAAATCGCGAATAAGCTCGCCTACGTGATGGCAGGTGGCGATTTGTCGGAAGCGACGCTGGTATCCGAACAATACCTGCTTGACATCGAGCGGGAAGCCTTCCTGTCACTGTGCACCGAGCGCAAGACGCTGGAGCGGATACAGTATATGTTGACGAAAGGAAAACCATTACGGAACTAACGATAATTTTTGACCGCAGGATGCCGAACAGTTGCCTTTTTAAACGCACGCACCGCATCCCGCTTACAACATCCAAAGTAGCATGAAAACAGCCTATATAGTAAAAGCCTACCGCACCGCCGTTGGAAAAGCGCCTCGCGGGCTCTTCCGTTTCAAGCGGCCCGATGAACTTGCGGCGGAAACCATACAGTACATGATGGAGACCGTGCCCCAGCTCGACAAAAGGCGTATCGACGACGTGATGGTCGGAAATGCGATGCCGGAAGCGGAGCAGGGACTGAACGTCGCCCGTTTGATTTCCCTGATGGGACTCAAGGTCGACGACGTACCGGGTGTGACGGTAAACCGCTATTGTGCCTCCGGACTTGAAACCATTGCCATGGCGACGGCGAAGATACAGTCGGGCATGGCAGAGTGTATTATTGCCGGTGGCGCGGAAAGTATGAGCTACATCCCGATGGGCGGCTACAAACCTACTCCGGATTACCAGGTGGCGAAAGACGGGCACGAAGACTACTACTGGGGTATGGGATTGACGGCGGAAGCTGTTGCCAAACAATACCAGGTGTCGCGTGACGACCAGGATGCCTTTGCCTTCCAATCGCACCAAAAAGCGTTGAAAGCGCAGGCAGAAGGCCGTTTCAATGCCCAGATCGTACCGATTACGGTGGAGGAAACCTATATAGACGAAAAAGGAAAGAAAGCCACCCGTTCGTATACCGTTGCGAAAGACGAAGGTCCGCGCGCCGATACGTCGCAGGAAGCACTCGCGCGATTGAAACCGGTGTTCGCCGCGGATGGCAGCGTTACCGCTGGAAACTCCTCGCAAATGAGCGACGGCGCTGCCTTTGTATTGGTGATGAGTGAAAACATGATGAAAGAACTCGGACTGGAGCCCATCGCCCGCTTGGTGAGCTATGCCGCGGCCGGTGTCGAGCCCCGTATCATGGGAATCGGCCCTGTGAAAGCGGTGCCAAAAGCCCTGGCGCAGGCCGGAATGGCCGTGAAGGACATCCAGCTTTTT
This sequence comes from Flavobacterium sp. HJ-32-4, assembly GCF_022532105.1. Lineage (NCBI taxonomy): Bacteria > Pseudomonadati > Bacteroidota > Flavobacteriia > Flavobacteriales > Flavobacteriaceae > Flavobacterium > Flavobacterium sp. HJ-32-4. Next base: position 2,123,899 of record NZ_CP092832.1, on the reverse strand, counting down.
GAATTGAACGAGGCGTTTGCTTCACAGTCGTTGGCCGTCGTGCGCGAGTTAGGCATTGACCCGTCTATCGTGAATGTCAACGGCGGTGCCATCGCAATGGGACACCCGCTGGGATGCACCGGGGCTAAGCTGTCGGTTCAACTTTTCGACGAAATGAAACGCCGCGGCGACAAATACGGCATCGTGACGATGTGCGTGGGCACCGGACAGGGTGCGGCGGGGGTGTATGAAGTTTTTTGAGTAGATAGAGGTTGTGAGTAAAGGGTTGTTGGTTGTTGGACATGGGCCGGGTAACGAACGGTATCTCCTCAACGTGAACAGTTAGGAACAACGGAAGAAATGCTTATCAAAACCCATCCCTTTTAATTTTAGTTAAATCAAAATATAACGATATATGGAATCCGTAGAAAAAGACGTAACAAGAGGAGGCCAATTTCTCGTAAAGGAGACACCCTGCGAGGCGGTATTCACACCTGAAGATTTCTCAGAAGAGCAAATCATGATGCGGGATTCTGTTCGGGAATTCTCGGACAAGGAACTTTGGGCGCAGAAAGACCGCTTCGAGAAAAAAGACTACGGCTACACCGAGGCGACCATGCGCAAAGCCGGCGAAATGGGCTTCCTGGGCGTGTCGGTGCCGGAAGCGTACGGTGGTCTTGGTATGGGCTTTGTCGATACGGTATTGGTATGCGACTACATCTCCGGATCGACCGGATCGTTTTCTACAGCATTTGGTGCCCATACCGGTATCGGTACGATGCCGATTCTGTTGTACGGAACCGAAGAACAGAAACAAAAATACATCCCGAAACTGGCATCCGGCGAATGGTTCGGTGCCTATTGCCTCACGGAACCGGGAGCCGGGTCGGATGCGAATTCGGGTAAAACCAAGGCGGTATTGTCGGCCGACGGTACGCACTACCTCATCACAGGCCAGAAGATGTGGATATCCAATGCCGGGTTCTGCAGCCTTTTCATTGTATTTGCACGCATTGGAGACGATAAGAACATCACTGGATTTATCGTAGAGAACGACCCTTCGAACGGCATCACCATGGGCGAGGAAGAACACAAACTGGGCATTCGGGCTTCTTCGACACGGCAGGTGTTTTTCAACGAAACAAAAGTGCCGGTTGAAAATATGCTGTCCGAGCGCGGAAACGGATTCAAAATCGCGATGAACGCCCTGAACGTGGGCCGTATCAAACTCGCGGCTGCCTGCCTTGATGCGCAGCGTCGCGTGACCACGGGTTCGGTGCAGTACGCCAACGAGCGCATCCAGTTCAATACACCTATTGCGCAATTTGGTGCGATTCGTTCGAAACTGGCGGAAATGGCCACGGCCTGCTATGCCGGCGAAAGTGCGGTGTATCGTGCCTCGAAAGACATTGAAAACCGGATACAGGCCCGTGAAGCAGCGGGTTCTTCGCATCAGGAAGCGGAACTGAAGGGTGTGGAGGAATACGCGATCGAGTGTTCCATCCTGAAGGTCGCAGTGTCGGAAGACATGCAGCATTGTGCCGATGAAGGTATCCAGATTTTCGGAGGGATGGGCTTTTCGGAAGACACGCCGATGGAAAGCGCCTGGCGTGATGCCCGTATCGCCCGTATTTACGAGGGAACGAATGAAATCAACCGGATGTTGTCGGTAGGCATGCTCATCAAGAAAGCCATGAAAGGGCACGTTGACCTGCTCAACCCGGCGATGAAAGTCGCGGAGGAATTGATGGGTATCCCGGACTTCAACATCCCGGATTATACCGAATTATTCGCGGAAGAGAAGGAAATGCTGGTGAAACTGAAAAAAGCCTTCCTGATGGTAGCAGGTTCAGCGGTGCAGAAATTTGGCCCCGACCTCGACTCACACCAGGAGCTTCTCATGGCGGCCGCGGATATGCTGATTGAGATCTATATGGCTGAATCGACACTATTGCGGACGGAAAAACTGGCCAAAAAGAACGGCGCCGAGAATGTGAAAGAGCAAATCGCGATGGCACAACTTTATCTGTACCAGGCAGTCGATACGATTTCTGCCAAAGGAAAAGAAGGCATTGTGTCGTTTGCAGAAGGAGACGAACAGCGCATGATGCTAATGGGACTGCGTCGTTTTACCAAATATACTAATATGCCGAATGTAGGTGCCTTGCGCGAAACAATCGCTTCGAAGGTCATTGCGGCAAATTCGTATTGCTTTTAATAGATAGTTATTTTGAAAGGGGAAGCCGCGATTCTGTCGCGGCTTTTCTATTTTCGGTGAAAACGAAGGACGACTTCTGCACCGGCTTTCAACTCCAACTTACCGTCGGTCACCACATACGAATCCACGCGTCCCAGGGATCCCGTGAAGGCTTGTCCCCCACCTCCTTCGCAGAACATCTTCGTGCTTATCATCGACCAAGTGTCTACCTGAAACTGATTCCCCTCAGACTGGAACGTTCCGGAATACCGGTTGCAGCCATCCTGTCCGGAGATGGTGTTCTTCCCTACTTCTATTCGCATTTCCGGTACTTGTTTGGAATACAACGCCTCCAACGACGAGGCTGACGCGATATATTCGAGTTCCCAATTGCCCTCAAGTAGCGATACGCCATGCGCCGTGTTCTGGGCGCTGCCTCCTTTGACACCTTTACACGAGGTCATCAGCGACACCAGAAAAAAAAGACCTATGAGCTGTTTCATGGTGGTTTGCTTTGCTTTAACTATTATCTACACGCAAGAAGGAGCCGGGTACAAAATATGCGGTTTTTCCGTAATGCCATGTCGCGGCGATTTTGTACGGGATGCATCCGCCCCTTCCCTGAAGGTAAAATACAAATTTCCGGCGACACCGTTTTACGGGAAAACCTCCTTAATTGTTAAATCTGACGCTCGTCCGTTCGGCAGAAAAAAACCGCTCAACTATAGATTTCCGCCGTGGACGCAACACTACACAATCCAACATTTATTTGTGATTTCCTGATGCGTTTTCTACTTTCGTGTCGCCTAACAAAAAAGAAGCATGAAGTTACTAGGAATCGGCTCCCGCATTCAACACCCTGAGTATGGTAAAGGGGTGATCACCAATGTCTCCACAAAAGAATATTGGGTTACTTTCATCGAGAACGGTCTTGAAACGATCCCGCTCGATGACGAATTCGAAACCATTGAAGCGGCCGAAAACGAAGTCGACACCATCAGCCTCTACGACGTCGAGCGAACCCTGAAAGACGTATTACGGCGTTGGTCGGGCGTTACGGAACTCGTCCCGATGGACGACAAATGGAAAGGTGGCATGATGACACTCAAACCGGGGCGCGCCGGACTCACCTCTAAAGACGTTCCTATCGACACGTTTTTCCATAAAATCGTGATGACCCGTGATCGCCTGCGTGTAATGGAACAGAAAATAAATGCAAGCAATCTCGACGCACAGGACAAAGTAGAATTGCAGCAATATATCACCAAAATCTACGGTACGCTCACCACCTTCAACGTGCTGTTCAAATCGCAAAACGACTATTTCGTAGGTGAAAAAACCAAATAAGAAGAGCCTCTTGACGGGGGCTTTTTCATTTCCTGATTTAACGAAAAATTGTACCTCTGCCGGGGCCGTCTTTTGTAAATTTGATAAAAACAAACACCATGAAGAAAGTACTTTTCATAACGGTTGTTGCCATCGCCATCATCGTGGCATGTAAATCGACCACTTCCTCCACCCCTTCTAACTCCGTCACTATTAAGCTTGAGCCCAAAAGCGGAAGTAACACAACTGGTACGGCTACTTTTACCGAAAAAGGAGGCAAAGTGACGATGGAGGCGAAACTGTCAGGATTGAAACCAGGTGTCCACGCCATACATATCCATGAGAAAGCGGATTGTTCGGCTGCTGATGGCAGTTCGGCCGGCGGACACTGGAACCCGACGTTCAAAAAACACGGGAAATGGGGTGATGCCGAGTATCACCGTGGCGATATCGGAAACTTCACCGCGGATGTCGACGGAAACGCCACCGTGATCTTCACGACTGATGAGTGGTGCATCGACTGCGCCGACAAAACAAAAGATATCCTGGGTAAGGGATTGATCGTACACGCCAATCCGGATGATTACACCTCACAACCGGCGGGCAACGCGGGGGCAAGGGTGGCCTGCTCCGGAATCATCAAATAAAGAAGAACCTGTCAGTTGACAGGTTTTTTTGTGGCCATGGCTGCGATCTGTGTGAGGAAATCGGACGGCTCGAAAGGTTTCACGATTACGGCATCGATTCCGGCAGCTTGTGCTTTATCCGTTACTTCATTGCGGTCAAAGGCAGTCAGTGCCAGGATTGGTGTCTGAATGCCTTTAGCGCGTATCGCCATCGCGGTTTCGTACCCGTCAAGATCGGGCATATTGATATCCATTAAAATCACATCATATTTGGCCTCTCCGACTTTCTCAATGGCTTCACGTCCGTTGTCGATCAACTCGCATTGATGTCCGTTTCGTTGCAGGATGTTCTGCGTCACGATTTGATTGATCTTATTGTCTTCCACTACCAACACCCGGAGTGAGCCTACATCAGCCCTCAGGCCGTCTGGCGTTTGCGTCTCGTTAGTTGCGGCAACCTTGAACGTGATGTCGAAACGAATCGTAGTGCCTATTCCTTCCTCGCTGTGAAGGTCAATATCGCTGCCAAATAGTTCCAGGAGCCGTTTGACGATGGCCAAACCGAGTCCGGTGCCTTGATAATCACTTCCTTTTCGGTCGACCTGCACAAATCGTTCAAAGATCCGATATTGGTCTTTTTCGGCGATGCCTACCCCGTTATCGGATACGGTAAACCGAACGGTGCAGGTGCTGTCGTCCCCCTGCAAACGGTCTGCTGCCACCTTTACGTTACCATTGGTGGTAAACTTAAGGGCGTTCGATATCAAATTGATGAGTATCTGCGATAAACGCAATTCATCCCCTATCAACAGGGGAGGAATGGAAGGATCAATCACACTCTCCAACCGGTTACCGTTTCGATCGGCGATGAACTGCAAAGAATTGGTGATGGTTTCCATCTGTCGACGAACCGAAAACGGCGCATCGGCGAGCGCGATCCGGCGGTCTTCCATCTTGTTCAATTGCAGGACGTCGTTTACCAAAGCCAGTAAGTAACGGGCGGAGAATTTGAGGGAATTGACCTCTTCGTCGTCGAGCAATTCTTTGTGCTTCTCGAGGAACATGTCGGTCAGGCCAATAACGCCGTAAAGTGGCGTCCGCAATTCATGGCTGATGTTCGACACGAACTGTGTTTTGAGTTGGGATACTTCCTCTGCGGCTTCTTTGGCTTTTCGCAATTTCTGGTTGGCCGCGGTGAGTTCGGCATTGAGTCGGGTTCGGTTCTTGTTGTTTTTGTATAGCGTGAAGGTGTAGACGATGACAAAAAGCAGTACCACACCAAACAACAACGTCAGGAGCCGCGTCTCACGTATCTTTCGATGTTGCAGGTCATTGTCGGCTTCTATTTTGGCTAATTGGATACGGTAGGCGTCCAACTCAATCTCACGCGCCGTTTCGTCAAGGTTGGCGCGCTCGTCTTCCGGATACAGGGCCTTTTTGAGGGAATCGAGTTTCGATTGGTAGAGATTGGCTTTCGCCACTTGCCCCAGTTTTTGGTGATGGTTTACCAGGTTCTCGTAAATATTGGCCTCAAAAGCCGACATTTTCTCGCGTTTGGCAATAACCAACGCTTTGGCAAACTGGTGCTCTGCCTCGGTACTGTGGCCGACGTGGCTGTTGTACATCGCGTCGAGCATTGACAAGGTCATCCTGGCCTCCTGCTCGCCTTTCTGTTGAACGTAGGAACGCGCCTGCTCTAAAAAACGTCGTCCCGACTCATACTCTTCAATTGAAAAGTAGGCGCTCGCAATGTTCATCTGGGTGTAGGATATCTGCGAACTGTCGTTAATTTTCCTTGCGAATACTAACGATTTTTTGTAGTACTCGATACCTTTCCGCACATCTTTATGGCTAAAATAGTAGACACTGCCGAGATTACTGTAGAGCCAGTCTTTCAGCGAATCGTTTTCGATCTTATTCGCGTGCTGTAGGGCTTTGTTGTAGAACTCGATGGCATAGTCCGACTCCGAAAACTCATCGTAAACGACGCCGATTGCGTTATAGGAATGTGCAATCAGGTAGTCGTCGTCGAGTTTGAAAGACCGTACCAGCGCCTGTTTGGAGGCATCCAGCGCTTTATCGTACTGTGCCTCACGAAAATAGGTCCCGCTTTTATTAATGAGCCGTTCAATATCAGCCCGTTCCTTCCTGTCCGTATCCTGAGCGGGAACGGAAAGACTCAGAAGCAACAGCAATACGAGACAGCACTTTCTCAACGGCGCGATTGGTTAGTTGCGAACGAGTTTTCGGTATTTGATTCGTTTCGGTGTAAGGTCGGCGCCCAAACGCTTCCTCTTGTTCTCTTCATAATCTGAGAAGCTGCCTTCGAAGAAGTAGACGTTCGAGTCGCCTTCGAATGCGAGGATATGGGTACAGATACGATCGAGGAACCAACGGTCGTGGGAGATGATCACAGCGCATCCGGCGAAATTCTCAAGACCTTCTTCCAATGCCCTCAGTGTATTGATATCCAGGTCGTTGGTGGGTTCGTCCAAAAGCAATACGTTACCTTCTTCCTTCAGGGTCATGGCCAAATGCAGGCGGTTGCGTTCCCCACCGGAAAGCGTTGCCACTTTCTTATTCTGGTCGCTGCCACTGAAATTGAAACGACTCAGGTAGGCACGTGAGTTGACCTGGCGTCCGCCCATCATAATAAGTTCCTGTCCGTCGCTGAAATTTTCCCAAATGGTTTTCTCCAGATCGATATTGGAATGCGACTGGTCGACATACGCGATCTTGACGGTATCACCGATGGTGAACGTTCCGGCATCCGGTTGCTCTTCCCCCATGATCATGCGGAAGATGGTGGTTTTACCGGCGCCGTTCGGACCGATGATTCCCACGATACCCGCTTGTGGCAGGGTGAAGTTCAGGTTGTCATACAGCAACTTGTCGCCAAATCCCTTGGCAACGCCCTGTGCTTCGATGACATTGGTTCCGAGACGGGGTCCGTTCGGGATATAGATTTCGAGTTTTTCTTCTAGTTCTTTCTGGTCTTCGTTCAACAGGCGATCGTAGTTCTGGAGACGCGCCTTTTGCTTGGTTTGGCGTCCCTTGGCACCCTGACGTACCCATTCCAGCTCGCGTTCGAGGGTCTTGCGGCGTTTGGAGGCGACTTTCTCTTCCTGTTCGAGTCGTTTTGCTTTCTGGTCGAGCCAGGATGAGTAATTCCCTTTCCACGGAATGCCTTCGCCGCGGTCAAGTTCGAGTATCCAACCGGCCACATTGTCAAGGAAATACCGGTCGTGGGTAACGGCGATGACGGTTCCGGCGTATTGGGCAAGGTGTTGTTCGAGCCACAGGACGCTTTCCGCATCGAGGTGGTTGGTGGGCTCGTCAAGCAATAACACATCCGGTTGTTGCAAGAGCAGTCGGCATAAGGCTACGCGGCGCTTCTCTCCTCCCGATAATACCTTGATGGGCATATCGGCATCCGGTGTGCGAAGCGCGTCCATAGCGATTTCCAGCTTATTGTCGAGGTCCCAGGCACCAGCCGCGTCGATCTTGTCCTGCAACTCCGCCTGACGGTCCATGAGCTTCTGCATTTTCTCTTCGTTCTCATACACCTCCGGCAACATGAACTGGTCGTTGAGTGCGTTGAATTCTTCGAGCAGCGCCACCGATTCGGCCGCCCCTTCGCGCACGATCTCAATGACGGTCTTGTTTTCGTCGAGTAGCGGCTCCTGTTCGAGGTAACCTACGGTATAGCCCGGCGCGAACACCACATCGCCCTGGTAATTCTTATCTACGCCGGCAATGATCTTCAGCAGTGTCGATTTACCCGATCCGTTCAAACCGAGGATACCGATCTTGGCGCCGTAAAAGAAACTTAGGTAAATATCTTTGAGAACCGGTTTATTGGCGCCCTGGTAGGTCTTGCCTACCCGCGCCATCGAGAAAATGACTTTCTTATCGTCTGACATAGTATTTATTGTATTTTTTGTAAGCGTAAATTGTGGGTGCAGCGCGTCAGAACCGACGAACGGCACGGTTCGCAAATATAAACTTAATTAAAAAATGTAAGCGGTCGTTTACATATTAATGAAATAATGAAGACCGGTGTTCGGGGCAGGTTACACTTTTAATCTGACGAAGGTTCCAAATGAATCCTGACTGTTACCCGCGTCCCGGCCGCCGCGCCTTCGTCGTCAACCAAATCTTCGTACCACAAAAGTGGCTGTCCCGGATCGCCTTCCATCAGTTTCAGACGCTCCTCGATTGACGCGGTAGAGAATGAATTGTGTTTGTTTCGCATCTTAATCTGTTCGGATTTCTCCCGCCCGATTCCGTTGTCTTCAACCGTACAAACCAAGTAACGCCTGTCGTCTGAAAACGCGAATCTTACCAACACACTTTTGTTGCCTTGCTTGTGAAGCAAACCGTGTTTGATACTGTTCTCCACAAACGGTTGCACCAACATTGGCGGTAAATCGACGAAATCCGGATCGAGGCCGTCGTCCACTGAAATCGTATACTCGAAATCGTCGTCAAACCGCATCTTTTCAAGTTCCAGGTATTTGGTGAGGATATCGATCTCGGTACCAAGCGAAATCTTTCGTTTGCCGGAAACATTCAGGATCATGCGCGTGAGGTCTGTGAAGTTCCCCATTTGTTCGTTGGCGATGCGTTTATCACCATACATGAATTGCTCTTGAATTGAGTTCAGGGCATTGAAGATAAAGTGTGGGTTCATCTGGCTTTTGAGCGCTTTGAGTTCGCTTTCAGATGCTTTTTTCTCCGCGCGAAGCGTCTTTGCCGTTTCTTCCAGTGAAATCTTGAGAAGCCGGTTTTCGTTATTTGCCCGATAGCGTTTGAACAGTAATATGCCGATGATCAGGGCGGCAGACAATAGGATTACGATGAAAAGCGCGACGACTTTCTGCCTTTGGAGTTCAAGTTCCGATATCTTCTTCTGCTGTGACAACAACGCGATGCGCGCTTCCTTTTTTTCCGCTTCCAGCCTGAATTCCGATTTCAGGGCGATATTTTTGCTTTCGTCGTAAAAAATGCTGTCGGCGAGTTTCTTCGCTAACGTCTGAAACTGAAAGGCAGTTTTGTAATCGCCTCTCCTACTGTGTAGTTCGGTCAACAACTCTGCCGCTGCTTTTCTCTCTGTCGGGTAATTCGACGTTTGCGCAATCCGGAAAGCGGATTCAGCCTGATACAAAGCCTTTCGGTTGTCATTACGCGCGAGATACACCTGTCCGATGCCGATTTTGACACTCGCCAGGACGTTGTCGACATGCAATTCCTCAAACAACCCCGCGGCGTTCGTGAAATAGGCTTCCGCTTCCCTGAATTGTTTTCGAGACAAAGCGATCTCGCCCAGGTGTTTCAGCGATACCGCCCTGGCTGTACCAAATCCGCTTCGGGTAGAAATGGCCATGCTTTCCTTGGCAAAACGTTCTGCCTGCTCGTATTGACCCAGCCGGAAATAAGAGTTGGCGAGACTGTTAAGGAGGATCGCCTGCCGGTTGCCGAACTTGTTCTGTGTGGCGATCGCGAGTCCTTTTCGATAATACCCAATCGCTTTCCGGTACTCTTTCTGCCCGTCGAAAATGCGACCCAGCGCGGTGTAGGTACGTTCGATTCCTTCGGCATCACCGATCTCTTCAAAGATTTTCAGCGCTTCGATGTTTCGCCCGATGGCCATCGTGGTGTTGCCCTTAAGGTTGTACACGTGACCCAAATCGGTGAGCACGTAGGCTATGTTGGATTTATCGCGGGATTTCCGGGCATACACCAACGCCTTTTCGAAATACACCAAACTGCTGTCCACCTTTCCCAGGTAGTCGAAAGCGGTACCAATGTTTTGAAGGCAGGATGCACAGTGTCCAAGGAAATTGCTCTTTCGTGCGATCCGGAACGATTGCCGGTATCGGTCGATCGCGAGTTCATAACGATCGGTATAGTTGTAATAAGCCCCTTCGTTGAGTAAGGCGATGGCATAATAGCGGCGAAAGGTATTTTGATACAGAGGCTGCTCCCGCTTCATGTAGCCCGCCGCTATTTTTTTCAGGTCATTGTTGTCGCCTATCCAAACCCGATGGTCATTCTCTTCCTCGATCTTCCGATTGAGCTGGAAACACCGCATCGTGTCGGTTTTGGCCTTTTCCTGCTCAAGACCTTGCGCCCCACCGAACTGGGCAACGAAGAACAGTACGAAAAATAAAAAGCGTCCCCTCATACACTGATCGTGGCGATAAGGTCGTCAAAATCGTTTTTCTTTTCCCGTGAGACCGGAATGAGCTGTTGATTCTCCATTACCAAAGTGGCCCCGTCTTTCTTACTATACTTCGATATTTTCTGGATATTGACAAGGAACGAACGGTGCACCCTGTAGAAACGATTGTCGTCCTCCAACAATTCCTCAAACTCCTTGATCTTCTTGCACACCAGGTAATTCCCTCCTTGCGTGACGACCTTCGTATAGGAACCGTCGGCCTCGAAATACAAAAGATCGTCGATTCTGAGGAAACGCAAACCGTCGGAAAGCGGGAGGGCAATTTTCTGGATTTCCTTTACCGACAGATTCTCCTTTAAAACGGCAACCTGTTCCATTTGACGTACTTGTTCCGCTGCTGCCGATTTGGCGATGGCGGCCTGCACCTTGCTCACACTCACCGGTTTCAACAGGTAATCGGTGGCCGATACTTCGAAGGCTTTCAGCGCGTATTCCGAATAGGCGGTGCAGAAGATGGTTGAGAAGGAAGGCGACGGAAAATACTCGAACAACGCAAAACCGTTTTCATCGGGCATTTCGATGTCGAGAAATACCACATCCGGTGTTTGTCTGGTTAGGTATTTTACGGCTTCACGAACGCTGGCGGCTTCGTCAACGGTTTCGACTTCCGCACAATATTCCATAATGATATTGCGAAGCATCGACCGCGCTTTCGGTTCGTCGTCTACAATCAGCACTTTCATGATGCGGCTTAGAGTGTCCTAAAGTAGTATTTATTTTAATAAAAACCTGTATCTGGCGGCGATTCCGCAGTTCCTTCCTTTTATCCGTCTTTTCTATTTATATCCGGAAAAAGCAGGCGCAAATAGTGACCAAAACACCGTTCGTGAACCCATACACGCGGTTCATGAAGTCATCCCGCCGGTCGTGACCTCGCGCCCCTACCTTCGCCTCCAGAAAAATCCTCGATATGAAAAAAACACTACTCTTTCTTTCGCTGGCCTTCCTTTCGGCCGGTACTTTCGCACAATCACCCCTTTACCGATTTGACTTCGATGGTAGCATGGACAATTCCGGCTCAAGTAGCAACTTTTCGGGATGGACCCCAACCGGATCGGGTTCGGTAGCATATGTTGCCGACAGAAATGGCGTCGCGAACAAGGCGATCAACCTTCCGAATACCATCAATTTTGTGGCAGCGTGTGCGGACTTGCCAACCGGAAACAACGCTCGTAGCCTTTCATTCTGGGTAAAGTTTATCAACGATACCGATATCGATACGTATCCGGTAGTGGGCTGGGGAAACAACAGTGCCAACCAGGCGTTCGGTTTCTGGCGGAACGGCCCGCAGAATTCGTACTACACCTGGGGCGTAGGTAACGATTACAATGTACCGCTTACCAGTTCACAGTCACAAACCATCAACAACGGATGGGTGCATGTGGGCATGACGCACAACGGTAGCCAGATGGCCATCTATCTAAACGGTGTCGCCATGGGGCCCTTTAATCGTACGTTGAATACAACAGGCACCAACCTGTACCTCAACCGTTTGGTGAATGCTACTGGTGGGTCGGGTTCCGGCATCTATCTAGACGACCTGAAAATTTACAATACCGCACTGACCGCTGCCCAAATGCAGACGCTTTACAATCCCAATGCAAACGTGTCGTTGCCTTCCATTTTGAGTGCCTCTTCGTCTGCTTCGCCTGCGCAAGACAGCGACGTTATCACTTTTGTAGTGAACCCGGGTGGGGCGCAAACCACCACCAATATCCTCGTAACCGCTTTTGGGGGTGGCATCAGCGCCGTTTACCCCGGACCAGTGTTTTCAGGAAACGAACCTACGCAGGCGACTTACACCCTCACCGGACTCGCGCCCGGAACGTGCTACTCGTATTCGATTGAAGCGACGAACAGCGCCGGGGTTGTGACGACATCCGGTTCGAGGGCCTTTTGTACGTTGGATGCCAACAACAACAGTACGCCGGTCTACCACTTCGAGTTCAACGGAAACCGACAGGAAAAGAACGATCCTTCCATCGAGTTTACGAACCCGAACCCGCTGGGATTTGCGGATAATGATACTGCCCTTCGGTTAGACAACAACGTACAGGCGCTCAACCTTCCGTTTTTGCCGCAGGGCGCTGCCCGCCGGACTGTTGTTATACGGGTACAGATTCTGCAGCCCACGGTGGTCAATGATGTATTCAGCTATGGGTCGGCTGTAAACAACCAATCCTATGGTTACACGCAAAGCACTTCAAACCTTGGCAACAACTATTTCTGGGGTTCGAATGACCTGCCGTTTTCACATACCCCGTCGTCTGCCATATATTATACGATGGCCTTTGTTTACGACGGTTTGGAGGCACGCGTATACCGGGATGGTGACTTGCTTGACTTTGGGCCACGGACCTTGGCGACAACCGGTACGATGTTCCGAATCGGAAGAACCACTAGCGGGCTTGGCGGCTATTTCAATGGAAAAATAGATGACCTGCGGATTTATACTACCGCGCTTACCGCAACTGAGATTGCCAGCATCAGCGCCTCTTTGTCAACCGAGACATTGGAAAAACCGATGGCTTTCGAGATGTTTCCGAATCCGGCGCACCAACAGGTGACGGTTTCGACGGAAGACGGAATTTCCCGCGTCGAGGTTTTCTCGCTACAGGGACAAAAAGTGTTGTCCTCAACGCTGCCGCAAATCGACATCTCATCCCTGGCGAAAGGTGTTTATATCGTGGAAGTTGCCGACGCAAAACAGCGTAAATCTTTCAGGAAACTAGTGGTTGAATAAAGATAAGCAGCAGGCCGAACAAAAAACCTATGAACAAGGCCTGTTGCTGAGTTGGTTTGTAATAGGGAAAAGCCGGACACATGCTCCGGCTTTTTTATTGGCATTGCTACACGCGACCCTTAAGCGAACTGAACACCCAGGCGTTGGCAAAGAAACCGACACCTACCGCCCCGAAGCCCCATCCGGCGACGTCATCATACCGGAAAATACCGAGTCCGACGAGCAGGAGTCCCATCAGGATCATAATTAAGGTGGCCCATCCGAGGATGGTATTCTTGTTCATTCCCATTTTTGGAAGGTTTAGCGGACAAATATCGCATAATTCGTCCGGAAAAAGAACTGGATTACTCGAAAGGCGCTTCTTTTTTCACCGCTTTTCGGTACGCGAAGAAAAAGAGAAAGCAGCAGGCCGCGAATACCAGGGATGGAAGCAGTTGCACGAACAAACTACGTCCGTTTGAAAGGCCCTGATAGGCGAGCATGATGAGTGCGCACACGAACATCACCACTGAAAAAACCAGCAGGCCGAAGTATACATTTTTGACTTTCATGGAAAGGGGTTTTCCTAAAGGTATAAAAAAAACCTTATTCTGCCTTGCGCTGTTCCAAATAGCGTTTGGTGTTGGTCCAGCAGAAATATAAAAAGAGAAACAACCGCAATACATTCATCCATCGCAGCGGTTGGTCGTTCAGATAATCTTCGATAATCAACCAGATCGAAATACCGATACAGATACCACAGACAATGGCAAAAGCGAGTGAAAACCACTTATTCTTCATAACCCCGTAACTTTTGTGCGCTGCAATTTATACAAAAACAACCATGTGAAAATACCGAACATGAGGGTACGGCCTACTTCAAACCAACCATGCGGCATCGGTGGGTCGCTAAGGAACATAAAATAGAGACTTGAAACAAAGAGCAGCGCCCAAATGACACCGCATAACAGGAACAGCCGCTTCATGAGAAAATATGGATGAGCATTTCTTTCAGTAAATCGTCCGGTGTGAGGTTCGCCCCTACTCCCTTACTTTTGACGTCGATGTTGCGGAGGGCGGCCACGATCGCACTGACTTTCCGCATGGGATAGTTCCGGAAAGCGGTTTCGTAGTCTTTCAACTGATACGGACTCACCCGTAACGCTGAAGCTGCTGTTTTCTTGTCTTTGAGTCCGTGGTATTGCAGCAAATTCGAAAAGAAGCTGAACATCATCCCGACGGTCATCACCAAAGGGTTCTCTTTTTGGTTCTGGGCGAAATGCTGGGCAATCTTGTAGGCTTTGTATTGGTTCCGCTCGGCAATCGCCTTTCGCAATTCGAACACATTATACTCTTTGCTGAAACCGATGTTCTCTTCGATATGGGACGGCAGAATGGTGCTTCCTTTCGGCAATATGATCTGCAGTTTCTCGAGTTCCTTGGCGATGCGGCTCAGGTCGGTTCCCAAAAAATCGACCATCATCGCGTTGGCCTTATTATCGATGGTGTAACCGCGCCCTTGCAGGATGCGGGTAATCCACTGGCCGACCTGGTTCTCGTATAGTTTCTTGCTTTCGAATACCACACCGTTCTTTTCGAGGTGTTTGGTAACTTTCTTGCGTTTGTCGAGTGTCTTGTATTTATAGCAGATTACCAACACCGTAGTGGGCGTAGGTTGTTCGGCATAGGATTCGAGTTTGTCGATGGTGCGCGACAAATCCTGCGCTTCCTTTACGATCACGACCTGGCGCTCGGCCATCATCGGATAGCGTTTGGCAGTGCCTACGATGTCGTCAATCGACACGTCACGACCGTACAAAACCGTTTGGTTGAAGCCTTTTTCATCTTCGGTAAGGACATTGTCTTCGATGTACTCGGCGATTTTGTCGATATAGTACGGCTCCTCTCCCATCAGAAAATAGACGGGACGGATTTTTCCTGCTTTTATGTCGGTTACAATTTTGGCTGCTTCGTCCATGTATGCCCGGCGGCGATGGGTTTTGTTTATCTTTGCCGCATGCAGAAGCTGAACTTCCCGGCCTACGACTTTCGTTTCAAAAGTAGCGAAAATAAGGTCGCTATCTTCGACGATATCCGCAAAAAATTCGTGGTATTGACACCAGAGGAATGGGTACGACAGCACGTGGCGCGCTACCTCATCGACGGACTGGGTTTTCCGAAATCGCGGGTGAATGTAGAGAAGTTGCTGAAAGTCAACGGACTCACCAAACGCTATGATTTGGTCGTATTTCATGCCGATGGCAGCATCTTTTTGTTGGTGGAATGCAAAGCGCCCCACGTGGGCATTTCGCAGGACACATTCGACCAGATCGCGCGCTATAACCTGACGATGAAAGCCGATTACCTGATGGTCACAAACGGGCTGCATCATTATTTTTGCCGGATGGATTTTGAAAATAGCTGCTACCGGTTCCTGCGGGAACTTCCCCAATACCCCCTAACATGAGCGGAGAGAAAGCAATTGCCGTGGTTATCCTCAACTGGAATGGAGTCGCCCTGCTGCAACAATTCCTTCCCAAGGTCGTGGCCCTATCGCCGCAGGCCCGGGTGTACCTGGCCGATAATGCATCCGCCGACGACTCGATCGCATGGACGCAAGCGCATCTTCCGGACGTGACCATCATCCGCAACGACGGCAACTATGGCTATGCCAAAGGCTACAACCTGGCGCTCCAACAGGTGGAAGAACCGCTTTATGCACTGGTCAATTCGGATATTGACGTGACGGAAAATTGGCTGGAGCCGATACTGGAACGTTTCCACAACGAACCCGATACGGCCGTTATACAACCCAAAATACGGGATTTCAAGGATCCGACGCGTTTTGAGTATGCCGGTGCGGCGGGTGGTTTCATCGATAAGTTCGGGTTTCCGTTCTGTCGCGGACGGATTTTTGATACGGTGGAAGTGGATAACGGACAATACGACGATGCCTGCGATGTGTTCTGGGCGTCGGGTGCCTGTTTTTTTATCCGGAAGGATGTTTTCCGGAAAATGAAAGGCTTCGACGACGACTTCTTCGCCCACCAGGAAGAGATTGACCTCTGTTGGCGGATTTTCAACCATGGCTACCGGTTGCGGTACGAGCCCCAATCGGTGGTGTTTCACGTCGGAGGCGCCACGTTGCAATACCTGAATCCGCGGAAAACCTACCTCAATTTCCGCAACTCGCTTTTCATGATGGTAAAGAACCTGCCGAAACGCGTGGCCTTCCGTGTACTTTTCAGCCGATTGGTATTGGATGGCGTCGCGGGTATGCGGTTTTTCGTAACGATGCAGTGGTCGCATGTTTGGGCGATTTTGAAGGCGCATGCGGCGTTCTACTTTTACCTGCCGCGTTATATCAGACGTCGACGCGGGTCGGAGCGGACGGATTATTTTTACGTGAAGAGCATCCCCTGGTTGTACTTCCAGAAAAAAAAGACTGAATTCAGCCAACTTTTGGAGGATGAGGATAGTATCCAACTGTAGTAGCCTAATGCATGACCTGACAATCCATTAGGCGGGAGTCAGATGGAAGGCCGTAGGTCTTGTACCTAAAAGACAAGCCGTTTTCTTTTTCTTATTTTGGTCCTGATTTGCACGGCCGTTTCAGTCTAAGCAAGTACCGTACACGAGGTGAAGTCGTGGCACCAACAACTAAAAAGCGACAAAAATTTATGAACGAAACCGTCTCGGTTGACCAAGCAATTGCCAGGGGGCGCAGAATGCTTAATTATCCGGTAATCGGTATTATTTTTGGTGTGTCATTGCTTTCGATTTTGCTCCAAACACAAAGAATACTTCCTTCTTGGACAGTATTTGCCGGTTTTGGACTTTCGTTGCTGTTGGCTTGGCTTTGGTGGCATGTAATGGGGACGAAATGGAAGATTTGGGCATTTGAAAATGTCCGGAATGTACACGAGCTTAAGAAACGGGCCATTAGGGAGCGGCTGTTATGGCCAGACGATAGTTTGTTTGCAAATACAATACCACACAGCCGTACAGACCGTGAAAAGTGGGCTTTCCTGCAAGAGAAGTTTAAGCGGGAAGATATATTTCACGACGACCCGACGATCCCTAACGAAACCATTATTACTTATGCGAAGGGGAAAAACTTCGCTGAAATGCTCCTAATGCTGGGCGTTGCAGCGCTGGGCGTTTATCTAACCGCGCAAACGGATCGGTATGTGGTGGGCCCGCTGGCCATTCTGGCAGGTACCATTATCGCTTTCAAGAAATATAGACAAGCCACCAATAGGGAACCCCAAATAATACTAAACGAAAAAGGAATCAGACTATTTTCTAATCGATTCTATGATTGGAATGAGATTCAGAACGAAGAAGTCGTCAGCGAGCGCGCCGGCAAGTATACACGTCATTATTACCTGAGATTTGACCATCGGCGAGGATCAATTAGCCTCAAAATAGATAACTACAATACCGATCAGGAGCGTTTGAATAGTTTATTGATATTGTATAAGGGGAGAAGCAGAAAGGTGCCACAACGTTAACTGTCGGGTTTCGGAAGACCGGAAATAACACCTTGGCCGTATTTACAACAAAATCACAAATGTTCGCAAGAACTACATTCTTGCCAAACGGTGGCGGGCGAAGGGGTTTAACATTAGTTTAGGTTCCGCCGGAATTGTTAAAATTGAAAATAGCCCTACCTTTGCAAGGAACTAAAAATCGAAGATCATGCGTAAAATCGTTTTAGCCCTTTCCGTGTTGGCGTTGCTGACCACGTCATGCGGTACGAAGAAAAAACTCGCAGCCTGCGAGGCAAAAAACAAAGAAATACAGGATTTGCTCAATACGGCTACGGTGAAACTCAACACCTGCCTTTCTGAAAAAGAAGCGCTTAACGCCCAAATCGAGTACCTGAAAAAGAACAACGCGGATCTGATCAACAGTATGGGTAACGCCACGACGTTGTCGGCCCAGCAAGCGAAAAATGTCGAGAAGACACTCGAGTCGCTTAAAGAAAAAGACCTCAAGATTGCCCGCCTGCAGGATGCCCTTACGCGTAAAGACAGCGTGACGTTGGCACTGGTGACGAGCCTGAAGCGTGAAGTAGGCATCAACGATCCGGATATTGAAGTAAACGTTGAAAAAGGCGTAGTCTTCATCTCTATCTCCGATAAAATGCTGTTCAAGAGCGGTTCGTATACCGTGACCGACCGCGCGAAAGAAGTGCTTTCGAAAGTGGCGAAAGTCATCAATGCGAAGCCTGATTTTGAGTGTATGGTGGAAGGACACACCGATAACGTGCCGTACATCAGCAACGGTGTACTACAAGACAATTGGGATCTTTCCGTCAAACGCGCTACCTCCATCGTTCGTGTACTGACCAAAGACCTGGGTGTGGCACCGAAACAACTCATTGCCGCCGGCCGTGGTGAATTCGTGCCACTGGTTGACAATAACTCAGCCGAAAACCGCGCCACTAACCGTCGCACGCGTATCGTCATCATGCCGAAGATCGATCAGTTTTATGACATGATTGAGAAGGAGATGAAGAATATGCAGGGAAAGAATTGATAGGACGTAAGTCGAAAGTGAAAAGTTGAAAGTCGAAAGTCGAAAGTCAGGAGACCGGAAGACTTTTATCGAAATAAGAAAACCTGTCTTCGTTGGAGGCAGGTTTTTTTGTTTGAAGATCGGAAGTTCGGAAGCTCGGAAGTTCGAAAATAAGACGACCTGCAAGGTTTTCAAAACCTTGTAGGTCTTTTTAACTTAGGGGAAGCCCGAAAGTCGGAAAGTCGGGAAGACCGGAAGACTTTTACAGGAAATAAGAAAACCTGTCTTTGTTTGAAGTTCGGGAGTTCGGAAGAAAGACGACCTGCAAGGTTTCCAAAACCTTGTAGGTCTTTTCAATCTATAGGAAGTCTGAAAGTCCGAAAGTCGGGAAGACCGGAAGACTTTTGCTGGAAATAGAAAAACCTGTCCTCGTTTGAAGACAGGTTTTTATTTTAAAGGCGTCAATTAGTCACGAAGTTACAGGAACAGACATTCTTTTGGAGTTGTGGCCCTGTAGTCCTTTCAACTCTAGTTACAACTTTTTCAGTTCGGCCAATACGGCTTCACCCACCGCGTGTGCCGATTGCGGATTTTGGCCGGTTACCACCCGCTGGTCCACTGTTACGTGTTCCTGCCAGAGTCCTGATTTTTCGAATCGGGCTCCGCGTTCAATGAGTTTGGTTTCCAGGCTGTAGGGTACTACTTTTTCCAGCTTCACCGCCGCTTCCTCTTCGTTGGTAAAGGCATTGATTTTCTTTCCATTCACGAGGTAGTTCCCATTGCTTAGCTTGATATTGACCAGGCCTGCGGGTCCATGGCACACGGCGCTGACAATGCCGTTGTGTTCGTAGATTTCGCGGGCAATTTCGGCAAGTTCAGCGTTGTCGGCGAAATCCCACATGGTGCCGTGCCCACCGGCATACAGGATGGCGACGTATTCAGACGGGTTGACTTCCGACGGCTTCAGGGTATTCTGGATTTTCTTCTGGTAGGTCGCATCCGCCAGGAATTGCCGATTGACCGGATCTTCGGTGTTCGCTCCGTAGTAGGTCGGATTGCCGCCTTTCGGACTTACAAAGTCGATTTCATAACCGGCGGCTGTCAACACCGCCCACGGATGCGACACTTCGCCCAGGTAGTAACCGGTAGATTCTCCGGTATCGCCCAACTTGTCGTGGCTCGTCACCACAAATAAAATTTTCTTGCTCATTTTTCTTTGATTTGAGGTTTGTGCAGTGGCTTGTTGCGAAAAGGAATACACGGTGCCAACTGCCATGACCGTGATTCCGAGCAGCATTTTTTGTAGTAAGCGCTTCATAATTGGGAATGCTGAATTAACAATACAAAGTTCCGGCGCTCGTCGCTTTACCAAAAGGAGATAGGTCACACATTCTGTGTGATATAGATCACACCTTTAGCTGATGCGGCTCAGGGTTTCCCGCGAAACACCGAGATACGAGGCGATGATCGACTTCGGCACGCGCTGGAACAAGGTCGGATATTGCTGCAACAACTGTTCATACCGCTCTTTGGCACTGCTGTTGAGCAGCGACAATATCCGCCGTTGCAGGGCGACGTATCCGGCATTGGATTTCTTCCGGAAAAAGTGTTCTATTTTGTGGAGTTCGGAACACAGTTTTTCCCGATTGTGAAGAGAAAGGCACAACACCTCGGTCGCTTCAATGCAATCGATGTTTACGGTAGCGGGTGTTTCGTTGAAATAGGCCTGGTAATCGGTAATCCACCAGTCTTCCATCGCAAACTGCATGATGTGTTCCTTGCCTTCGGGGTTGACGAAATAGGACTTCAAAAGACCTTTTGTGACAAAAAAATCATGGTCTACCTTATCGCTTTCCTGCACGAGATACTGGTGCTTTTTGAGCTTCTTTGCGGTAAAATGCGACAAAATATAGTCGAACTCACTGTCAGTAAGCGGCGTTATTCTCTCGATCTGTTTTCGAAGTATGTCACTCATGGCACAACCAGTGGGTTATCGTAAAGGGGCTGGAAACCTATCTAAGATACTAAAATCATAGGTTCTTCCGATGCCTCTCTCCCTTGCCAACACTACTATTAGTTTTTTCTACGTCCCCTCTTCCGAACTTCAGTCTTCCCGACTTTCGGACTTCCCTACTTCCCGACTCCCCATCTTCCAGTTAAATACGATAACCGAGCCGAAAATAATTCCATACCCGAGGTATTGCATCGCATCTGCCTTCTCACCAAAATAAAAGACCGAGAGCGAAAACGCAATGATGGGATTGATGTTCATCAACATGCCTACCGTTCCCGAACGAATACCGCTGAGTGCGAACAGGTTCAGCAACATCGGCACCAATGTGAAGAAAATGGCAATGGCAAGCACGAATAGGTAAAAAGAAGTATCCACGGGCGCACTTGCCGCCGTAGCGAAGTAATACGGTGTCATCCCAACCACCGAAATCAGGATGTGCACAAAGAGTACCAACAACATGTCATACCCTTTGTTCTTCCGCTGGAGGATTAAATAAAGGGCATAGGAAAAACCGACCAAAACCGCCAAGACCAAGTCATATAGATGTCCGAATGCGAGGATCATACATCCCGTTACGCCCATCCCTAACGCGACCCATTGTACTTTCTTCATCGGTTCTTTCAGCAGCAGGAACGCCAGCAATGCCGTCAGGATCGGACATACGAGATACGCGAGTGACGTCGCCTTCACGCTGACGTAATTCATGACATAGATAAAAAGGAACCAATTGGCGGTCAATAAGACGCCCGCCAGCAAATTCCAACCTATTAAACGCGCGCGTTGACGGGGCGGTAATGCCCGAAATTGCGCGCGGCTGGCTTTCACGCTTTCTTTTCGGAATAGCACCAGCACGAAAAACGCGAGTCCCAGGCAACACAGAATCCGATAATACAGGATGTCGATCGGTGCGTGGTCTTTGATAGGGCGCAGCACCAGGCTGAACGTGCCCCAGATGATGTACGCGGAAATGGCCGCGAGATAATGGCGTGGTTTTCCCATATCAGAAAACGTCGGGGTCGCCTTTTCCTTCCCGAACCACAACGGGCTCGTAACCGGAAAGGTCAATGATAGTAGACGGCTCATTCCCACCGTAGCCACCATCGATAACGAGGTCTACGAGGTTCTGCCATTTTTCAAATATCAGTTCGGGATCGGTCGAGTATTCCAACACCTCATCTTCATCGTGTATAGAGGTCGACACTATTGGGTTCCCCAGTTGTCGGACGATTTCCAACGCGATGTTGTTGTCCGGCACGCGAATCCCGACGGTTTCCCGTTTCTTGAATTCGCGTGGGAGTTTGTTGTTTCCTGGCAATACGAAGGTGTAAGGCCCGGGTAGGCACCGTTTCAATATCTTGAATGTCGTGGTATCGATTTGCTTTACGTAATCCGACAAATGGCTAAGGTCGGCACATACAAACGAAAAATTCGCCTTCTCGATCTTGATGCCTTTGATGCGCGCAATACGTTCCAACGCGCGACTGTTCATGATGTCGCAACCGAGTCCATACACGGTATCGGTCGGATAAATCACGAGTCCGCCTTCGCGCAACACCTTCACCACACGTGCGACGTTCGCCTCGTTGGGTTTGTCTTCGTATAATTTGATGAATTGGGCCATAGAAGGAGGTTTGGGTGTTGGGTTTTGGGTGGTGAGTTACGGGACAACTGACTACTAACTACTAACTACTGACTACTAACTACTGACTACTAACCACTACCTACTGAACCACATCCAGTTTCGCGAATCGTAACAATAATTTCTTGATACCCCCAACTTCAAAACGGATTTCCGCTTTGCGATCGGCGCCTACGCCTTCCAGGTTCAGCACCTCGCCTCTTCCGAAGCGTTCGTGCATCACGACATTGCCGATCACGAGGTTCGGTCCGTCGGACATGGGCGAAGAAGGCCTCGAATTCACCGGTTTCAGGCGGCGTATGTCGGCCGTGGGCTTGGGTTCATTATCGGTAATCCATTTCGGTGGTGTGCCGGCAACGGGTTTCGTTTGTCGCAGCTTCGATTTGTCGACATCACCAAAGATATCGGTATTAATCATCGGTTTGTACCGATACGAGTTGTCTTCAGGCGTCAGGTATTCCAGGTATTGGGCGTCGATCTCGTCGATGAACCGGGAAGGCTCGCTGTCGCTGAGTTTTCCCCAACGGTAGCGCGACTGGGCGTACGTCAGATACGCCTGGTATTCGGCCCGGGTAATGGCTACATAAAACAGGCGGCGTTCTTCCTCGAGTTCCGAACGCGCGTTGAGACTGAGGGCGCTCGGGAACAGGTCTTCTTCCATCCCTACTACAAACACATACGGGAATTCGAGTCCTTTTGCCAGGTGGATCGTCATCAACGCCACCCGGTCGTCATCGCCGGTATCATTATCGAGGTCGGTCGCCAGTGCCACGTCTTCCATGAACTCAGCCAATGAACCACGTGCGCCGTCGACTTCTTTCTGTCCTTCAGTGAAGTCCTTGATACCGTTCAGGAGTTCCTCTATATTCTCGATACGCGCGATCCCCTCGGGCGTGGCGTCTTTCTTCAATTCCTGCACCAATCCGGTCTTCTTCGCTACGAGATCGGTCATAAAGAACGCGTCATGCGTTTCGTTCAGGATCTGGAAACTCTTGATCATCGTAACGAAGTCGGAGAGTTTGTTCTTTGCCGACGCATTCAGTTTGAGGTCGATGCGGTCAATGGCTTCCATTACCTCAAACATCGAAACCTTGTAATGGTTGGCGGCAATCGTGAGTTTCTCAACGGTGGTATCGCCGATACCGCGCGCCGGATAGTTGATGACCCGCACCAGTGCCTCTTCGTCTTTTGGGTTGAGCACCAGTCGGAGGTAACACAGTACGTCTTTGATTTCCTTCCGTTGGTAGAACGAAAGTCCACCGTATATCCGATAGGGGATGTCGCGTTTGCGCAGCGCGTCTTCAATCGACCGCGACTGGGCATTCGTCCGATACAACACCGCGAAATGGCCGTTCTGGCGTTGTTGCTGCATCTTTTCCTCGAAAATCGTCTGGGCCACGAAACGTCCTTCCTCGGCATCGGTGAAACTGCGGTGTACCTTCACTTTCGGGCCTTCGTCGTTGGCCGTCCAAACTACTTTATCGAGTTTGACTTTGTTCTTATCGATGATGGAATTGGCCGCTTCCACGATATTCTTCGTCGAGCGGTAATTCTGCTCCAGACGATACATCTGCACACCCTCATAGTCTTTCTGGAAGTTGAGGATATTGTTGATGTTGGCACCGCGGAAGGCATAAATACTCTGCGCGTCGTCGCCTACCACACAAATATTCTGGAAACGATCGGAAAGCGCGCGTACAATCAGGTATTGGGAATGGTTCGTATCCTGATACTCATCGACCAGGATATAGCGGAAGCGGTTCTGGTATTTCGACAACACATCCGGAAAGCGCGTCAGCAACTCGTTGGTTTTCAGCAACAGGTCGTCGAAATCCATGGCGCCGGCCTTAAAGCAGCGGTCCACATAATTGGCGTAAATCTCACCAAGTCGTGGTTTCTTCGACATGGCGTCTGCTTCCTGCAACTCCGGATCGTTGAAATAGGCCTTTACCGTAATCAGGTTGTTTTTGTAAGAGGAAATACGACCAAACACCTGCTTGGGTTTGTATACGTCCTTATCGAGTTGCATTTCCTTGATGATGGCCGATACCAGCCGCACCGAATCCTGGGTGTCGTAAATCGTAAAGTTCGATGGATAACCCAATTTGTCGGCCTCGGCCCGAAGGATACGGGCGAAGACGGAGTGAAACGTACCCATCCAAAGGTTGCGCGCTTCGTTGGAACCCACGATATCCGCAATCCGCTTCTTCATCTCACGCGCCGCCTTATTGGTAAAGGTCAGCGCCAGGATGTTGAATGCATCGACGCCCTGATTCATGAGGTACGCGATACGCATCGTCAATACGCGTGTCTTGCCCGAACCGGCACCGGCAATAACGATCATCGGACCGTCTTTTTGCAGGACGGGCGCGCGTTGGGCTTCGTTAAGTTGGTCGAGATAGCGTTGCATGATCAGGTCCTTGTTTTACGATAACGGACAATGTTCATAGCATCTCCGATACTTCGTTCTTGATAAACGAAAGGGCAGAAAAGCTGGCAGATTCCTTTCCGAAACCTTCCAAAATGACCGCTTCGCGAAGGGCGTCCGCATCCTTGACATCCTCCGATAACGCTGTTTTACGCAACTGTTGGATGATGGCACTTTTCGCCGTATTGATCACCGCCCAGCATTCATCCGAGATGTAGATCTGCTGCGTCAGGTTGTGCTCGAACTCCTGTTCGATATGGGCAATCACATAGGTGACATACTCGTGCTTGTCCGTCGAAATCGGCGTCACCCGCAACAGCAACTTCGCAGGGTCGGTACGCTCGATGAACAGCGTCATCCGTTCGTAGGCCTGCAAACGTAGGGGCAGCGTGATTTTCCGTCCTTCGCGCATCAGCGAAAACCGGCGCTTTTTGTCTTCATTCGCCAGGAACGTACGGAAGAAATGAAAAGCCACGGCACCTGTAACGGCAGCCGGAAGCACATAGAACATCAGTTCGAGAAGTTTATCGGTATTCATCGTCGTTTTTCAGAGGTACAAAAATACGTCTTTTTAGCCGAAAAAGGGTACGGGTTTCCCGTACAGATTGCGGGAAATGATGTCGTCACATTTTCCCGATTTCACTGGCGATCTCGCTCTTACTGCGGGCATATTCGTAGCCGAGTTTCCACCACTCCCTCATCTTTTCCTTGTCGAACACTAACGCATTGGTCGTCAGCGCCACGGGCGTGTAGTAAAAATCGAGTTTGACACCTTTGGCATTGGCCGCCAGTTTGCCGATGGCGATGTCGTGTTTTTCGACCTGGTCGAGCAGCGTACCGAAAAGGTTGACCATCAGCGAAAAGGGGTTCTTCCCTACTGCCTTCGGCTCAGCCAACGTTTCCGTTTCCAATACGACGACGTCGATTTCGGTTGCGCCCCGTTCGATGGCCTCACGGATGGGTACCAGGCTTGAGAAACCGCCGTCGCCGTACTCACACCCGTTGACCGTTGCCAGGCTCATGAAGGGAATGTAATTACAGGAAATCCAGATCCAGTCGCAGAAAGCGTCGTAGTCGTAATCGCGGATGCATTTGTATTCGACTTCATTCCGTGCCAGGTTCGTGACCGTCACCACGATATTCTGTCGCGAGGCTTTCAGTGTTTCGAATTCCTGCCGGGTGAAATTCCGCCGGATGTACTTGCGGAGTTTCCGGCTTTCGCCGAAGGTACGCTTGCCGCGAAGGAACTGCCATATGACATTGAAGTGGTTGATCGACACGGTCTGCATTCCGTTTCGCGTCCGGACGAGAAACGGGTTCACATTGAAGATGTTCTTCATGTTAACATTGGTGTATATGTCCCGTATTTTATCCACTTTCCCCAACGCAAGATGCGGGATGAGCAGGCTACCGGTCGAGGTGCCGAGCATAAGGTCGTATTCGTGTTTCTTCTCCTCCATTAAATACTGGGCAACGCCGCCCGCAAAGGCGCCTTTGCTGCCGCCACCGGAAATGACGAGTGCTTTCATTTGGATTCCTTGAGTAGGTTTTCGACCGCCGTCCGTTCCGCGTCAGGCAACTTCGCCAGCAATTCACTGAAAAACGTACGATAGCGTTCTTTTTTGATCAGGTTTCGGATGCGGTCGCGGCTGAATTTCACGAACTGCCATTTGTGGTGAACCGTCGCCCTTGCCAACGCCTCTAACGCATTGGTGTCGTTTGGGTCGAGGAACAACAGGTTCGTAAGCGCATTCTCCCGGACGTCGCTCTCGTAAGCAGGCGACGCATACCGCAACAACTCGTCGTAATACGCGGCATTACCGGCCGGATCATAGTCCTTGGCCTTTAACGCCAGCGTCAGCCAGAGAATGCGAAGGTTCTTATCGCTGAATCCTTCAATCCCTCGGGTTTTGTCGAGCAGTTCCTTCCGCTTCTCAGGAAACTGCGAACACAGGGCGTTCAAAACGATTTCTTTGGTGATGTAGGACGGATCGTCGAGCAGGGCCGCATACATCGCATACGCCTCCGCCGGAATTTTACCCATCGTCCGCGCTACCGCCTGCCGGATGTGTACGTCGTTCGTGGCGAGGGCTGTTTCCAGAAGCGCCTTCTTTTCGTCGAATGCCAACTGCGTCAGTTGGAAGACCACTTCTTCTTTAATAGGCCAATAATCGTCGCCCGCAAGCAGCGTGGCAAAACGCTCCTTTTTGGCTTCAAACGGTTGCTCCTCTAATCCCGACACCTCAAAATAGCGTTGCATGAAGGAGTTCTTCCGCAATAGCCGCAACGCTTCTTCCATATCGAAATCGGGATTGTCCAACCACTTTCGTCGGAAGGCGGCGCTATCGAATGCAGGAGCTACGCGTTCGACTTCTGCCAGGAATTGTTCGGTGGTGACGTTCCGGAATTGGTACTTTCGAAGGTAGGCCTCCACCGCTTTCCGAAAGAGGGCCTCACCGATGGTTTCGCGAAGGGCATGCAGCGCCCAGCCTCCTTTTTGGTAATAAATCAGGGAACTGGCACCAGCACCCACCACGGGCTTTTGTTCTTTGCTGCGCTCGATCTGCACGGCATTTTCGTATAACCGCAATTGGAAGTAATCGTCTCCAAATACCTCCCGTTCGGCCAATAACGCATAATAGGTGGCAAAACCTTCCTGCAGCCAATGGTGATCATCGGACGCTGCCGTCACGAGGTCACCGAACCATTGATGGGCGAGTTCGTGGGCGTTGACGTTGGTATAGTCGCGGTCGTTCCAGCCGATACTGTCGACCACATAATTGCGGGCGAACAGCGTGGAGGTAGTGTTTTCCATCCCGCCATATAAAAAATCCTGTACGGGCAATTGACGGTAGATGTTCCAGGGATAGGGTACGCCGATCTCGTGTTCGAAAAAATCGAAGATGCGACGCGAATAGCGGTAGGTCGCTTCGAACTTGGCGGAATCGGCCGGCTCGAGGTAAAACTCCATCGGCACGCCCGAATTAGACGTATCGCGGAAGCACGTAAACCGTCCGATGGCCACCATCAGCAAATAGGACGACATGGGCTGTTGCATCGCAAACGATACGCGCCGACCGCTTTTCGATCCCACCTGCTGGCCGTTTGAGACGCCAATTTGGCCCTCCGGCACTTCAAATGACAGCGAAAAAACCATCTTATCGTTGGTATCATCAAGCGATGGGAACCAGTTGCTGGTGAACTTCCCCTGCCCTTGCGACCAAATCTGCGCGCCTTCTCCTTGTCCGGTGAAATAGAGCGCCTGACGGGGTGAAGCGGTGTAGGTAAACGCGAGTTGGTTGCCTTTTTTCTTCCGTTTCTTAGGAAGGACGATTTTCAATTGTTTGTCGGTAAGGACGAAGGCCGCCTTTTTCCCATTCAATCGCACAGAATCGACCTGCATCTTCCGGGCATCGAGGTATACAGTATCCACACGGCGCAGGAGGTCGAAGGTATAGCGCGCCGTCCCACTGACTTTTTTCTCGGCATGTACGAAGGTCAAACGCCCGTTAGCGGTCCGGAAATCAACCGATTTCGACTGTTGGGCCTGGCTGCCGTACGAAAAAACAAGAAATAGGATGGGTAACAGCGATCGTAGCATCCTCAAATATAAGAAATCACGACGTGCGCCGAAAGCCGTATCGGAAGGTTTGCAGCGGTTACTGCTTCACCAGTTTCACCACCTCGCTTCCGGCTGCTGAGCGCAGTACGACGAGGTAGAGTCCGGGTGCCAAACGCGATACATCCGTGCCGGATGCCACCTTTTTACCCGCCACATCGTAGATTGCAATCTTGAGATCGTCAGGTGCACCGGTTACGGTAAATTGGTAAGTGGCCGGATTCGGACTCAGCGTCCACTTTGACCCGTTTACCTCATCCACACCTAATTGTGGGGTGTAGCAATCCGACATGCTGACACAGCCATTTGTCGTGAGTTGGACGGAATAGCTGCCACTTCCGGGAACGGTCAGGGTATTCGAATTCGCATCCGGAATCATCTCTCCGTCGCAGATGAACCATTGGTAGGTCGTGCCGGGAATGGAACGCACGGCGGTAAGGACGTTTCCTTCCACCAAAACTTCATTCGTGTAGACGTTTTCGGGATCGGTAACCACGACCGGCAGGGTCAGCGTATCCGTCAGGTCAGGATCGCAAAACGTGTTGGTAATGGTAAGCGTGACATCATACGTGCCCGGACAATCGAAGGTGAATTCCGGTGTTTGGGCTGCACTCGTGGTGCCGTCGGGGAACTGCCAACTGTATTGGTCGTAGTTGACGGAGGCGTTGATGAACGACACGACGGCCGACTGCGTGGTCGCGTCAATCGTAGGCGTGATCGGGAAATAACCGAACAAGGCCACGGGGTCGAGGCACTGCGGATTGTCGATGTAGGTGATGTCGGTCGGAATCCAGACGTCGTTTACCAGATCGCCCGTGACTTCCAGCACGGGGATGCCTTTGCTCGGGTCAAACCATTTGTAGGTCACGGTCGTGCGCGACACCGGCGTGACACCCTGTGTAGTGGTGATGGTGTAATCGGTTACGAGTGTCGTCTTCATCTTCAGCACGTTCGTAAACGTGGCATAGGGCGTCACCAGGCTGCCCCATCCTTCTACCACATTGGTGCGGGTGGAGGCGGATGCATATTGCAATGGCACACCAAAACTGTTCAAGTCGAGCGTAAATGCAGCGGTGTGTGTAAAGGTGGTGTTGTAGGTAATAGGGAAGTCGTAAATCTCATCCGCGTCGGAATAATCGACGGTCAGCGGCACGGTCAGGTCGTTTACGGTAATGTTGGCGCCCAGCATTTTGGCCTGGAGCGACGAACTTGTCACTTTATAATGGGCGGTGAGGTCGGTGAGTCCGTAACCCTGCAGTTCGAGTCCGTCCGAAACCGGTGAGGCCAGATTAAACGCGTTGGAAAACTGGCTGTTGCAGTTAAAAAAGTACCCGTTCAGGAAGCACCAGGTCGTTTTGAAGCCCGTCGTGGCCGGATCGACATAGGAAATGGTTTCCTGCGTGGTGGCCTGGAGGGATGAGAAGTCCCAACTATAGTTGGCTCCCGTCAGCGTGAAGTCGTATAATGCCAGTCCGTTGGTAGCATGCGACACGAGAAACGTATCCCCTACACTTGCAAAATCGGTTGACGGATAGGTAACCTGCGCCTTAACGGAAGCGAAAGCCAACAAAAGAAACAATCGTATTGTATTTTTCATTTCATTCGGTATTAGGTGGAAAACAGATGGCTGTCTATCAGCGCTCTAAAAATGGCAACAAGGCATCGGTTGATGCATGGGTCAAATATAGGAAATGCGTACATTTGGAAAAAATCGAGTTTTGCGACATGGCGACGCCTTTACACCCCAACTTTGCGAAAGCCTCCCGTCTCATTTTCCTTACCCTGCTATTTGGCGTCTATAACCTTTTCTTTGGGATACCGAGCCATGGCATGACACGCACGGGGTTTGTCATCACCGGACTCATCATGCTATCCCTCATTGCTGCCTGTGCAATCGGAATCCGTAAGGGGATTGTGTGGGTGAAGTATGTGTATATCGCGGTTGCAGCGCTCGGCATCATCGGCACTCCGGTGATTGTAAAGAACCTTTCCGCCGACCCGATACTGGGTGTGGTCAATCTTTTACAATGCCTGGTGCAACTGTGGGCCGCCGTCTTATTGCTACGCGCCAAAAATCCACAAATTCACTAATATCCATGACTGTAAAAACGGAGATTCCGGCCTTTACCGGATACCAAAAACTCGTCATTGCCCTTGTGGCCCTGCTGCAATTCACGGTGATTCTCGATTTCATGATCATTTCGCCGTTGGGCGACATCCTAATGAGTGAACTCAACATGAAGACGGCCCAATTCGGCACGGTGGTGTCGGCCTATGCCTTCAGCGCCGGTGCGTCGGGCATATTGGCAGCGGGTTTTGCCGATAAATTCGATCGGAAGAAACTGCTGCTATTTTTTTACACCGGGTTTTTGATAGGCACCCTTTGTTGCGCGCTGGCGACCGATTACTGGATGCTGCTTATCGCACGGATTGTCACGGGTTGCTTTGGCGGTGTCATCGGTTCGATCACCCTCGCCATCGTCACCGACCTGTTCCTGCCCAACCAACGTGGTCGGGTCATGGGTTTCATCACCATGGCGTTCGGCAGTAGCCAGATATTGGGTGTGCCGATGGGAATTTACCTCGCGAACCACTGGGGCTGGCATTCGGCCTTCCTGATGGTCGTGGCGCTGGGGATTGTGCTGGGGATTGTGTTGCTCGTGCGCCTGAAGCCTGTTGACGCGCATTTGAAACTGCAGTCGGAACGGAATGCCCTGGCGCATTTGTGGCACACCGTCCAGAAACGGGACTATCGCATCGGGTTTAGCACGGTGGCGTTATTATCGGTCGGCGGTTTCATGCTGCAACCCTTCGGCAGCGCCTTTATGGTGAATAATGTGGGGATTGCGCGCGAGGACCTTCCCCTGGTATTTCTGGCTGCCGGTATTTCGGTACTGGTCATCATGCCCGTGATCGGAAAGCTCAGCGACCGCTTCGATAAAATCAAGATTTTTATCGGAGGGACGGCGATTACCATCGTGATGTGCCTCATTTACACCCATCTGTCCGTGACGCCGCTTTGGCTGGTGATCACCGTCAATGTCGTTATGTTCATGGGTATCATGAGCCGGATTGTGCCTTCGCAGGCCATCAACACGGCCATTCCGGATCAGGCCGACCGCGGGGCGTATATGGCAATTACCTCGTCAATGCAGCAGGTGGCGGGTGGTTTTGCCGCCGTCGTGGCGGGATTTATCGTCTATCAGCCGGCGGAAGGAAAACCGCTGGAGCACTACCCTACCCTGGGGTATGTAGTAAGCGGCGTTTCCCTACTGACGATCGTCTTAATGATCCGGTTGAACCGTATTGCGAAGAAACGGGAGCCTGCCATCGAACCGACAGCTAAGCCGTAGTTACATATTCCTTCTATACTGCCCTCCTACTTCAAACAACGCGGATGTGATCTGTCCCAGCGAGCAGATTTTCGTGGCCTCCATCAGTTCGGCAAAGATATTGCGGTTGTTGATGGCGGCATCCTGCACGCGGCGGAGCATTTCTTCCTCACGGCCTGCGTTGCCTTTGCGCAGTTCGGCCAGCATGTCGATCTGGTAACGTTTCTCTTCTTCGGTGGCGCGGATGACCTCGGCCGGAATGACCGTAGGCGAGCCTTTTGAACTCAGGAAGGTGTTGACGCCGATGATCGGGAACTCACCGGTATGCTTGAGGGTTTCGTAATACAGACTCTCTTCCTGTATCTTCGAACGCTGGTACATGGTTTCCATCGCACCCAAGACGCCGCCTCTTTCAGTGATGCGGTCGAATTCGGCCAATACGGCTTCCTCTACCAGGTCGGTGAGTTCTTCGATGATAAAGGAGCCCTGGATCGGGTTCTCGTTCTTCGCCAGTCCTAGCTCTTTGTTGATGATGAGCTGGATGGCCATGGCGCGGCGGACAGACTCCTCGGTAGGGGTCGTGATGGCCTCGTCATAGGCATTGGTATGCAGCGAGTTACAGTTGTCGTAAATGGCATACAACGCCTGCAGGGTGGTACGGATGTCGTTGAAATCGATCTCCTGTGCGTGCAGCGAACGACCGGACGTCTGGATGTGGTATTTCAACATCTGGGCGCGTTCGTTGGCGGCGTATTTGTCGCGGAGTGCCTTCGCCCAAATACGACGGGCTACACGACCGATAACGGCGTATTCCGGATCGATGCCGTTCGAGAAGAAGAACGACAGGTTCGGACCGAAATCGTTGATGTCCATGCCGCGGCTCAGGTAGTATTCGACATAGGTGAAACCGTTGGCCAGCGTAAACGCCAACTGCGTAATCGGGTTGGCACCGGCTTCGGCGATATGGTAACCGGATATGGATACGGAATAGAAGTTCCGGATGCTCTTTTCAATAAAATACGACTGTACATCGCCCATCAAACGGAGGGCGAATTCGGTAGAGAAGATACAGGTGTTCTGCGCCTGGTCTTCCTTGAGGATATCCGCCTGGACGGTACCGCGCACCTGTTGCAGCGTACGGGTCTTGATGTCGGCATAGATGTCGGCCGGCAGCACCTGGTCACCGGTTACACCGAGCAGCATCAGGCCGAGACCGTCATTTCCTTCGGGGAGTTTGCCCTGGTAAGACGGACGTTTGGTGCCTTTTTGCTTGTAGATTTCGTCTATTTTGGCATTTACGACGTCTTCCAGTTGGTTTTCCTTGATGTATATCTCACACTGCTGGTCGATGGCGGCGTTCATGAAGAAGCCGAGCAACATCGGGGCCGGACCATTAATGGTCATCGACACGGAGGTCATCGGATCGGCGAGGTTGAAACCGGAATAGAGTTTCTTCGCATCATCGAGACAACAGATCGATACGCCGGCATTTCCGATCTTTCCGTAGATATCGGGACGCAGGTCAGGATCGTTTCCGTAAAGCGTCACCGAATCAAAAGCTGTGGAAAGGCGCTTGGCCGGCATGCCCATGCTCACGTAATGGAAGCGCTTGTTGGTGCGTTCGGGTCCGCCTTCACCGGCAAACATCCGCGACGGATCTTCGCCTTCCCGCTTGAACGGGTAGAGTCCGGACGTGAACGGAAACTCGCCCGGCACGTTTTCCTGTAACACCCAGCGCAGGATCTCACCCCATGCTTCGTATTTCGGAAGCGCCACTTTCGGGATCTGGGAGTGCGACAGCGACTCGGTGTGGGTGGCGATGCGGATTTCTTTGTTGCGGACCTTGAAGGAATAGACGGGGTCTTTGTAGCGGTTGACCTTGGTTTCCCAGCCCAGTATCACGTCCCAGTTATATGGATCGAGATCCATTTTGACTTTGTCGAACTGGTTCAGCAACAGGTTGAGGAAGATGCGGTTTTCATCGAAATTGGTGTCTTCCCTTTGGGCCGACAGCGAGGCCGTTGTAGAAAGCGAACTTTCGTCAATGCCTGCTTTCGTCAACATCGGTTTGACGCCGGAAACGGTTTCGAGTGTTTTGTAGATGCCGTATAGTTTTTGCGCGACTTCCTGTTGGGTGCGCGCCACGCGGTCGTATTTGCGGTTGTTCTCGGCAATCTCCGACAGGTAGCGGGTGCGGTTGGGTGGGATGACATAGATCTTCTCACTCATTTCGCGGGTAATCTCAAACGTCGATTTCAGGTCGGCGGAGGTCTTCTCGACGATCTTGTCCATAATGGCCTTATACAGGCTGTTCATGCCCGGATCGTTGAATTGGGAGGCGATCGTACCGAAGACCGGCATGGTATCGGGATTGGCGTCCCACAGGTTGTGGTTGCGCTGGTATTGCTTCTTGACGTCGCGGATGGCGTCGAGGGCCCCGCGTTTGTCGAATTTGTTGATGGCTACCAGGTCGGCGAAGTCGAGCATGTCGATCTTCTCGAGTTGGGTGGCGGCCCCGAATTCGGGTGTCATCACATAAAGTGACACATCGGAATGGTCGAGTATTTCAGTATCGGACTGCCCAATTCCGGAGGTTTCGAGGATGATCAGGTCGTATTGGGCGGCTTTGAGTACTTCAATCGCTTCGGCCACATATTTCGACAGGGCCAGGTTCGATTGGCGGGTGGCGAGGGAACGCATGAAGACGCGCGGGTTGTTGATGGCGTTCATCCGGATGCGGTCGCCCAAGAGCGCGCCGCCGGTTTTCCGTTTGGACGGATCGACTGAGACGAGTCCGATCGTCTTCTCAGGGAAATCAATCAGGAAGCGGCGTACGAGTTCGTCTACCAATGACGACTTACCTGCCCCACCCGTTCCGGTAATACCCAGCACCGGTGTCGAAACGCCTTTGTTCCTCTCGTGGATGGCGTCCATGGCGGGTTTGGCCACCTCGGGGAAATTCTCGGCTGAGGAAATGAGCCGTGCGATGGCCGTTGGGTTTTTCTCCTGCAGGTGGTCGACTTCTCCGTTCAGTTTGTCACCGACGGCAAAATCGGCCCGTTTGACGAGGTCGTTGATCATACCCTGGAGGCCCATGGCGCGTCCGTCGTCGGGGGAATAGATGCGTTCGATGCCGTATTCGTGCAGCTCGGCGATTTCAGAGGGAAGGATGACGCCTCCGCCTCCGCCGAATATCTTGATATGCCCAGCCCCTTTTTCTTTGAGGAGGTCGTACATGTATTTGAAGTACTCGTTGTGTCCGCCCTGGTACGACGTCATCGCGATTGCGTTGGCATCTTCCTGGATGGCGGTGTTGACCACTTCTTCCACGCTGCGGTCATGCCCGAGGTGGATGACTTCCACTCCGGTTGACTGGATAATCCGGCGCATGATGTTGATTGCAGCGTCGTGTCCGTCGAATAGCGACGCGGCGGTTACGATACGGACTTTGTGTACGGGAGTATAGGGCTGGGCTTGTTCCATTTTAGAGGGCGCATTTTTCGCATGCGCAATTTACAGATTTTTCAAAAAATCTCCCCTCTTTCGGCACATTATGTAAAAATACCGAACCCACTGTGGGTTTTGGCGTAAAAACGATAGATTTGGGAGGAAAGCACCCACGTATACGCCTGATTCCCATGCAAAAAACGACCCTCCTCATCCATTGCCGCGACCAACAGGGCATCATTGCCGCGGTTACCGCGTTTGTAGCCGGACACAACGGCAACATTGTGTATCTCGACCAACACGTCGATGCGCCGGCGGATGTGTTCTTTATGCGGCTCGAATTCGAGTCGGCCGATGCGAGGCTTTCGCGGGAGGCGTTCCGGACGGCGGTAGCGGAGCGTTTCGGGATGTCGTGGGAATGGTATGATGCGGGTGAACGGCCGCGGATGGCGCTGTTTGTGTCGAAATACGACCATTGCCTCTACGATTTGTTGGGGCGCCACAGTTCGGGGGAATTGCCTGCCGACCTCGCGCTGATCGTGAGCAACCACACCGCCCTGCAACCGGTGGCGGTGCGCTTCGGGATTCCGTTTCGGCATGTGCCGTTTACGAAAGACATCCGTGAGGAGGGCGAAGTGGCGCATTTCGCACTGATGGAGGCCTTCGGTATCGACTTCATCGTCCTGGCGCGGTATATGCAGATCATCACGCCGGGGTTGATCGCGCGTTTCCGTAACCGCATCATCAACATCCACCATTCGTTCCTGCCGGCGTTTCCGGGGGCGAAACCGTATCACTCGGCCTTTCGTCGTGGGGTGAAAATCATCGGGGCGACCAGCCACTACGTGACGGCGGAACTCGACGAGGGCCCGATCATCGAACAGGACATTACCCGCGTGACGCACAGCCATTCCATCGAGGATTTCATCTCAAAAGGACGCGACCTCGAACGAATTGTGTTGGCCCGTGCCGTCAAACTGCATGCGGAGCGGCGGACGATTGTGTATGACAATAGAACGGTGGTGTTTTCGTGAGGTGTTGGGTTTTGGGTTGGAAGGGGTTCACGCGAGAAAAAACAACCAGGGAGTCGAGTTTTGAGTGTTGAGTTTTGAGTTGGATCGGTTCACGTGAGAAAAAACTCTGTGGACTGTAAACTGTCAACCGTAAACTGTCAACTTTCGACTGTGAACTATCAACCCTGAACTCTCGGTACGGCATCGTTGGTAAGACCGGTTGATTGTACGAAACGTACTGCTCCGCTGAAGCCAATCTGTCACATTCACATGCATTATCCATGCTTTATCTATGCTTTATCTATGCAGTATCCATGCAGTATCCCTGTATAGTGTCGCGTCCTAAAATAGCTATACAGATTGGTAAATAAATCCTGTTTTAGTTATACAAATGTAATTCATAATCCTAGGTCAGCTATACATTGAGATTTACTCTTGTTTTGTGTGTGATAGTTTTTCCATCGCTTTGTGAGCGGTTTTAAATTAAGGTGAGCCTCTTCCGGGGTTAAGTAGTTACAGCTCGCATGGGGACGTAGTTCATTGTAGGCCTTGATACTTTTCGCTATTTGATTCCCGGTTTGTTCAAAACCTAAAGAGCTGGTGTGCAGATTGAACTCTGTTTTGATGATGCCGTTTACCCTTTCTGCAATTGCATTCTCGTAAGGGTCGCCATTTTCTGTCATACTGATCCTGATGTTGTTTTGTTGTAGTAGGCTGACGTATAGAGCTGAGCAATATTGAGATCCCCTGTCAGAGTGATGCGTGATGGTAGCGTTGTAGGCACGATTGTCCAGTGCCATTTGCAGCGCTTGAACACAACCTTCAGCCTGCAGGTCACTACGAAAACTGTATCCCATGATTTTTCTTGAATAAGCATCGGTAATCAGACTCAGGTAGCCCCACTGGTTAGACATACGGATGTAAGTAATATCGCTTACCCAAACCTGCTCGGGCCTGTTTATCACTATATCTTTTATCAGGTTGCCATATTTACGCATCCAGTGGCGTGAATCGGTGGTGATGGCTTTTCGCCTGCGTTGGCGCACCAATAAACGATGTCGCTGTAAGAGATCGAAAAGGGCATCGCGGCCAATGCGAATTTGGTGTGATACCAACACCGGACCTAACAGATGAAGGAGTTTTCGGGTGCCCACACGAGGCAATGACTTGCGAAGCCTCTGCACTTCCTGAAGGATGATATCTTCCTCTATAAGCCCCGTTTCCCTGCGCCAGAGCGTATCATAATACGCGTGTCGGGTTTTGCCAAACAGCCCACATAACATTCCTATTCCGCAACGCGGATAGTCTTGTTTCATTTTGAGGACTGCCTGGCACCAGGCTTTTTTCTGATATCAATTTTAAGCTGTTCTTCGGCAACATCGATAAGGGTGTTCAATGCCTTGATCTTCATCTCAGCTTCCTGCAGCGCCTTGCGGAGCGATTCGACTTCTGCAGCATCCTTCAGGGCGGGCTTCTTGGACATGACCGATGGGATTACAGTACAAATATCCACTTTTTCTTCCCTGTATTTCAAAAGCCAGGCACGAATCAACTTCGCGTCTTTTATACCATAAGCGCTACACGCTTCACTGATACTCATTCTACCCTGTTCTACAGCGCTGACAATGGTGCGCTTTTGCAATTTTGTATAGCTCCGGCGCTTTATCTTCTCGTGATAGTGACTCGAACCATATTTGCGCATCCAAATGCACAAAGTACTTTTTCCAAGGCCATAAATCCGGTTGGCCTCCTTGCGAGGCAAACCCGCCTCAACCTCACTTACAATCTTTGCAATTAATCGAGGATCAAAATGACTTTGTTTTCCCTCGTGCTGGCAATTAGCCAATTTTCCTTCTTGTTCCATACACTGAAAATTTGTGTATAGTTATTTCAGGACAAGACATAGCGGCGTGTGCACAAGGCGAGACAAACGATACAGGCACACCACAATCATGATTTTACCGTTTTAGTCACGATTCACTATTACGATCGAACATGTCGAAAGTTATTATTGCAGATACGTTTTTGGACGAATTAAACGTGTTGGACGCCCAAATCAGGGCGTTGAACGACCAAAAGATCCGTTTGCTTCTGAGGGCGCTGGGTATAAAATTGTCCTCAAAGGAGATGGGGCATATGCTTACCTGGGAGCTGATTTGCGTAGCCGTCCCGGACCGTCAGATGGCTGTTCAATTGAACAAATTATCAGCGTATGTTCCCCATCTTCTTTTTGTGGTGGATCCAGACAAAGAGTTATTCGAGTTTTGGCGGGGGTCTAAGGGGAGACGGGTTTGGAAGGAACGGTGACGGCGCAACGATTCGAATTTGTCGTATGATTAAAGAATACTATTATAATCAACGATTCAATCCGGTGAAAAACTCCTCCGTCTTTTGGCTATCAACCTACCGCAACTTATCCAACATCTCATCCGTCAGCGGTTCCGAACTGTTGCCGTAGCCATTGACCAATACGCCTTTTAGTTGGTATTTCTCTGACGAAATGGCGTAGAGGATGCTTTCGTCGTCGGGGTCGGTGTTGGCATCGAAGCGGAAGGATTTGTCGATGTGGAATTCATCGTGGAAAATCTTGTACTCACCGTTGCGGCATTCGAGGCAATTTTGTTTGAGGTTGAAGTCTTCGGTATAACCCTGTGCGCGCAGTGCGTCGAGGGCTTCGACGAGGTTGCTGTAGTTCTCGGGGGCTTTGCGGATGTAGGACAAGGCACCTGACGGGCATTTGTCGATGGTCTGCATGATGTGTTCGGACGAATCGGCTTCGGGTTTGATCCAGGGTTGGGTTTTGGGCTGGAAGACGTTCGGGCTGTTCCGGACGCAGTTGCCGGAATGGATGCAAAGGCCGGCCTGCCACACGATGGTGATATCGCCGTTGCTGTATTCTTTCCTGATGTTGTTCTTATCCATGGCAAAGGGTTTTAGAGGACGTCTTGTATGTCGGGCGTCTTTTTGAATACACTATTAGCGAACGGGCACAGCGGGATGATGGAGATTTTCTTATCGCGGGCCATATTCACGGCGCCCATTACGAGTTGTTTCCCGACGTTCTTACCGCGCAGCACATCGCTGACTTCGGTGTGGTCGATGATGATCCGGTCGGTGCCGGCCCAGGTGTAGGTCATTTCGGCCAGGGTCTTGCCGTTTTCGGCGACAAAAAAGCGGCCTTTGGTGCCATTGTCTTCGTGTTGTATGTCCATATTTTTAGGTAGTAGTTTGAATGGTGATCTGGTTTTCCAGGATTTTCGAGACCGGGCACTTTTTCGCGATGACGATCAGGCGCTCGAGGGTGGCGGGATCTGACACGCCCGGGAATGCGAGCTGTCTTGTGATGACGGTATGCGTATCGGTGTCGTGGTACATATTCAACGTCACCCGCATTTCGGGTATGTCCCACTGTTTGCGGTCGACATACATCCGAAGCGTCGACAGCGTACAACCCGCCAGCGAGGCGAGTAAGGTCGTATACGGATCGGGCCCAAGGTCACGTCCGCCGATCT
Source organism: Flavobacterium sp. HJ-32-4 (assembly GCF_022532105.1). Classification (NCBI taxonomy): domain Bacteria; kingdom Pseudomonadati; phylum Bacteroidota; class Flavobacteriia; order Flavobacteriales; family Flavobacteriaceae; genus Flavobacterium; species Flavobacterium sp. HJ-32-4. The sequence continues at coordinate 2,084,278 of NZ_CP092832.1, read as the reverse complement.
TCTCGGGTTCGTCCATGACGAGCGTGCCGTTCCGCCAGGCGACGGAAACATAATATTTCTGCAGGCCAATCGAGGCCTCCAGGTCTTTTTCAAGTAACGTGGTTGGCATAAGCGTGGAAGTAATGGGAGGCAATCCGCCGCCGTATAAAAGTAGGAAATTAAGTCGTTACCCTGACACGCCACTTTTTAACATGTCGTTACCACATCCAATCGTCGACTTTACCGAACTTTCGCCCAAACATCGAGATATGAAAAAACTACTGTATCTGCTTGTGTTGGTGCCGATGGTATCACAGGCGCAACTCAAAGGTATCCTCAACCAGGCGAAAGACAAAGTAAAAACGGCGACAGGCACCGGCGGGGTGGATATCGCAGGCGGATTGCGGGAAGCGCTGCAAAAAGGCGTGAACACCCAGGTGACGAAACTCACGGCGGTGGACGGCTTCCTGAAAAACGACAAGGTGAAGATCCTCTTTCCAGATGAACTCAAAAAAGTGGAAACCACCCTTCGCAAGGCGGGGTTAGGCAAACTGGCCGACGATGGGGTGAAGGCGCTGAACCGTGCGGCGGAAGATGCGGTGAAGGAAGCAACGCCGATTTTTGTGGATGCCATCCGGAAGATGACCATCACCGATGCGAAGAACATCCTGATGGGAAAGAACGACGCCGCGACGCAGTACCTCCGTACCAGCACCCGCGCCGCGCTGTACGCGAAGTTCAGTCCGATCGTTCAGGCCTCCCTCGGTAAAGTCGGAGCCGACCAAATCTGGGCGACCCTCATTTCGAAGTATAATACGATTCCGCTGGTAACGAAAGTAAATCCGGATATCACCGACTATGTCACGAACAAAGCGCTGGACGGTGTGTTTGTAATGATTGCGTTGGAAGAGCTGAACATCCGGCAACGACTCGACGCGCGTACCTCTCCCCTGCTGAAAAAAGTGTTTGCGATGCAGGATCCTAAGTAGGGAAACCGCTTCGGCGTGACGGTCGTACTTACATAAAAATAACGTTCCGTTAACAGACTGGCAATGAAAAATTTACGATATTTGAAAGGTAAATTATTTTACAATATTTGGTTTGGTTAGTTAGAGTTTGAAAGGCCGGGACGTGGGTTCCGGCCTTTTATTTTGTGCCTTGTGTAGGTTGTCACAAAAAAATATTCCACTAACAAAACTATTGAAGGAATTGTTTACGTTTGCGATATATATTCCGATTTTGAAAGCCAAAAAAAATATCCCTGCAAAAAGCGCTGCCGAAAAGTACCTGGCCGATAAAGCGCTTTTACGTGCTTACTTGCGGGGTGAGATTACACGCCAAACACTGAATGAGCGAGGAATTACACTTAGGCAGCCCTTGTAACGTCTTTTTTGACCCCGAGACATTTCTACTCGACGTCTAAAGGGCCGACTACGCTGTTATTACAATAGCCGCCTCTACCTTGACCGTCCCCTGTTTTTTACCCCAACCGCTCCTGTAATTGCCGGAAGTACGCAAACGCCCGCAGTGGCCGCGAGCCGTACCAGGAGAACATTTCCCCGTCGACGAAAATGGTTTTGGCATGGTGGGTGCGCCGTCCGATCTCAAAGGCATCTTCGTCTTTGAACGGATACGGTTCCGACGACAGCAGCACCAGTTCGGGGTCGCCTTCGAGCCGGATGCGGGGTACGATGACTTCGGGGTAGCGTTCGCGTTCGCCGTAGATATTCCTGAAGCGGTTCAGCGTCATCATGTTGTGGATAAAGGTCCCGCCCCCGGCTGCCATCCAGGGTTCCTTCCAGATAAAATAGGCCGCTTTACGTTCGGGCACCTCCGCCATGAACCGTTCGAAGTCGGTGGCAGCAAACCGGATCTTGTCTTCCCATTTACGCGCCTCTACCCGGCAGTTGAACAGTTCGCCAAAGGCCTGTATGAGGCGGTAGTTATCGTCGAGCGAGGCCACGTCGGACACCCACACGGGGGCAATGGCTGAGAGCGCTTTGACCATCTCTTCGGTATTCTCTTCTTTGTTGCAGACAATGAGGTCGGGTGACAGGGCGGCTACTTTTTCAATCCGGACGTTTTTGGTACCGCCCACCACCTTCTTCACCGATTTGAAGTGAAACGGGTGTACACAGAACCTGGTGATGCCGACGATGCGGTCTTCGAGTCCGAGTTCATAAAGGAGTTCGGTTTGCGAGGGTACCAGCGACACAATGCGGCGCGGAGTTGCGTCGAGGTACAGGTCACGGCCCAGCATGTCGGTATAGCGCGGCATTGGATGAAAATTCGCCGCAAGTTCATGATTTTTGCGGACATTTGCCGGGCACGCCGACGAGAAAATCATGAACATCCGCCTTATCGCCATTGGCAAGACCGACGACAAGCACCTGCTCGCCCTGATTGACGAGTATGTGAAACGGTTGTCTTTTTATGTACGCTTCGACCTCGAGATCCTTCCGGATATCAAGAACGCCAAAAACCTGTCAGAGGCCCAGCAAAAGGAAAAGGAAGGCGAGGCCATACTGGCGAAACTCCAATCATCTGACCATCTTATATTGCTCGATGAACGCGGCAAGTCGTTCTCGAGCGTGGGTTTTTCGGAGGAATTGCAAAAGCGGATGAATGCCGGTGTGCGCACACTGGTTTTCGTCATCGGCGGACCTTACGGCTTTTCGGACACGGTCTACCGCCGGGCCAACGGGATGCTGTCGTTGTCAGCGATGACGTTTTCCCACCAGATGGTGCGCCTGTTTTTCGTTGAGCAGGTTTACCGCGCCTTTACCATCCTGAAAGGCGAGCCCTATCACCACTCCTGACCGGCGCGCGTCGCGTCCACCAACCGAACCACTTCCACCGCTTCCTTGACATCGTGTACCCGCAGGATTTGGGCCCCGTTTCGGAGCGCGAGGGTATTGAGCACGGTGGTGCCATTGAGTGCTTGGTCGGCTGTACCTCCCAATGTTTTATAGATGGTCGATTTACGGGAGAGTCCGCAGAGCAGCGGCAACCCGGCCACCTGAAACTCCTCCAGGCGGCGCAGCAACTCGAAATTCTGCGCGATGGTCTTGGCGAATCCGAAGCCCGGGTCGAGTATGAGGTCGCTGATACCGAGGGTGCGGGCGGTGGCGATGCGTTCGGAGAAATAATACAGTATATCGCCTACAATATCCTCGTAATCGGTTAACGTGGCCATCGTTTGGGGTGTGCCGCGCATGTGCATCATCACATACGGAACCCGCAGGCCGGCCACGGTTTTGAGCATATCAGGATCGAGTTGCCCGGCCGACACGTCATTGACCATCGTCGCTCCGGCGGCGACGGCAGCCTGCGCTACTTCGGCCCGAAAGGTATCGATTGACAACAGGGCATCGGGGAAAGCGGCTGTGAGGGCTTCGATGACCGGCACTACGCGGTCGCATTCTTCTGACACGGAAATGTCGGTTGCTCCCGGCCGTGTGGAGTAGCCGCCGATATCGAGGAAATCCGCGCCTTCTTCGAGCATGCGCCCGGCCTGTGTCAGCATGGCATCCGTCGACTGGTGGCGGCTGCCGTCGTAGAACGAATCGGGGGTGATGTTGAGGATGCCCATAACCTGGGGGGTTGAGAGGTCGACGAGGCGTCCGCGGCAGTTGATCGTCATAACGAGTTGTTAACGGTTGACGGAGGTTTTCGTAATCCTCCGCGTTTCCCTATTTTTGGGATTCGAAAACACAAAGATACAGAATGGTTCCAACCACTGTTGCCTATGACAAGGTAATCGCCCGCTGCCGCAGCCTGTTCGTGAACAAGATGACCGACTATGGAAGCGCCTGGCGTATCCTGCGGTTGCCGTCGCTGACCGACCAGATTTTCATCAAAGCGCAACGCATCCGGAGCCTGCAGGAAAATGCGGTCCGGAAAGTCGACGAAGGCGAGGCGAGCGAGTTCATCGGTATCATCAACTATTCGGTCATGGCGCTGATCCAACTGGAACTGGGTGTGGTGGACCAACCGGACCTCGACACGGAACGGGCGTCGGCTTTGTACGATGAGAAAATCCATGTGACCAAAACGCTGATGGAGGCCAAAAACCATGATTATGGCGAGGCCTGGCGCGAGATGCGGATCAGTTCCCTCACCGACCTCATCCTGCAGAAACTGCTGCGGGTGAAGCAAATCGAAGACAACAAAGGCAAAACACTGGTATCGGAAGGTATTGATGCCAATTATCAGGATATGATCAACTATGCGGTGTTTGCGTTGATTTTGATGGGAGAAGGAGTTGATAGTTGATGGTTGATGGTTGATGGTTGATAGTTGATAGTTGATAGTTGATAGTTGATGGTTGATGGTTGGAAGCGGAGAGAGGAGAGAGAGGAAAAAGAAGTTACATAATCACATCTTCCGATCCTTCCGACTTCCGGACTTTCGGACTTTCGGACTTCCGGACTAAAGTTGATGGTTCAGAGTTGATAGTTAAGAGTTGAAGGTTGAGGATGACGTTTTGAGTGTTGAGTTAGGAGTGGGCTTAAAAGGAAATAAAGTATGAAAAAACAGGACATTGCCTGGGTATTGCGGATCATAGTCGCGTTGCTGTTTCTGGTATCGGCGGTGGCGAAGCTCTACCCCTCGCCCTATTTTGCGATATCGACGTTCGAGGTGAAGCAATTGTACCCGATGGGCTTCACCGAGGAAGTGGCGCGGTATTTTTCGCGGACGCTGATCGGGATCGAGTTTGCCCTTGGGGTATTGCTGTTGCAACGGCATTTCCTGCGGACGCTGGTGGTGCCGGCAACGTTTCTGCTGCTGCTGGTTTTTGTCGTGCACCTTACCATTCAAACCTATGTCTTCGGAAATGGCGGCAACTGTGGCTGTTTCGGCGAATTGCTGCCGATGACGCCGGTGGAAGCCATTATCAAAAATATTGTTGCTATGGGCCTGTTGGGCTGGCTGTATGCTTTGTTACCGAAAACGGGAGAACGGAGCCACAATGCCTGGGTGTTGAGTACGGGGCTGCTGGCGTTCATCCTGATGGTGTTTATGCTGGCGCCGATGCAACCCGTGAGCCAGCCGCTTGAAACGAACATTCCGATTGCGGAAGATACCCTTCCAGAGCCGACGGTGGCCGACACCACGGCGGCACCTGAAGTGACGGTCGCGAAAACCGATACGGTCGCTGTGGAAAAACCCAAAACAATAGATGCGCCTGCCTCCCAACGTTCGGGTTATGCGGCGTATTTTGCCGATGTCGACAAAGGAAAAACGACCCTGTGTTTCTTCGTGCCGGGTTGTGACCACTGCCGTGACGCGGCCAAAGAACTGACGGAGATGAAGCGCCGGAATAAAAATGCGCCGAAGATCGAAATCCTGTTTATGAATGAAGAAGCGGAGAAGATTCCGGAGTTCTTCGAGTATGCGGGTGCGACCTATCCCTACAAAATCATCGAAATCATTCCGTTTTGGAAGTTGCTGGGCGAGGGTAAAGACACGCCCGGTGTGAAATACCTCTGGAACGGCCATGAATATGTTTACTATTACGGCATTGAAGGCAACAAATTCAATGCCGCGGCCTATGAAAAACTCATCCACAAACCCTTTGCGGAACTGGCCAAGCCCTAACTCTTTACACTACGTATCATGAAACATCTATTTATGAGCTGCATCGCCGTATTCGCGATGGTCTCCTGCTCCAACGCCCAGGAAAAATTTTCCGACAAGGCCCTAACAGAACCGCTTTTTACCCTTAACGACCGTTCGACGACGCTGGCTGACATCCTGGCCAAACACAAAGGCAAGACGATTGTCATTGAAGTGTGGGCATCGTGGTGTGGCGACTGCGTAAAGGCAATGCCGCAACTGAAGTCGCTGCAGGCAGCGCATCCTGAGGTGGACTATGTGTTCATTTCAATGGACAAAACGACCGACAAATGGAAAGAAGGCGTGGAAAAACACCAGCTGAAAGGCGCCCATTTCATGGCTCCGGATGGCATGAAAGGAAAATTCGGGACTGCCATCGACCTCGATTGGATTCCGCGCTATATCATCATTGACAAAAACGGAAAAATCATCACCTACCGGGCTATCGAAAAAGACTTCGATGCCATGGATACAACTCTTAACGCACTTAAATCATGAGAAAAAAGATCGTAGCCGGAAACTGGAAAATGCATAAAAACGCCGCGGAGACCGCCGCTTTATTGGGGGATCTCGTCGATGCCCTGCCGAATGGAAAAGAAGCGCAGGTGATCGTGGCCCCCACTTTTGTGAACCTTCAGGCTGCGGTCGGGTTTCTGGACAATACCAACATCGCCGTTGCAGCCCAAAACCTGCACCAGGCCGAAAGCGGCGCCTTTACCGGCGAGATTTCGGCGGATATGCTGAAGAGCGTGGGTGTGGAATGGGTGATCCTAGGCCATTCAGAGCGCCGGGCCTACTTCCACGAAACCGATGCCTTACTGGCGGATAAGGTCAACACCGCGCTGCGGCACGACATGACGGTCATTTTTTGCTTTGGCGAGGAGCTTAAGGAACGCCAATCGGGGCAGCATTTCAATGTGGTGGAAAACCAACTGAAAGACGGTCTTTTCCATCTAGATGCGGCCCAATGGAACCAAATTGTACTGGCCTATGAGCCGGTATGGGCCATCGGGACCGGCGAAACCGCGAGTCCGGAGCAGGCACAGGAGATGCACGAATTCATCCGCGAGACCATCCGTTCGAAATACGGAAATGAGGTGGCGGCCGACGTATCCATCCTATACGGCGGAAGTGTGAAGCCCGACAACGCCCGTGAGATCTTCTCGAAACCGGATGTTGACGGCGGACTTATCGGCGGTGCCGCACTGAAAGCGTCGGATTTCGCTGCGATCGTTGCTGCTATTTAATCGTACCTAACACCTATCCTTATGGACTGTTTTCGCTACCTGCTTTCCGTCTTTCTGGTTTTGGGTGCCTGGCAGTCGGGAACGGCCCAAACCGCGGTGAAGCGGCAGGACTGGGCGTCGGTGTGCCAAACGCTGGATGCGACTCCGTATGCGGGGTATGAATTTCGTATGCGGGCGGCGATCCGGATGGAAAACGGACGCAAAGGATCGGTCGGGTCACTGTGGGCGCGCGTCGACAAAAGTGATGGTACAAATGGCTTTTTTAAGAATGCCGCCGATGTGATACGGGCTACGGGTGACTGGAAGGTGCAGGAAATTACCGGCACCCTCGACGCCACCGCTTCGTTGCTGAACGTCGGTGCCTATTGCCAGAACGGCGCCGATTATTACTACGATAACTTTACGTTGGAGGTGCGGAAGGGCAAGGAGAAGTGGAAAACCGTTCCCCTGCAAAACGCGGGTTTTGAACAAGGCAATCCGGAAACGGACGGCTGGAAAAGCGGCATTGGCACGACGGCCCTGTTTACGGTACAGGATTTCGCCTACGATTTCAGTACGACCCAACCTTTTGCGGGCTCGCGTTGCCTGCATATCTACAGCCATACCCTGCTGGGCAGCGCCAATGGAAAATTTGTAGAAGCCAATGGCGCCCAACTGTATTATGAAGTATACGGCGAAGGCGAACCCCTACTGATGTTACACGGCAACGGGCAGGCCATGTCGTCGTTCGTGAACCAGCTTGAGCCTTTTGCCAAGAAGTTTAAAGTGATACTGGTCGATTGCCGGGCGCGGGGCAATTCGTCTTACCCGCCGGGCGTACCCCTCAATTTTGACCTGCTGGCGGATGACATCGCGGCCTTTATGGATAAGATACAGGTTCCGAAAGCGCATATACTCGGCTGGAGCGACGGCGGGATCATCGGTATCGTGATGGCGCTTCGGCATCCGGAAAAAGTCGACCGTTTGGTGGCGATGGGTGCCAATATTTTCCCGGAAGGCGTCTTCGGACTCGATCTCATGAAAGAGCAGGTGGCGATATGGGAAAAGGAAAATACCGACCACCATCTCGATCTTGCCATCGACCTGCTCAAACTTGATATGCTCTATCCGCAACTGACGTTTGAGCAATTAGGTGCCATTACCTCCAAAACGCTGATCATGGCGGGTGACCACGATGAGATACAACCTGAACACACGCTGAAGATGTACCAGGCGATCCCGGATGCCGAACTGGCCATCCTGCCTGATTCGTCACATTTCGTACCGCAGCAAAATCCGGAATTGTTCAACGCGACGGTCATGCGTTTCCTTACCAAATCACGATGACGGACACGTTGTCCGAGTACCCAATATGTCCCGAATCCTGTCCACCTTACTACACAACGAAAAAACCTCCGGCTTCCTGCTGATTGGGTGCACGCTGCTGTCGATTGGCGCAGCGACGTTTTGGGGTGCGACGTATCTGCACTTCTGGCACTCGAAGGTAGCGGGCGAACCGTTGGAGTATTGGGTCAACGATGGGCTAATGACCGTGTTTTTCCTGTTGGTCGGACTCGAACTGCGGCAGGAAATTAAGTCGGGCGAGCTTTCCTCGCGTAAGAAAGCCTTGCTGCCGATAGTGTGTGCCATTGGCGGCATGGTCGTACCGGCCGGTCTGTATTTTGCCGCTGCGTCGGGCACGCCGTACGCCTCAGGTGCCGGCATCCCCATGGCGACCGACATTGCGTTTGCCCTGGGTATTCTCTCGCTGTGCGGACGACGAGCGCCTGCCTCACTTCGCATTTTCCTCACGGCCCTTGCCGTTATTGACGATTTGGGCGCCATCCTGGTGATCGCGCTGTTCTATACCCAATCGGTGTCCCTGCTGTATCTTGGCATTTCGTTGGGCATCTTCGGCTTGTTGCTGCTCTTGCAATTGTTTCAGGTAGGGCGGTTGTGGCCGTATCTCATCGGTGGCACCATCATGTGGTATTTCATGCTCCATTCGGGCGTGCATGCCACGATTACGGGCGTTTTGGTTGCCCTTACCATTCCGATGGAAAGCCGAAAAGGGAAAACGCCTCCTTCCAAATGGCTGGAGGCTTTCTTACATGCCCCGGTCAACCTTTTTATCTTACCTCTTTTTGCCTTGGCGAACACCGCGATTCCGATTGAAAGCGGGTTATTGGCGACACTGACGACGCCGTATAGTTTGGGGATTGCTGCCGGACTTGTCATCGGAAAGCCTTTGGGCGTGCTGGCGGCCGGATTTGCTGCGGTGCGCACGCGGGTGTGCAAACTACCCAAAAACGCGGGTTGGCGTCACATGGCCGGTGTGGGCCTGCTGGCCGGTATCGGTTTCACGATGTCGATTTTCATTACCTTGCTGGCTTTCGATGATGCGGAAGCGATTATGGGCGCGAAACTGGCCATCCTGTTGTCAAGCCTTGCAGCGGGCGGTTTAGGGTATGTTTTGCTGGCGCGACGGGCGTAAGCGGTCGTCTTTTTTTGGGTCCTTCCCTACCCGATTTCCCACATTCCGAAAAAAAAAATAAAGCGAACTGTAACAATACGGATCCTCCCCGGGTCATTATCCCAACGTAACGCACTTTGGAACAGCACAAACACGATATCGACCGATTGGTCTCCCTTTGCAGGGAGCAGGACCGCGGCGCGCAGTTCCAACTCTATAAGTTATACAGTAAGGCGATGTATAATACGGCGTTACGTATCCTCCGGGACGAGCATGCGGCGGAGGACGCGATGCAGGAAGCCTTCCTGAAAGCCTTCACGAAACTCGATCATTTTCGGGGTGAGGTGACCTTCGGGGCCTGGCTGAAGCGCATCGTGGTGAATGAAAGCATCGATCAATTGAAGAAAGCTGATAAGCGGCAGGAAACCGACCTTGAACCGATCCTCTATAAAACCGAGGACGAGGCCTCGACCGGAGACGAAGGATTTTCCTTCCGTGACCTGCAAATGCAGCAAGTGCGCCAGGCGCTGCAACAATTGAAAGACAGCTACCGCACCGTCCTGACGCTTTTGTTCATTGAAGGATACGACCAGGAAGAAATCCAGGAGATCCTGAACATCAACGCCGGAAATTGTCGAACACTGATCAGCCGGGCGAAAGACAGCCTGCGGGTCAAATTGCAACTGGTATCATGAAAGAGAACGAAACAGACGAACTGAAAAACCTTTTTGCCTCCTTTGAGTGGGATACGGAAGAACCGAATGAAGGCCATGAACTGCGGTTCCTGCAAAAACTCGACCGTCCGAGACGCCGGCGCCGGCGTCTGTATGGTGCGTTGTCGATCGCGGCATCCGTGGTGCTGCTACTGGGTGTCTTCCTTTGGAAAAACGAACCGGCGGTGCCGACCTACCAAATGTCGCCCGAAAACCGGGAGGCGCAGACCTACTTCGCTTCTGTGATCAAGAAAGAGCTCGCTACGATACAGAAAGAAGATACGCCGGTTGCCCGGGGCATGGTCGACGATGCCGTGAAGCAAATGGCGAAGATGGAGGCCGATTACGACCGCCTGGCAGCGGAATTGGCCCGGAAAGGTGAAAACGAACAACTGATTTTCGCCATGATTACGAACCTTAAGACGCGGATTGAATTCCTCGAACGCGTCTCGCATCAAATTGAAACGATCAAACGAATACATTCAGAAGCACACGAAGATGAAAACACCCTTTAAATTTCTGCTATTGCTGGTATGCGCCGTGAGTCCGTTGGCCCGTGCCGCCGGCAACGACGACGACGTCCGCAAGGAGAAAACGATCAGCAAAACCTTTTCGGTCAACCCGGACGCGACACTCGAGGTAACGAACCAGTACGGCAGCGTCTATGTGACCACAACCGATGACGCGGTCATCAGTATCAAGGCCGTTGTCAAAGTATCGGGCAAAAATCCGGATGCGGTGGAGAAACGCCTCAACGGTATCGACATCGAAATGGAAGGAAGCCGCTCGTTGGTTTCAGCCCGTACGAAAATCAGTGGAAACGGCGGCCGCACGAGCATTGAGATCAATTATACCATTTCCATTCCGCGAAAAGGCAATATCAAGATTACCAACCAGTATGGGCCGGTTTTGCTTGACCGCATCGCCGGGGATGCCCGACTCAACCTCCAGTACGGACGGTTAACGGCCGCGGCTCTGGAAGGTGACACCGTTCTCAATATGCAGTATTGCGATGGATCGCAGGTGACGTCGCTGCGGGCGGGCACCGTCAGCATACAGTATTCGGACCTTACGGTGGCGAAGGCCAAGACGATGACGGCCAACAGTGACTATAGCGACCTGCGCGTAGACGACGTCGACAACCTCAGCGTGAAGATGGACTATGGCAGCCTGAAGGTGAAATCGGCAGCCACCGTTGTGGTAAATGGTAACTATTTCGGGATGGACCTGGGGACGCTTGAGAAATCGCTGACGGCCCGTGGCAACTACGATTCGTTCAAGATCGGAAACATCCTGCCGGGTGCCGGAAATGTGACGGTCAGTGGTGACTACACCAATGTGGAAATTGGGCATGACGCGAATTATGCGTTTGACTTTGACATCAAACTCAATTATGTCGATTTCCGTCCGCCGAGTGGCTGGCAATACAAATCGCGGCGTGAAACACACAGTTCTACTTCCTATCAGGGTACCTATAAAACGGCGGGGGCCAACCGGTTGACGGTCGACCTCAACTATGGCAGCCTGAAAGTAGACAAGAAACCATAATCACCGTCCTCTAATCCTCCTCCTCATGAAAAAAACACTTCTTCTTTTCCTGCTCGCGGCCTTTTCATTATCGGCCCAGCAAGTGGAAAAACGTCCCTTGGGTACCTTTACCAAATTGGAAGTAACCGGCCACTTCGACGTGCAACTGGTCAAAACAGGTGACGCGATCATCGTATCGGCTGCCGTGCCGGCTTCATTGCCCCGTATCAAGACCGTGATCACCAACGGCACGCTTCGTATCTATGCGGACGGAACCGTAAAAGGCGACGTCGACATTACGGTACCGTATACGACACTGAATGAAATAGTACTTAACGGATCAGGTGACATCTCGGCCGACAGTGAGGTACAAACCAAGAACCTGAAGGTTGTACTCACCGGATCGGGCGATATTAAGTTGAAGGTAGCCGCAGCGGATGCAGACGTCACGCTGATTGGTTCGGGCGACCTTATCCTCTCAGGTACTGCAGATGCGGTTTCTGCGTCGGTCAATGGGTCGGGCGATTTGGATGCCGGTTCGCTGCGTGCGAAAACGGTGCGGGTGACCGTAACGGGCTCGGGCGATGCTACGGTATATGCGTCGGGTTCGATCAAAGCCGATGTAGAAGGATCGGGCGATATCCGCTATAAAGGGAATCCGGAACAGGAAGATACAAGCGTACACGGTTCTGGAAGTATTACCAAAGTATAGTGTTGATACGCGTTAAAGTTAGCACCTTGCGACAGAACCTAAACTCCGGCTACCCGCCGGAGTTTATCGTTTCATCACGATCTTGATGACGAAGAGCAGGGCGACAAACAACAGGAATGCCAACAGCACCTGGTAGTTGCCTTTGTAGAACACCCGGTGTAGCGATTTGTCTTTCCTGTAGGCGATTACCATTCCGATGACGAATGCGATGAAGAAGCATCCGGCGAAAATCCATTGTCCCTGTGAAAACATTGTTGGTAAAATTTTACGCAAAGATACGCAGCCGCGCGGGCACTTTATGTATTTTCAAATTCGAAAAAACACCGACATGAAAAAACAGATCGACTGCGTAAAAGAGTTCCACACGGCGTTTCGTCTTGGCTATGCCGAGCAACCGACGGCCGACCTTGGCGAAAGCAAAACGATGCTTCGCTATAACCTGATGAAGGAAGAGAATGAGGAGTATCTGGAAGCGGCCCTCAACGGTGACCTGACGGAAGTGGCGGATGCGTTGGGCGACATGATGTATATTCTGTGCGGCACCATCATCGAACACGGGTTACAGCACCTCATTGAAGACGTCTTTGACGAAATACAGCGCAGTAATATGAGTAAACTGGGCGAAGACGGGCAACCGATCTATCGGGAAGACGGCAAGGTGATGAAAGGGCCGAATTATTTTAAGCCGGATTTTTCGAGGTTTTTTGATCGATAAAAAAGCCCTCTTCTGCGAACAGGTGTTTCCTTTTCCTACCCTAGACGCCTCGGGATTACGCAAAGGCAGGTGCTTTTCCGAAAGCCTTTTTAAAAGAGGTCGAGAAATGTGAATAATTTTTGAAACCGGAATCCATAGCAGCCTCGGTGGGCTTCACTCCCCTCTCTTTTATGAGATGATAGGCTTGTTTCAGCCGTTGTTCAATGAGCCAACGGTTGGGTGTGGTTTTGAATACCTCCTGGAAGTCGCGTTTGAACGTAGATAAACTCCTTCCCGTCAGATAGGCAAAATGTTGCAACTCTTCGTTACAGGCAAAATGCTCTAACATGTAGGCCTGTAAATCGATCTTACCCGGTTCACTGAAATCAAATAATACGTCTATGAGTTCGGGGTTTGCGTCAATGAAAATCAAGACGGCTTCCTTTATTTTTATCTTTATTAAGTTTTGACTGAGTTCCGTCCCTCCTTCCAGATAGGGAATTAAACTGTCGATATAGTTTTTAAAATGTTGATTTTTTCGAAGACGGAAGACATTTGGAATCCGCGCCCCTGCCCCTTGCCCCTGCTTAGGAAACTGGTTTTTTATCTCCCATAAAGTGTCTTGGTCGATACAAATTGAGACAGACCGGTACTCACCGCCTTCCGGGGGAGTCTTTACGAACCGACTAAGACGGTTGCGAGTTGCGAAGCGAAATTCGCCGGCTGCAAAAGCGTATTTTTTCCCCTCGAAGACCACTTCTGAAGTACCCGAGATAATATAGTCGAACACGTGCTGCCGGATGAAAATTTCGCCCTCCATACTCTTACGGGAGGTTCTCGAATATACTATCTTCGGTACTTTAGGATCAGTGATTGCCGCCATTTATTCCTGTATTGCTGCTAACATCTGTCAAAGTTGGTAATTAATTGTCAGGCAAAAAAATGGCTTTTGGCTCCTGAAAGCTTCCCAATCCATACTTGCCAAATTCCCGACCCATTCCGGATTGTTTATATCCACCAAACGGTGCATCAGGTGCATCAACAAATCCGTTTATCGCTACGCGTCCGGCCTGAAGTCTGCGGGCGATTTGTACAGCCCGTGCCGTGTCGGTGCCAGCTATGTAGGCATGCAGGCCGTAGTTCGAGTCGTTTGCCAGCTGGATCGCCTCCTCGTCATCGTCGTATGTGATTACGCATAGTACAGGTCCGAAAATTTCTTCCTGCGCAATTGTCATCCGATTCTTCACATTGGTAAATAGGGTCGGTTTTACGAAATTTCCGGCCGTTAAACCCTCTGGGCGTCCTGTTCCTCCGGTCAGCAGGGTCGCGCCCTCGTCGATTCCCTTCTGTATATAGTACTGCACCCGTTCCCACTGTTTTAGGGATACCATCGGCCCAATCATGGAATCTTTTGAGCTTGCGGGTCCGCATTTCAACTCTTCGATGCCTGATTTTAACGCCGCGTAGATTTCATCTTTTCGGCTAGCCGGAATGAGGATTCGCGTTCCAGCGGTACAAGATTGCCCACTATTCTGAAGTCCGACCTGTAAAACAAACGGAATTGCCTTTTCCAAATCTGCGTCGTCCAGAATGATAGAGGGTGACTTACCTCCGAGTTCGAGCGTTACCCTTTTCATTGTTTCCGTGGCCTTTTTGGCTATGTCCTTTCCGACTTGCGTTGAGCCGGTAAATGAAATTTTGTGAATTCCGGGACTTGCTGTGAGGGTGTTACCTACAGTCTCACCATCGCCGTGCACAACATTTACAAGTCCAGCTGGCAGGTTTGCCTGCTGAAAAATCTCGGCCATGGCATGGTTTTGCAACGGACTCAATTCGCTAGGTTTCATTACTATGCTACATCCCGCTGCAAGCGCGGTGGAGGCCTTCACACAAATAAACCAGATACTGAGGTTCCACGGGCTGATAAGCGCCGCGACGCCAACCGGATCCATCACAACCGTTGTGCCATTATTGAGTTGGTGACTTGTGTTTTCCGGCGTAACCAGGTCGATTGCCATTTTCCAGGAACGCAACGCATCGTTAAGTGCAAATTCGGTAAACCATTGAGGCGATCCGTATTCCTCTGCAACGATTGATTTCAGTTCGTCCATCTTTGTCAGCATGACATCGTGAATCCGACGCAGATACATCCTTCTGGTTTCAAGGGTTGCTACCGAGTACGATTCAAATGCTTTGTTAGCCGCCTCGATTGCGAGTGTTGTGTCGGATGCATCGGCCAGGATTACTTTGGTCAGCGGTTCGCCGGTAGCGGGATTTGGCAATATCAGTTCCTTTGTGCCGTTGGGTGTCCTGAATTGTCCATTCACAAAAATTTTGTTGATAGTTCGCATCGCTTTATGTATTACTGTTATTACAGCACAAAATTGCGGCGAACCATCGGGCTGAACATTGGTGACACGTCCATTTTGCATTGTTGGGAGGGTCAACGATGCGCATCCATCCCCTTACATCAAATCGGCAGTAGCCCTATCGATTTTTCCGTCTCGGAACCGAAGCTCAAACTTGCCTCCAATTTGCCTTTCGGGGAAACTGCCCGTAAACTCTACTTCGAGCTTCGCCGTATTAGTTCCTATATTGAGTTTCAACAGTCGTGTTTGGGTTTCATAACCGATGAAATACTCGGTGAAATAGGCTCCGATCCCCTCATGTCCCACGAACTTGGTTCCCAAGGAGATATCTTCCAATTTGGCCTCGTCGGTGTAATATGTCAAGTATTGGTTTTTGTCAAAGCGATTTCCGGCTGCGAGCCAACCCGCAACGAATTTTTCAATGTCCATACAATTTAGTCTCGCTGAAACCCCTGTTTAAACTGTACGGGGGTCTGGTTTGTTTTGTTCTTGAATAACTTATTAAACGATTGCGGCTGTTCAAATCCCAACCTATAGGCCACCTCCGACACAGACAGTTTACAGGAGGCCAGGTATTCTTTGGCCTTTTCAATCAGGTGAGCGTGGATGTGTTGCTGGGCGTTTTGGCCCGTAACAGAGCGGAGCATGTCGCTCAGATAGCGCGGTGATACATGAAGGTGCTGCGCAACGTATTCGACACTGGGAACGCCGTAGGTTTGGGTAAGGTCGCTCGCAAAATAATCGGTTAAGACCACCTCCATTTTAGCCAACAGGTCGTTACTGTGGTGTTTGCGGGTAATGAACTGCCTTTTGTAGAATCTGTTACTGTAGTTAAGCAAAACTTCCAGATAGGAAATAATCAGGTCCTGGCTGAAATCATCTATCGCGTTGGCTAGTTCTTCCTGGATATTCTCAAATAGTGTAAAAATCACTTTTTTCTCCCGGTCTGAGAGGTGCAGTGCCTCGTTTACGGAATAATGAAAGAAGCCGAAGGTCTTTATCTTATGATCAAGCGGGTAACCGCGAAGAAAATCCGCATGAAAAAGCAGCGTGTAACCCGATACGTCCTGTTCATTATCGCTACAAGCAATCAACTGGTTTGGCCTTATGAAAGAAAGTCCCCCTTCATCAAAATCGTAATGATCTTGTCCGTACTTAATCCTGCCTGACAGATTCTGCTTGAAGGAAATTTTGTAGAAATTTGGCAGAATTGCCTTTGGCCATTCTTCATAGGGGGTAGTGATGTCGGCATAATTGACTAAACTAACCAGCGGATGCAGCGGTCTCGGAAACCCGAGTATCTTGTGCATCGCCGAAATAGTGTTTACTCTTACGGGAATGACCTGCCCCTTACTCATATACAAATGTATTTATTTTTAACCGGCAAAACTTAATCTGTCAGCGCGAAAGTCAGTATGGTAAATGCGGTACCACGTGGGTTTCTATTGTCTCTTGCTGTTTGATTGTCCATGTTCTGTTTGGGTATTATTTTACGGCAAACATCGGCTGCAGTACCTCGCGGGCGAATTCTTCAAACGACGTTGGCGTGGTCGACACGGCATCACGCACCCCTGAATTGAAGCGCCCGTCGTTGATGGCCTTGTAACGCTCGGTTATCATGGCTGCCCGGTTCTCAGACATACCCGCCTCAATGAGTTTTTGTTGGTAGTCGGCGTAACTCAACTGCAGGTATTCAAGTGGGCGACCTATTGCCCGGCCAGCTATGCGGGCGATTTCGCTCTGTGAATACTCTCGGTCTCCGAGTAAGTCCTGATGTGTTTTACCCGTGAAATCAAGTTTGGAAAGGCGCTGTGCCGCAAAGTTAGCGATGTCCCGAGTCGCAATTTGGCCGGTGCGCACGTCGGGACGAAGCGGACTTGCGATAGTTTGAAACAAACGCAGGGAATCAATACTGTTTTCCATAAAGGCTTCCGGACGGAGGCTTATTACATTCACCTCTGGAGGCAGCGCGTTCAGACGAGCTTCCTGTCTCCCCAGTCCTTTGACGGTTCCTGTATGCTCGATGTCATGTGCTCCCTGCGAAGAAAGAAACACGATATGTTTTATCCCTGCATTTTTAACTGCCCCGACCTGCGCAAGGCCAACTTCGTCCTGAAAAGCGCCAAAATCGGCCGCCTCCCTGGACGGTGGTAACATCAGTAATGCCGCAGTAGCACCCTTAAAGGCATTGGTTAGAAATGTAATGTCGTTCATATTACCCTCAACGGATTCAATATTGACGGTTGTCAATCTGGCAAGGCTTCCGGCGTCACGACCCATAATCCTCACTTTGTGTCCCATGGCCGCTAATTGGCTGGCAACCTGCGACCCGATCTTTCCAGTAGCTCCTGTAATGACTATCATGATTAGGTACAATTAAATTTTAAAATTATCGAGTATCGACCTGAAATGTGACTCGGTTCCGTTGGCTTCCCGCGCTTCGTAGAACGAAATAGCATCATTACCGGCTACATACCGAAGTTGTTTTCTACCGTCGGTAGCAGCCTCGTAAATAACCGCTGCGATTGCCTCGGGAGAAGCGAACTTTTCAACTTGCTCCGGACTATACCCCTCGCTGACTTTGTCGATCAGCGCCTGGTAGGATGGATGTGTTGCGGTCTGTAATGACCTCCCGGCAAAATCTGTTCGGATACCACCCGGCGACACTGTCTTGACACCAATACCCAGGTACCCGAGTTCATACGCGAGGCTTTCAGAAAATCCCTCTATGGCAAATTTGGTTGCAGTGTATAGCGAACAGGTGGGATATCCCATCCAACCAAACATAGACGAAATATTGATGATGGTGCCGCGGCCCTGCCGGCGAAAGTGGCCCACAAACGCTTTGGTGACGCGAATTGTACCGAGCAGATTAGTCTCTATTTGTTGCACCATCTCCGCATCACCAAGCGCTTCGAGAGGACCAATAAGTCCGTAACCCGCGTTGTTGACTACTACGTCAACCGAGTGGCCTATCAACACCTTCTCGATTTGACTTTTAATCTCTGCGGTGTTGGCGATGTCAAGCTTCACCAAGGTGACGTTGGGAAGCTGGCCTAGTTCCTTTTCGGCCGCCGGATGTCTCATGGCAGCTACTACGTGCCACCCTTCCGATTGGAAGAGCCGGGCAGTCGCCTTGCCCAAACCAGAGGAAGTTCCGGTAATGAAAACGGTTCTTTTCATTTGAAGTTATGTTTTATTTCCGGTACAAAGTTCTGTCTGAAAGCAGGTGTATTTTGTTGGCAAAATGGCCTAATATGTAGCTGAAATGACGTCAAAAAAAAACCGGCACAAATTGCATTTGTGCCGGTTGAGGATATCTTTTAGAGTTCGTTTGCCCTTAATTCTCGTCAGGCAACACGCCATAGGTTTTCGAATAATACAACATCTGCTCGGCAAATGATTTTGGCTGTACTACGTTGATTTTGGTGATCTTGCCGTTGGCATCGGTTTCCGGCACGAGCATGGGGTTCACGAAACCGCTGTAGGGCGGCGTGGTGAACTGTTTGTTGCGCTCGAGTACTTCTTTGTGCAAGGCCTGGTCGACTTTTACGCCGTAGCCTTCTACCAACGCTTTGGCCGCTTTGAAATCGCCTTCTGATTTGATGCGTTGGGTTTCGCGCAGCAATTGTCCGAAGAGTTCGTGCAGTTTTTCGTAGTTGGTGATGTTGAAATAGGTTTTTCCGTTGCGGGTAATCTTCTCGATCACATTGTCTTTCTTGCCTTTCTCGAACACCCAGGCACTCACCCACTGGCGGTTGCGCATGTGTGCTTCCTCGATGTTGTCGCCTACTTTCAAACGGATAAGCTGCGTCATGAGACCGTTGCGGATGTAATGGTCGTAGGCGGCCATACCGGTTTCTTTCCAGTTGTCGGTGAGGCCAAGTTCCTGGATTTTCGGATCGTACAGATAAAACAAGCCTACGAGGTCGGCGCGGCCTTCTTCCATAGTCGACGCGTAGCTTTTGAGGGTTTCTTTCGGCGTGCCCACTCCTTTGTTGATCTGCCCTGAGGCATGGCCCACTACTTCGTGGAGGGCGGTGTGGAGTTTATCGGCAATGGCACCGTATTTCTCTTCGAGGCGGATTTCCTCTTTGTCGTTTGCGAATTCCGTCAGGCGTCCTTTCCCGGCGGCGTGCTCATACGAGTCGATAATGTTGCCCAGTGACACGGATTTCGAACCATGCTCGGCGCGGATCCAGTCGGCGTTCGGGAGGTTCACACCAATTGGCGTGCTTGGTGACGAATCACCGGATTCACCCGCTACGATAACGGTTTTATAGGAAATACCGACGACGTTCTTCTTCTTGTGCTCGGGCATCAACGGTGAATGGTCTTCGAACCATTGGGCATTCTGCGACACCTTTTCCATTTTGGCCGACATGTCGAAGTCTTTGATTTGTACGACGCTTTCGTAGGAACCGCGGTAGCCCAGCGGGTCGTTGTAGACTTCTACGAACCCCTGGATGTAGTCGATATTGCCGTCGGTGGCGTTGAGCCAGGCAATGTTATACTCGTCCCATTTTTTGAGGTCGCCGGTTTTGTAGTAGGCAATCAGCAGGGCGAGGGCATCGGCCTGTTTTTGGTTTTCGGCTACGCCTTTTGCTTTTTCGAGCCAATAGACGATTTTGTCGATGGCGGGACCGTACATACCGCCGCTTTTCCAGACCTTCTCTTCGAGTTGGCCTGAAGCGTTACGCACCAGTTTCGAGTTGAGTCCGAACGACACCGGACGTGCCGGATCAGCCGGTACCATTTTCTTGTAAAACGCCTCGACTTCTTTCTCGGTAATGCCTTTGTCGTAGAAGTTGACGGCAGAACCGGCGAGAAGCCCTTTGCTTTCGTCGAGGTTGACTTTTTTGTTGTCGGCGTCGTTGAAGAGGATTTCGACGATCTCTGGTTTGAGGGACGTCTTGGTCTCGTTCAGCAACTGCGTCAGGTATTCTTTGGTGAAGTCGGGTTTGATCTTATCGCTTGAATAGTGGTGGTGGATGCCGTTGGCGAACCACACGCGCTTGAGGTAGATTTCGAACTTCTTCCAGTTGTCGGCCTCTTTATCGCCTTTGTAGTTCACGTAGATGTTCTCAAGGGCGCGTCGGATGGCGAGGTTGTAGCGGTAGTTCTGGTCCCAATGGATGTCGCGGCCTGCGAGTCCGGCCTGCGTCAGGTAATACACATACTCCTGTTCTTTGAGCGAGAGGTTTTCCCACCCCGGGATCTGGTAGCGGAGCACCTGGATGTCGGCAAACTGGTCGGCTACGTAGTTGAAGTCGCCGGAATCGGCTGCTGCGCCGGACTTTTCGTCTTCCCCTTTGCAGGAGAACATGAGGACGGTCGCCAGGCACCATCCTGCCACTTTCGATATTTTCATACGGTTTTGATTGGATAAATTAATTAGTATGCAACAAATGTACACATTAGGTAGCAGGAAAGTAAAAATGTTACCGAACCGTATACCGATATTTTTTACTTTTACGGCTGAAAGGACCCATCCGATGCGCATACTGAAATATGTCTTCCTGCTGATGCTCCTGGGGCTTGTGGCCCTTACGGTTTACGTCGCCACGCAAAAGGGCGAGTTCACGGTAACCCGTTCCGTTGTCATCGACTTACCCCGCAAAACCGTCGCACGTTATGTGAACGACTACGGCAACTGGGCTGCCTGGTCGGCCTGGAAGCAGGATGCACCCGACGCGGTCTTCCGCCACTCGGATATTGCGGCGGGTGTGGGGGCCTGGGTGCAATGGGAAGGCGCGGGCGGTGGAAAGCTGACGACCCTTACGTCGTCGGCGGACAGTGTGTCGCAGAAAGCGCGCTTTTATGACGAAGCCGGACAATCAAGCCTGCGGTTCTCGGATACGTTGGGAAAGACCAAAGTCACCTGGAAGATCAAAGGTCACGTCGATTTCATGACGAAGATCAATGCGACGTTTGGCGGTGGCGTGAACGGACTCATGAGCGACCTGGTTGAGCGCAGCCTCGAGAGCCTTCGTAAAACGCTTACCTACGAAATAAAGACCTATTCCATCCGCGTGTCGGGCAATGCCCGGAAGACCGGTGGTTTTTACCTTAAACAGACCTTTACCTGTAACGAAAACGATGCGGATGTCCGTATTGCCAATGCCCTCGCTAAGATCGAGAAACTGCTGCGCAAGCAGCGCACGGCTATGGCAGGCGCGCCTTTCGTGCTACACGAAGCCTTCGATTATCCGACCAAACGGGTGACGCTTTCGGTATGTGCGCCGTTGCGGGAAGAGATTTTCGTGTCGTCGGGCAGCGATATTTCCGTAGGCTTCCTCGATCCGTTCTATGCGGTCAAGGCGACGTTGACGGGTGACTATTCGCACCGGAAGGCCGCCCTGAAGAAAGCGACCGACTGGATGCAGGAAAAAGGCATCGCGGAAGCGACGAACCTGAAGCGGGTGGATGTGTATGTAAAGTATGCGCCCGGCACCCGACGTCCGTCACAATGGGTCACCGATTACCTGATTCCGACCGGACAGGCCGTGATAGCCAACGATACCGACACGGATGCGCCTACTGATATAGAGGCGACGACGGGAAGCACCGCTCCGACTCCGACATCCCCCGTAAAACCTGCTACGGCTGCGCCCCGCATGCCGGCAGCCCGTCCGCAGGGAACGGCTACCCCTGCACCGCAAAATGCGACGCCCGCCCATGCGCCTCCGACATCAGCTGCACCCGCGGGTGACCATACGCGACCGTAGAACGTCCTTTTTTGCGCGCGGCACCGCCCTACTGTAATTTCGAGACTTTTACCGTATCTTTGCAGCGCAAAAAATCAGCGATGGAACTGACGAACATACCCAACATCAAACATACCGACAGCGGCAACTTCTTTGTATTGGCCGGCCCTTGTGCCATCGAAGGCGAAGAAATGGCAATGACCATAGCCGAACGTTTGGTAAAAATCACAGACACCCTTCGTATTCCTTATGTATTTAAGGGATCGTTCAAGAAGGCCAACCGTTCCCGTATTGACAGTTTCAGCGGTATTGGAGACGAAAAAGCACTCCGCATCCTGCGGAAGGTGAGTGAGACGTTTGGTATCCCTACCGTCACCGATATCCACACCAACGAAGACGCGCCGATGGCGGCCGAGTATGTGGATGTGTTGCAAATTCCGGCCTTTCTGGTGCGGCAGACCGACCTGGTAGTCGCTGCGGCCAAGACAGGTAAGACCGTCAACCTGAAAAAAGGCCAGTTCATGAGTCCGGAAAGCATGAAACACGCCGTTCAAAAAGTACTGGATTGCCAAAACGAGAATGTCATGGTCACCGACCGGGGCACGATGTTTGGCTACCAGGACATGATCGTCGACTTCCGGGGTATCCCGACCATGCAACACTATGCCACTACGGTATTGGACGTGACCCATTCCCTGCAACAACCCAACCAGGTAGCCGGCGTAACGGGCGGGCGTCCGGATATGATCGAAACCATCGCGAAAGCCGGTATCGCCGTAGGAGTGGACGGTATCTTTATCGAAACCCACTTCGATCCGGCACATGCCAAAAGCGATGGCGCCAACATGCTGCATCTCGACTATTTCGAAGGCCTGATGCAACGCCTGGTAGCCATCCGACAAACCATTCAGTCTTTTTAATTAAAGAACCGACTAAATTCCCATTACTACCCTTGAAAAAATTGACACTCGCGTTCGCTGTGCTGGCGATCGCATGCGTCCGGGCGCAAGACGCACAACCAGAAAAGTACACTGCGCATAACAAAGGAAAATTCTTCGTTTCGTGGGGCGGTAACCGCGAAACCTACTCCGACTCCGACGTTCGGTTTTGGGGCAACAACTACGACTTTACCGTACACGATATGGGCGCGCATGACAAAGGGAAAGGCTACCACCTTGACTACGTTGACCCGGTGCGGATGACCATTCCGCAGACCAACCTGCGCCTGGGCTATTACATCAGCGACCACTATAGTATCGCGATTGGACTCGACCATATGAAGTATGTAATGACCTCGTTCCAAACCGCGGATGTAACCGGCTATATCGACCTGCCGGCTTCAGAGCCCGGTTCGGCCTACAATGGCGTTTATGACCATACGCCGACTGTAATGACGAAGGAGTTCCTGCAGTATGAGCATACTGACGGACTCAACTACATCTTTGCGGAATTCTCGCGTGTAGACGACATCTCGACCTGGCTGACGCTTCCGAATACCGACAAAGTGCAGTTCAATGTTACGGAAGGAGTGGGGGCCGGTATGTTGTATCCTAAAACGAACACCACACTTCTTGGAATGCAACGTCATGACGATTTCCATATTTCGGGCTATGGCGTGTCGTTGAAAGCCGGATTGAACATTACCTTTTTCAAACACTTCTATATTCAGGGGGAATTGAAAGGCGGGTATATCAACATGCCGGATATCAAGACCACCATGAGTGCGGATGACCATGCGTCGCAGCATTTCTTCTTTGTGCAGCGCATCATCGCGGTAGGGGGTATTTTCAAAGTTTGATTTTTTTCCTGAAAATCGTTGCACGCTATTTTTGAATTCCATTACTTTGTATTTCAAAGTTCTTTTTATGGAAGGCAAGGATTACTTACAGGATATTTCAGACATCCGCAACATGATGAGCCGTTCGACCCAGTTCATGTCGCTCAGCGGCCTGTCGGGCGTGCTGGCCGGATGTTATGCGTTGATCGGGGCGTATGCTGCTGATACGGCGCTTGACCGGATGGGCGACGGATATGACGAACCGCTGGGTACCCTTACCTTTCTAGTCGGTGGCATCGCGGCGGCGGTCGCGTTGTTGTCACTGGTGACGGCAGTTACGCTGAGCTATCGGAAGGCGGCGCGGAAAGGCGAGACGATCTGGAGTCCGGTGTCGCGCCGCCTCATCGTCAATTTCCTCATTCCGCTGGCGACCGGCGGTGCCTTTGTGATCCAGTTGGTACTGAACCGCGACTTTGGTTTGGTCGCGCCTTCGGTCATGATTTTCTACGGTTTGTCGTGTGTGAATGCGAGTAAATATACCCTTCGGGACGTGCGTTGGCTAGGTGTTACCATTGTGGCCATCGGGTTGGTGGCTGTCTCCTTCCCTACCCTCGCAGTGCCGTTTTTGGCAGTGGGATTGGGCGCGACACATATATTATACGGACTTCTTATGTATCTTCGGTACGAACGTCACTAATCGGTGGGCAACCTCATCCAACATATCAATAAGGCCTTTGACCATCGGATCCGTTTGGGTATCATGTCGATCCTGATGGTGAACGATGCCGCCGATTTCAGTACCCTCAAGGAGTTGCTGGGCGTGACCGACGGCAACCTCGCCAGCCATGCCAAGGCGTTGGAGGCAGAAGGCTATATCGAAGTGCGTAAGCAGTTCATCGGTCGCAAGCCCAATACCACGTATACTGCTACCCCTTCCGGAAGACAAGCGTTTGAAGCCCATATTGCTGCATTGGAGCGCCTGATCCGTAACACCTGATTTTTTTTACCTATTTACTTTGAAATACAAAGTTCTTTTGCAATGACACAACCCATCCTTTTTCCTGATGTGTATTACCCGCAAACTACGTTGGGTCGGGAACTCGCCGCTTTTTACGAACGACATGAGTTGGTACCCGAACCGCGCCACCTCCATCTTGATACCTATTGCGTGCTGTTGCGTTGTGGCCTTTCGTTGAAAGACGAAATCGCGGTGCACTGGTGTTTGGCCGGCAACGGTTCCCTGTCGTTCGAAGGAGTCTGCTGCCTGGTGTTGGGTCTTGCCTTTCCGCGACACTTCGGTTTCTTCCGGGCGGCCTATCGAAAAGGACGGAAGGCGCACCGCTTCCATTCCCTCGACTTCGCGCCATTGCTGGACCAGCCGCTGCATGCCATTCGCGCACAACTGGCGCTTCAACCTTTACATCCGTAATCCACAAACTCTTTTCAATATGGAAAATCCTCCGAAAACGTACGACAACACCCCGTTCTTCCAAACGACGACTGCCCGGCTACTGATGGTCGGCTTCCTGAGCCTGTTCCTGCTGATTCCGTTGCAGTTGGTGCGCAACCTGATCTTTGAACGCACCGAACGACAGCGGGAGGTGGCGAAAGAAATTACCCAGAAATGGGGCGACAGTGTGACGGTATACGGCCCGGTTTTGAAGGTGCCCTACACCGAGCGTTCCACCGAAAAACGCATGGATCCGACCACGAAAAAGGAGTCATTAATCGAACATATCGAAAAGAAGACGGCCTACTTTTTCCCGGACCGGCTTGACAACCTATCGAAGGCCGATACCCAACGACGGAGCCGCGGTAATTATGAATCGATTGTATATACGGCCCATATGACGTTCAAAGGTAGTTTTTCACGCCCGTCATTATCGGCGACGGACAGCGCTGACAAGTCGTTTCAATGGGATCAGGCCACCCTGTTGCTTTGCACGACCGACCTGAAAGGCATCCGGAACGAACTTTCGATCACGTGGGGTGACCGTTCGTTTGGGCTGGCGCCGACGATGGCGCAGGAGGCTGACGTGTTGAGCCGTTTGGAAACGGGCTATATCGGGGCGGACTTCCTGCAACACGATCATACGGACTTCTCTTTCCACATTACGTATAACGGGGCGAACCAGATCCGGTTTGTGCCGGTGGGTCGCACGACAACCGTTTCGATGGCATCCGATTGGAAGACACCGGGGTTCCAGGGGAATTTCATTCCGGCCGAGCGCACCATCAATGCCTCAACAGGATTTGTGGCCGATTGGAAAGTGCTGCCGGTCAGCCGTCCGTTCTCTTCCCATTACTTCGGGTCGCTGCCCAACCTCGATCCGTATGCCTTTGGGGTGGATTTCGTGGTGCCGGTGGACGAATACCTGCAGAACGATCGTGCCAGTAAATACGGTTTCCTTGTGATTGGCCTTACTTTTTTGGTATTTTTCCTTATGCAGACCATCAACAAGATTGGCATCCACCTCTTCCAATATGCGATGATCGGTATTGCCCTGGTGATGTTCTATACGTTGTTGATCTCGATCACCGAGCATAGTAGTTTTTCCTTCGCCTACAGCATCGCGGCGGTGGCGGTGGTGGTGTTGATCTCGCTGTATTCACTGTCGATATTGCGGCAACCGAAGCGGGCCTTTTTTATCTGCGCCTCACTTTCGACCGTATATGCCTTTATCTTCGTCATCATCCAACTGGAAGATTATGCTTTGTTGGTCGGAAGTATTGGTTTGTTTGCGATACTTGCTGCCGTAATGTACTTTTCCCGAAAAATCGAATGGAAAAATTAAGTCCGCTTTGCCCACTGGCCCTGCTATTGCTGGTCCTGTCATGCCAACGGAACCGCAACGACTTCCAGGGCACCGACACCGAACGGCGGTTTGATGCGGCCTTATGGCAGACGAAAGCAGACGATGCCTACCCCTACCGCGATGAGATACTGAACGACCTTTTCGCATCGGATACGCTGAAACGACTTTCGAAAGAGGAACTGTTGGAGCAACTGGGCCCGGCTGACCGCAGCGACGGATCGTATCTTTTTTACGAAATCGAGCGAGACAAAGCGGGTGCCGTGACCCTTCACACCAAGACCCTCGTCATTGAATTTGAAGGAGATCGTGTAAAAACCGTCCGTTTACACGAATAGTTTCCAATTAACAGGAAGACCCGGTCACTACGCCGGGTCTTCTGTTATAAATGGATTGAAATGAGATTATTTTGTGATTTTGCCCTATCCACACACAACCTTTTAAGAGTTGTTGAATACCTTTAAAACCATTATTCACTATTCCTTTTTATATGAAAAAGATTACAATGCTTGTTTTGCTCCTGTTGGGTGCCTGGTGGTCCGGACGCGCGCAATGCATTCGTGACGACCAGTATCCGCTGGATGTCATCACGGCCCAGAACAACGGGCTTTACGAAACTATCTCGGGCTGTAACTTCACCCAGGAATACGCGGCCGTTAACGGTCTCGCGGTGGGTGCGGACTACCTTTTCCTCTGCACGGGCGAGTCGGGCGACGGCTACATCACGGTCACCGACTGGGACAATGCGGTGATTGCGTCTGGGCCCGCACCGCTTTTGGTGGAAGACATCACTTCTTCACAAGTGCGCCTCCACTATTCTGACAATGCGGACTGTGACGGTGGGTCGGACTGCCATGACACGGGGTTTCAGGCCTTATTGACATGCCCGATTCCGCTGAATGCCGGTACGACCGAACTGACGACGGCCGGTGCCAGCTTTACGTGGGAACCGGGCGGTGAGGAAACGGCCTGGCAGGTATTGGTATTGCCGGAAGGCCAGGATAGTCCGGGTCCGGGTGACAACGGTACCGACGTGACGATCACGAGCTATACCGTTTCCGGACTTAACCCTGGCACGCCTTACCACTTTTACATTCGTGCGAACTGCGGCTCTGAGTACAGTCCGTGGTCGCCTGCCGTTCCTTTTGACACGGCCTGTTTGCCGGTCGCTACCTTTTTCGAGAATTTCGACGAAAGTAACGAACTGCCGATCTGTTGGTCGGTACTGCGTAGGGGTAACCTTGGCTTCGATTCTGAGCAGATTGCCGACTGGACGACGGTTCATTCTGCCCCGAACTTCCTAGAGATCAACAGCGGCGAATCGTCGGGTGACTTTGATATCATTCTGGTATCACCGAACGTATCAACGCTGTCGGCGGGCACGCATCGCCTGAAATTCTGGGCACGCGGCACTGCACCGCTGGAAGTTGGTACCCTTGACAACAGCACCCAAACGGGTGTTTTCAATCCTATCGAATCGATTGACCTTACCGACCAGGCGCAAGGCTATGCTGTGGATTTCACGTCGTATACGGGAACGGATACGTATGTGGCGATCCGGGTGGCGGCAACGGCTTTTTACCAATATGCGCTGTTGGATGATATCCGTTGGGAAGTGAACCCGACGTGCCCGGACGTAACGGACATCACCCTTACTGCGCTGTCTGACACGGCTGTGTCGCTCAGTTGGTCACCGGGCGGAACCGAAACGAACTGGCAGGTGGCGTATGCATCTGATCCTATCGATGATCCTGCAACCGCTACCGTTGTTCCGGCTGCTGACAGCCCTGATGTGACCGTATCGGGATTGTCACCGAACACGGCCTACACCTACTGGGTGCGTTCGGTTTGTGCCGGAAACGACTATGGGGCCTGGATCGGACCGTACCACTTTACGACTTCGTGTGCGGCCATCACCAGCTTTTTCGAAAATTTCGACAGCGCTGTAGACTATGCGCTTCCGACGTGCTGGTCATCGCTTATGAGTGGGCCGTCGGTGTCTGATTTTGCCCAGGTGCAAACGATTACGTGGGGTGATGTCCATTCGTCCCCTAATGCTGTCGGCCTTAGCTCGGGTTCTACTAACCTGAACCAAAACCTGATCGCGCTGGTATCGCCCCGTCTTTCTAATGTGGGGGACGGTACACACCGACTGAAATTCTGGGCCAAGGGCTTCGGCGCCGACATTGAGATCGGCACGGTTGACGGTACTTACGCGGGCGCCACGTTTACGTCGGTTGAATCAGTAACGCTTAGCAGCATCGCTTCGGAATATACCGTTGACTTTGCGGGCTATACCGGTCCGGACGCGTATATCGTCTTCCGTATGACGGGATCGAGTTTTTCCGATGTGTATATCGACGACGTGCGATGGGAAGTCACGCCGAGCTGTCCGGATGTGATTGACGTTGCTACAACAGCCGTGACACCGAATAGCGCCAGTTTCACGTGGGCATCAAATGGAGACGAAGCACAGTGGCAGGTTGCCGTGACCGACATAACGGTTTTGGATCCGAGTGGTGCCACACCGCAAACGGTGGATGCTTTGGAGGCTACGGTGAGCGGACTGCTGACCAATACGCCATATAATGTTTGGGTGCGTTCGCTTTGTGCGGGCAATGACTATGGAGCGTGGATTGGGCCGCTGGCCTTCCGAACGGACTGCGACGCTGTTTCTGAATTCTTTGAAACCTTTGACGGAGTGGAGGCGCCTGCGTTGCCGGATTGCTGGACGTCGATTGTGCGCGGACCTTCGAATTCGGGTGAGGTTCAAACATACCCGTGGGGGCCGATCTTTTCTGCGCCGAATGCGGTCATGCTGACGAATGCCAATGCCGATACCGATTTCAACGATATCATCCTGGTATCGCCTAACCTTTCTACTATGGGAAGCGGCACACATCGCCTGCGGTTCAAGGGATTTGGTGACCCGGGTATCACGCTGCAGGTGGGTACGCTTGATAACAGTACGGACCAGGCGGTTTTCCAGCCGCTGGATGAAGTAGCGCTGGATGCGGATTGGGAGCAACATACGGTCGATTTTACGGTTTATACGGGAACGGACCATTATGTGGGTATCCGCCTCGTGGGACCGAATTTCTGGTCGGCGGCTTATCTTGAGGACATCCGTTGGGAGGTGGCACCGGCCTGTCCGGATGTAAGTGATATTGTGATTGAGGGACAAACGACGACTACGGCGGAAATGGCATGGGGATCTAATGGCTCGGAGGCTTCATGGGAGGTGGTGTGGTCTACGGATCCGAATGCCAATCCGGCTACATTGCCGAATGCGTTGACGCCTACGACGACGTCGGTGACGCTTTCGGGACTGAATGATTCGACGCGGTATTTTGTCTGGATCCGTTCGGTTTGTAGTGGTGGTGCGTTTGGTGAGTGGATCGGACCGGAGGCGTTTGATACCTTGTGTGAGCCTGCCCCGTTTGCTTCTTTGGAAACCGAGGGTTTTGAGGCGGCTGCTGAGGAGGGCCTACCGATTTGCTGGTCGACGGAGGTGCTTAACGGAACGGAGCCTTGGGCGGTTTGGACGGTACCTCACGGTGATATCGAGACGAGTGCATCGGGTGATCACATTGTTTATAAGGGTTATACGAACTCTGACGCCCTGTTGGTTTCGATGCCGTTCAGCCTGGCGGGGGTGAGCGCCTCTGTACGGGCGAACATGTATTTGCACCGCCACCAGAATGCGGACCCGGACGATGTATACCGTATATACGTCAGTACTTCACCGGCGATAGACTCGGCCGAACTGCTGTACGAACAGTATTCGTATACAGGAGCCGAGCCGGTCGTTTCGGGCAGTGGGTTTTATAACTACCTCGTGCCTATACCTGACGCCTATTTGGGTGCACCTGAGGTGTATATTATCGTACAGGGTGTCACATCGAGTGGTTTCAGCTCGTATGGACTGGGTGTGGATGACTTCCGGGTGGAGTCGGAATTGGGTGTGACTACGCCGGACGTGGTTCGTGTTCGTTGCTATCCGAACCCGGTGGGCAGCCAATTGACGGTGGAGGCTTCGGAGGACATCCGTTCGATCGAGGTGTTTAACCTGCTGGGGCAGCGTATTCTTTCTAAAGACGGCTCAGGACGTTCTATACATACGGATCTTTCTTCTCTGGCGGCCGGACAATACATTGTTCGGATACAAACGGAGAATGCGGTGGAAAGCCGAAAAGTGATTAAGAAGTAATCTGCATTCCAACCCCAAAAGAAGAAGGGCTGTCTCAAAACGAGACAGCCCTTCGGTTTTTTAGTGGGTGACGGGATTAATGTCCGCCGGATACTTTCTTATCGAAGTTGATGCCTTGTGCACGCAGGATGCCGGCAACGCGCCAGGCGTAGAACGCGAGGTAGGCGAAGCAGACGATGCCGACGATGTAGCTGAAATGGATGTTGGTGTTATCGGCTACGGTGCCCTGGATGACGCTGACGATGCCTCCGCCCATGATCATCATGATGAGGAAGTTACTGCCCTGGTTGGTTTGTTTGCCGAGTCCGCTGATCGCCAATGTAAAGATACACGGCCACAGGGTGCTGCAGAAGAGGCCGACGCTGGTGAAGGCGTAAACGCTGACCATGCCGTTGGTGGCCATACCGATGCCGAGTGCGACGATGCCGAGGAGGGCGAACAGAAGCAGCATGCGGGCTGGATTGCCTTTGCTGGCGAAGTCGGCGCCTACGAGCACAAGGATGATAGCGGCGTAGACGTAAAACGGTTGCAGGGAGTGCCCGGCGATTTTGTTGACGAGCAGGAATACGCCGAAGGCCAGATACGGCGCGACTATCTTAAGGAGTTTCTCGGTGGCGGCGCTGGCGTTGAAGGCTTCTACGGCACCTGTCCAACGGCCGATCATGAGGCTGGCCCAGTAGAGGGAGATGTAAGGTGCGATTTCGTTGGTAGCGAAGCCGAGGCTGTTTTCCATGTAGGCGGGCAGGTTACTGGCGGTAGACACTTCGACACCTACGTAGAGGAAGATGGCGAGCATACCCATGAGCAACTGCGGGTATTGGAGGGCCGACGTACGGCGGGAAGGCGATACGACATCTTCGATGACATCGTCAACGGCGGGTTTATTGGGAAGGGAGGAGAATTTAAGGAACACGGCGACGAGCAGGAAGGCGGCGCCGAGACACAGATACGGTATTTTGACGCTTTCAATGCTGACGCTATCGGTGGCGGCCTGTGGCGACCCGAAGAGGGCGTAGCTGACGATCAGCGGCCCGATGGTGGTACCGAGGTTGTTGATACCGCCGGCCATGGTGAGGCGCTGTGAACCCGTGGTGATGGGCCCGAGTGCGATGGCGAGTGGGTTGGCGACCGTTTGCTGGAGGGAGAACCCGAGTCCGACGATAAAGAGTCCGGACAACATCAACGGAAACGACCCGTTATTGGCGGCCGGATAAAAGAGCAGCGTTCCGAAGGCCGAGATCCCGAGTCCGAGTGCGAGTCCGTTTTTGTATCCAATCCGGTTGATGATATCCCCTTTTGCCAGGTAGGAAATGAGGAGGTACAGCAGTGATCCGACGGTGTAGGCGACATAGAAGGCCATCGACACCAATTGGCTTTCGGTTTGGGAAAGGTCAAACGCCTTTTTGAACACGGGGATCAGGATGTCGTTACTGGCCGCTACGAATCCCCAGAAGAAGAAGACGGTGACCAGCGGGATAAACTGTCCCCAGCGTGTCTGTGTGTTTTCACTCATAATAATGGTTTTTGTTGGTTATAGGTTAACAATTTCCCCGAATTTCGACCTAAAAATGATACAGAAGCGAAAATGCGGGCATAAAATTTCATAAATATCCATTTTCTGGGTGGGACAAGCAATATGGAGGGGTGGATTTTTTTACGAAATCGATATAGAAGGAGTTTGAAGTTGGGAAGTTCGGAAGATCGGAAGTTAGGAGTTGGGACATCGGAAATTTGTGTAGCTCTTTCTCCCTTATCTCTTACTTCTCTCCTCTCTCTGCTTTCCACTATGAACCATGAACCATGAACTATCAACTTTAGATCGGGAGTTCGGAAGATCGGAAGTTCAGGAGAAGGAGTTCTATCCTCTCTCTCCTCACCTCTCTCCCCTCTCCACTTTCCACTATCAACTATGAACCCTGAACTTTATTTGGATTTAGATCCTTGACCCTACAAGGCTTGGCTTAGCGCCACTGGGTTTCGTATATTTGAAAGTTGGCACCATCGAAAAACGAGTCCATGAAATATTCAGCTCTCTCAATAATAATCAGCTTGATGGTACTTTACCTCACGGTGAAGGTGAATGTAGAGCTGGCCGAAACCTATATAAATTCTGACGGAAAAACCAGGCTCTTATTTGGACTCATAGAACTCGTTTATATGTTTAAGTATTATTATTGGATTGGAAGTGCCCTATCAGGTGCTTTCCTTTTCATTTCCTATTTCGCGTTCGAACCCCTCAAAATCAGGGTCGTCGCTTTTTTACTTCTCCTTATTGGTGTTTTAAGCATTTTCATTAGTTTCTGGAAATGGTTTGTATAGCATGCTAAATGAAAGATCAGTGTAACCTGAGTACGTAGATATTCGGTCGCTTATTGTATGACAAAATCATTTTGATACATTCGTTGCGGTTGTAACGAATACATCGTTCCAATTCCAACAAACCGAAACTGCTGGATACACATTGTACGACATTACGAACTGCGAACAAATCACAGATGAAAAACCTATCGAAAATACTATTGCTACTGATGGTTGCCGGTCTTATCAGTATTTGCGTGCGCGGGTATCAAACAAAAGAAAAAATTGACAAAGAAGGAGTTGAAACTATCTGCCGTTTTATGTATTGTAAACGATTCGCCAAAACGTCTGAGGCGCAATTTGCCTATTACGTGGATAGTGTTCTATATAAAAACGGTGGATGCAGATGCCCTGACAATTATGAACGTTATAAAGGGCGGTATTTTCGTATGCGGTACTTACAAGAAAATCCAAACCAATTCTCGGTAGACCTGACAAAGCAGGTGGTCGACACGGTTGAAATCCGAAGAGCCGGTTTTAAGATGATACATTAAATGACAACTTGTGTAATGGCAGTTCGCCGCAATCGCTGGGTGCCTATTAGATGAAAAATCGTTTGCATTGAAGTAAGGAAACAGAATAAACTTGAAAACAGGCTATTGCCGACAGGGGCGGACCTCTGGTGGAAAAGCCCAAAACCATCATACTATCATATCCCTCAACAAACCCCTAAAATAAATGGCGTACAAGCATCTCAAAGGCAACGAAATTGAAGGACATCTCGACATCTTTTTTTATAAAGGAAAAGATGAGAGTGACGGCGACGACGTACTAATTCACGGAGATCCCAAAGGGCTCCGGTCGTTAGCAAAACTCTTGATGGAAATAGCGGACCTTAACCAGGAAGTTGTAGACGATACCTTATTGCCTATCGGAGCGAGGGAACATTATTCCTTGCGGCCCAATCTCGAACTGTCGAAGAGTTCCGTCACCACCCTGGTGGGACGACTGGATGCGAAGGGAACCGGGGAATTCTATGATCGATTTATCGCAAAGGACCGCCGATAGAGAACTGTATCCTCAAATTACAACCACACTTAACAGTGAATACGTTGTCCATCCGTCGGTTCAGCGTGCGTTTACGTTCTGTCTTTTTTTATTTTCGCTTTGGAAAAGTCCGATTTCGAAATTCCGACCCAAAGCCCGCGAACTTTACCGGTATTACATCTAAAATTTGTCTCACATGAAAAAATTAAACCCACCTCTACTAGTATTTCATTCGATAGGGACACTTTTTTTTATTTTTTCATTTCAAAAATTCCTGGGGCTATATTATCTCGATCTTTTCGACTTAGTAAAGCGAGATGGCATTTCAAATTTTGTGAAGAGCACTTCAAAATATGGATATACAACAGCGGATATAGCACATTTTACCTTGGTTATGGGGCTAACCAATCTGACAGCAATATTGTTCGCTTTCATTGTGTCGCTGTTTGTATGCATTAAAAGAAAGTATTCGATTTTCAATAGTATAGTTGTACTCCTTCTTATCCTTTTACTCATTCGAATTGGTCTTTTGAATTGGATTATGGTAGACCGTATTCCCGGCTATTTTATCCGAGACTTATTTGTTTTGTTTTTAGTAGGTGGCTCGGTATTCCTGTTTATGGGTATCGTTATGTTTACATCAAAGAGATTAAATCGAATTGTGACGAAATACAATTAAATTTTACGGTGCGGCTAAGAGCGGATACGCGCTATTGTTGGGTAAAGTTATGATTGCATTTCCGTCTTTTTTGTACTTTCATCGCTGGCACCGACGACCCGGTTCCTAATCAACCTGCGACCGACTCTTGAAATGGTCCAGGCAATCTTCAACTAACATAGCCTAGATATGAAATCGCTTTACTTCTATCTTCTCGCTCTAATTGCAATGCTGTTTATCGGTTGCGAGCAGAAAATCGAGAAACGAACCCAGGTAAGCATGAATCCAGGAATTGGCGAAGGCGAGTGGCTAAACGCGTCAGATACGGTAAATGGATTAAGCATTCGAGGGAATAAAATAGCTTTCTTTAAAAATATGCAGTTCGACTCCGATCAAATATTCGAATATGTAATTGTCGACTCCATCTATAAAACACACGAATCTAAAAAGATTATGGGCGAGTATTTGGTTATGACAAAAGATCAGGATTCGTTAGTATTGAGAATCCGGGAAAGAAATTCAAAAAAAATAGTTTTACTAGACTCCAATGAAAGGCCAACTGTCTATAAATTTTGGAAGCGTCTTACTTTTAATACAGACTAAAGTTTGACAAAAAGCTGCCGATACCGTGCGATGGTTAACGCTGTTGCGTTTGGTCTTTTTTTGTACTTTCAACCCTTTCTGACGGGTTCGTAATCAATAACCTGCGACCGACTCTTGAAATGTTCCAAGCCATCGGAAGCGCAGCGCTGAAAACTATATGTTAAATACCTATCTGGAAACGTATTTAAATGGTCTCGGAGGTTCTCTCCTGGCCACTGACGTTGAAAATATCCACGTGCTTCATTCCCTATTCAAACAAAGACATGAGCTTGGAGGTGCACTTGAAAACGGAACGGCTGAGCGTGTGGAAGTTGCAACCCAGAAAGCGATCGAAATTTTTAAAAAATTGTTTGGCACAGGGTCAGGTGAATTGCGGATTCTGATTTATGAATTTCAGGAACCAAGCGCATTTGGCGCTGAAAACCAATTTCTGCATCACACACTGTCAAACTGCGAAATGGAAGAACACATTACGATGAAGGGATTTGAAATCTTCATCTATAAGGCGCCCTACTTGAATCTGCCGTTTCAGACTATCTTAAGGGCAATTGCAAATACAGAAATGGGATTCAAACCTAGTGTGGATCAACGCATTTATTTTTTCGATTGTCACAATGACAAAGCATTTTATATGTATGATGACCGAGGCTGTCTGACCAATGGCTTCTAACACCGGTTACCGCAATCTGTCGGTTACGGTTATGATTGCGTTCTGTAGTTTTTTTGTACTTTCACCCCTATCGCAACGTACAGCGTTACAACCACCAGAATATACGGTGAACCGCGAAACGTTAACAGAAACTCCATGTAATGAAGCGCTATAGAACAGCTGTCGTCAATTGGCTCAAAGAGCAGAAGATCAGGTTTGCCGTTGCGGGCATTTTACTTGTTGTTATGTTCGTCCGGATGGAAGTCCTCAGACCTGATTTGGATCGCTACTCTTTGTCGGTAAAAAACGCCTTCGAAGATCAAAGCTTTTATTATGCTGTTGGTGTCTACCTATTCGTCCTGTTACTGTTTTCAATAGTGGCGTACAGAAAGCGCGTACTCGACGTCCAGAGCTTCGTCAATGTAGGTTTTTTGATTTTACTCCTTACCTGGTACTGCAAAGGCGTGGCAGATGACGTCCTTTTAGCCATGAACACGCATTTTGGCAAAACAAGCTATCACAGGACGTTTACCATCACCCGGGATGGTGAAAATCACATCTATTTGGCCTTTGGCGGCTCAGACATACTCGACAAAGAAGATTTAACGGCCTTGCATGCAAAACGCCGTTTGACCCCAACCCCCGACCTGTATTCGAAGTCGCACGGTGACACGATACACGTCAGATACGCGACAGGATTTTTGGGCGTGGAGTTCAGGGATTAAACCGGTGTAGCGGTCGGTGCTTGCCCGTTAAGGGTACGATTGTTTTCTCTCTTTTTGTACCTTCACGCCTGGCGGACACTACTCGTTTCCGGTTCGGAATAACCGCATGTGGCGCGAAACGGTCACTGCCACATAAAACCCACAGTCCAAAAATGCCGCAAATACTTACTTATCTGTTGGGGGTACTTGGTATGATTTACGTCGGAAATAGCCCCTGCACGTCAACCATTAGCCCAAATAAGCGGTCGTTTGGGCCCGACGAACCGATTTACATTTCCTACAGCATCAAAAATGTTTCGAAAGATACGGTACAGATTTGGCACTGCGGGTTTTGGTGCAACAACCGGATTGTCGTTACAGACCAACATGATATCGAAATACCCCGAACCGATTGGGGTGCGGAAACACGGAGGCGATTTTCCCCAGGACGGCCGAGAGACAAAAATGTCCCTATTACACTTGCACCCGGAGAAATCGACTCGGCCTATGAAAAAGTCAACCTGAAAGACTATTTCAAATTTGAGAAAGCGGGCCGATACAAGGTCCGGTATTACTACGAGGAACGGGATGATAAAGGGGAGATAAAAATGGAAAGCAACATTTTACAGTTCGATGTTTCGGGATAGTTCCTTTTTATACCTCCGGCTGCGCAGAGGCTACTGTTCGAATTCCGCACCTAGACCGCCCGGTTTCCTCTCGTCAAATTTATTCTTCAACAGGTTCATCCCGTAAGTGTAATTGGTAGACAGGATTACATCGTTGCAATCGAAATGCTTGATGACACCGTCTTTTTGGAGCGCTACCACCCAACAGCTATTTTGATGCATCCCGTAATCAATAATAAAAAGCGCCTGGCCCGTTCCTAGCGGCGTTTCCACGAGTATCGAAGGTTGGCATTGGTGTATCATTCTTTTTTTTTCTAAATCTAGGGCTGATCGGGCGGATGGGATTTATAAACTGAACTAAAAAGGTTATAGTTAAATATGCGGAACGTTTTGGGCTTGACCAACGGCTATCTGGGAATTTGTTTAGATTAGGGGTCGATTTCGTTGCGCGCTTTTTGTACTTTCACGCAAGCGGAAAAGGCAGAGTTCCAGCGCCAACAATGCCGCCCACCCATTTAAAATACTACACCGTCTACATGACACGATCCACCCTTTTCATTACCATTTTCCTCATTTCATCCCTGGTAGTATCCGCCCAAAAAAAGACAACCGCTTCGGGAAAATGGATCGACCCGTTCCGCGAATTCCGGGATGCGGTGTACCAACATGACAAAACGAAAGCCAAGACCTTTTTCGAGTTTCCACTAAAAGACGGACTTGAGTTGTGGTATTTGATATATGCGGACAGTGACGCGTTTGACTCGGTAGACGGGGCTCCACCGCTTACCGAAAAGGACTTTGACTCTCATTTCGACAAGATTTTTCCCAAGTCGTTTATAGCCTGTCTTCTCAAGATTAAAACCAAGCAGTTACTGACCGAAGGCGAAGACGAAAGCCCGGAAATAAAAACCCATTTTGGTACGTGTAAACTATATGTCAGGCATCTCAAAAAGGATAAAATAGTCGAGTTACACTTTACCACCTCCTACCCAATCGATGATGCAAACGACAAGGGCGAAACGAGCTATATATACTATTTTACTATTTTGGGTGACGGAAGACTACAGTTTCGGAATTTTCTGATTGCGGGTTGAAGCACAACCAACGACAGCGGATCGCAGCCCCCTTTTTGGCTGGTGTATGGTATTTTCGACTTTTTTGTATTTTCGTCGAACATTGAAAGTTGGTAATTCCAGCAATAGAAACAGGTGAATTCCCGTAAAAACCGCTGCATACACCACCCGAAACACTCGAATTAATGGATAAAATTACACGTAGCATACGATATATAGGGTTTTATCAACTTGTCGGCGGTATACTCGGAATCCTAAACACGATTCGGCTGCTGTTGAACCTAGCCCAAATCAATGGCGGTATGCTGTTTGTCCTGCTGCTAATACTGGCCCTGTATTCGTATTCCGTTTATTGCGGGTATTTATTGGTGAAAAACAGAATAGCAAAGGGCCTTAACCTGTCGGTTTACAATCAATTACTTCAGGTTATCGGCTTTGGTGTATTGGGTTTCGCGTTTAACTTTTCGGCTGGGATATACGCGGGCATTAGCGTAAACCTGACCAACGATACGCTTTTTTCATTGATGCTGGGTTTTAGTAAGGCCACGATTGCGATAAACCGACACGCGGAAATTACGGAGTTGAGCCTGAACGTAGTCGCCCTGATCTTGTTAAATGTGCTTCTGAATCTTAAATCCAAATGGGAAAAAAGGGAAGAAACCGATTGACTCGAAGCAGACAGTAAACACGAGCAGTTATGTGTGCTACTGCGTGTCCGTCTTTTATACGTTCTAAAGAGTGGCGATAGACAGTTTCGAGTTCCCTTGACTGCTTCATGCCCGGCCAACTCCTACGTATCCTGTTATGTCCCTTATCTACTTCATTCAATGGGATTGCCTGGTTTCCTCTCGTCAAATCAGGTTTATTCCGTAGGTGTAATTGGCAGATAGAATGACGTCGTTACAATCGAAATGTTTGATAACGCCGTCCTTTGGGAGGTACCACCCATCAACTGTTTTGATGCATCCCATAATCAATAATACAAAGCGTCTGGCCTGTTCCTAACGGCGTTTCCACGAGTATAGAAGCTTGGCATTGGTGTGTCATGGTGACAGTAGCTAGTGGCCTTCCTGTTCCAACGAAAGAACGCAATCCGCGAAACATCGGTCGGTAGTATTGTGAATAACTTTGCGGATAATCCCTAACTGTTAGATAAGAATTTCAACAATCGTTTGATTACATTCGCTTTTTATATAAACACCTGATTTTTGAGAGATCTTTCGGTATACAGCACCCAGCAAACAGAAGAAGAGATTAAAATTCAGTACTTATTTGCAAGTGAAGGAAAAAAAACGATAGTGAAGGCAATCGAATACTCTCCGGTAACTACAATGGGTGGTCGAACGGTTTATAATTTGGGCTTTGGAGATTATGATGAAGAAAATAAAACTATCGTAGACGACGTTAACAGCAACAATGGAGACATATATGTTGTGTTCAATACCGTTTTGAGTACAGTGCCGTTATTTTTTCAAATCAATCCCGATGCGGTTATCATTGTCAGCGGTAGTGACAGTCACGATGATTTCATAAACGAATGTTTACCATCCTGTAAAAAAAAGTGCTCCACACATTGCCGAAATTTTCAGCGAAGAATTAAAACCTACAGGTATTACGTAGATAAAAATTTTAAAGACCTTTGTCAAGAGTATATTTTCTTTGGACGAATTAAAAATCAGGAAAATACATTTGTGCAATATGTTCCGGATCAGGATTACGACGACATCTTGGTGTATAAGAAAAAATAGTATACTTTTGCACACAATTAAAGTATTTATTGCTATCTTAGACTTTAATAATAAAGCAGTTATGAAAACAAATAAATCAACTTCAACCGTTTCGAAGGTTATTGCGGCTTCCGCATCAACTAAAAAACGAATTGCTGCTGTTGCCGATAATTTGAAAGGAAAAGAACTGTTTTCTGATAAAGTAGAATTGGCAAGAAGAACGTTAAGTGATGTAAAGTCGCTCCCTATTTAGTCATAATATGGGATGATACAAATAGTGTCGGTTAGGTTTTCCTGACCGACTTTTTTTTGCGTAACACCTTCAATAGCGGTTAGCCGTCGTCGGATGGCACCATCACGCTATGTTTTTTTGTGTTTACCGGCACACAGTTAATTAGGTACTCCACGAGATGGTGCGGTGCGTTCTTGCCTTTTCAGGTTCATTCTACCGAAAACTTCCGGCCAACAATTTCGGCGACCGCCAAGAGCGGCTAGTCGCTATTTGTTAGTTGCTGGTAATATACCATCCCTCTTTTTTATCCGGACATGGAACGGGTTATGCCTGTCAGCCGGAAATGAGCGTGGGTGCCCGGAGAGGTGACTCGCAATAGACTGATTAATTGTTAATTGAATGGATATTTTTCTTAAATTCGTTTTCACATAGACGGAGCGTACTCCATTTCCTTTCTCACCGAATTGCCGAATAAACCATAGAACAAAGCCTAAAACGTTATACACACGTATAAGGCCCCTGCCTTTCGAACATCCGCGCCGACGACTATGGGTGTAAAGCCTGTAGCATTCGTTGCCAACGTATAGCATGTAAACCTAAAATGGAGGCCAGCGACCATCAAAAACGGGGCGATACCGAAAAGCCAAACGAGTAGGAAAATAAAACAAAACATTATGTGTACATCCTTCCTCGCATTCCAAACAGGTAATTTTGGAATAACGGGCCGATCATTAGACTATGATCAACCCACTCAATTTTTGACCAGCCAGTCTCAAAGTGGCACCACATTCTCTTCCGTTTTAAACAATGGGGTCAGTTGGGTCTCGCAATACGGTATTTTCACAATCGACTCGGTTGACGGGTACAATGTTCCGTTTGAAGGCGTTAATTCGGCGGGCCTATCCATAAGCGGAAATCTGGCCAACGCGACGTATCCGCAAAATAACCCCGGCCCCACGATTTCCAGTGACGATATTGTCAATTATGTGTTATCCCAGGCAAGTGATGTATGGGGAGCGGCCGACCTCCTGACCTCCATAAATGTGCAAAGTCAATGGAAATACCATTATATCGTGTTTGACGCCAGTGGGAATAGTTTGGTGGTGGAATTTGAAGACGAAATGGCAGTTTGCTATTTCAATGAAAGTTTTGTCTTAACCAATAATCCGAATTTGAACTACCAGCTCGAAAATCAAAACAACTATGCCAATATAAAAAACTGGTTTTCAGGCGCGGTCCTTCCTGATAGCGGAGATCAGTTTCATGGTCAGGGAATGTTGGGTTTGCCCGGAGACTGGATGTCGCCTTCCCGCTACACCCGGGTTACGACCATGCTGGAGTATTCGCTCCCGTATGTAAACGGTACTAATGATGCCATTTATTTGGTGAAACGTATTCTAGACTCTGCCAGTCTGATCAAGGGAGTTGATTTAGGAGCAAGTGCGACCGGTAGTCCCATTTATACGCAGGTCCAGATCGTAAAAGACATTCTGAATAGTGTCGTTTACTGGCGTGAATACGATTCTGAGAGCTGGACCATCGTGAACATCATCTGGTAAGTTTCAAAATTCGGACGTTTCACCCTCTGTGGCGGCTCCTTTGAGTAGTGTAGGGAATAACGATGGAATAAAAGTACACGGGCTCCAATCGATAGCATGGAAGTACCTGAATGGCGTTATTTCCTGACCTCTAACCTGTCCGGAAGGAACTCTTTTTCCTACCTTCGCTTTCGCCTATACGATGGTTGGGTAGAAGCGCTATGAGCGTTGCCACCCATTTAAGGGTCTTATATTTACGTGCAACTTCTATGACAAAAAGAACGGCTATACTCCTTGCCTTTATCAGCCTCAAATTTGCGCTGCAGTATTTCCTAGTCGACAGCGCCTACGAGTTGCACCGCGATGAATTCCTGCATCTTGACCAGGGGCGCCATCTGGACTGGGGCTATCTTTCCGTACCTCCTTTTACGTCGTGGACGTCGTATGTGATCCTTCTGCTCGGGAATTCCGTTTTTTGGATTAAGTTCTTCCCCGCTTTGTACGGTGCCCTGACCTTATGGATTGTCTGGAAGGCAATAGAGGTGCTCAAGGGGACACTTTTTGCGCAGGTACTGGGTGCCAGCTGTGTGTTGCTTTCGGCGCTTTTGCGACTGAATATGCTTTACCAGCCCAACTCCTTCGATGTATTAAGCTGGACGGCGCTCTACTTCATCCTGATACAATACATCGCCACCCAAAACCGGAAATGGTGGTTTGCCGCGGCGTTCATGTTTGCGTTGGGCTTCCTGAATAAATACAACATTGTCTTCTTGCTGATAGGCCTCTTCCCTGCCCTGTTGCTGACCGAGCACCGGCGACTGTTCCGGACCTATCACGTGTATGCCGCGATGGGGGTTGCCTTGCTTCTAGTGTCGCCCAACCTGATGTGGCAGTATCACCATGGTTTTCCCGTCATCCATCACTTGCGGGAACTGTCGGAAACGCAATTGGAACACGTAAACCGAATTGACTTCCTTAAAAACCAATTGCTATTTTTCGCCGGTGGTTTGGTGGTGCTATTCGCTTCGTTCTATGCGCTGCTGTTCTATCCGCCCTACCGTCCGTATCGCCCTTTTCTTTTCGCGATCGTGTTCACGTTGGCGGCCTTCGTGTATTGTAAGGCGAAAGATTATTATGCCATAGGCGTTTACCCTATTTACATCGCCTTTGGTGCGGTATACCTTGGGCACGTTTTACGGGATGGCTGGAAGAAAAAGTACCTGCAACCACTTCTCCTGCTGCTACCCGTATTGTTGTTTCTCCCCCTTTACAACGTGGCTTTTCCCAATCGATCTCCCCAGCACATCGTGCAGCACCCTGAGGCGTACAAACGACTGGGGATGCTCCGGTGGGAGGACGGAAAAGACCATGCCCTACCCCAGGATTTCGCCGATATGCTCGGCTGGAACGAACTGGCACAGAAAGTCGACCGCGCGTATTCCAAACTGCACGGCCACACGTTGATCTTGTGCGATAACTACGGACAGGCGGGCGCGATAAATTACTATACCCAGAAAAACGTGCAGGCTGTTTCCTTTAATGCCGATTACATCAATTGGTTTGACTTGTCTAAAAGATACGACAACGTGATACGGGTGAAAGACGCGGGCAATACCGCTACCGAACTGCAGGAAACGGGGCCGTTTTTCGAACATGCGGTTCTGGCAGATTCCATTACCAACCCCTATGCGCGGGAGTTCGGTACGTCGGTATTTGTATTCACCGGGGCCAAGATCGATGTCCGGAAACGGATTGAAGAGGAGATAGAGGAAGTTTCGTGGGAGTGATAAAGCCTTGAAAAAGGAGGAAAAGGGTCTTTTGTGTTAATTGATTTGCAATAGCGTTACAGGCCATTGTTCCGTT
Source organism: Flavobacterium sp. HJ-32-4 (assembly GCF_022532105.1). Taxonomy (NCBI): domain Bacteria; kingdom Pseudomonadati; phylum Bacteroidota; class Flavobacteriia; order Flavobacteriales; family Flavobacteriaceae; genus Flavobacterium; species Flavobacterium sp. HJ-32-4. The sequence goes on along the minus strand of NZ_CP092832.1, from coordinate 2,040,441 downwards.
TCGTTTTACGGGCAAAACCAGTATACATTTGTAATCTCAAGTCCTTTCCGTGGGAAACGGCTGTGTAGTGCCTCTGAGTGGAATTCATAGAAGTCGTCAAGGCGCTGATGTATTCTTTTTTGTATCTTCCCCGAGGCGGCCAGCAGGTTGTAGGTATTTTTAATTCATGCCATGACGATGACAAAATATATCGTTTTATTCCTAGCCTGTTTCCTCATGAACGCGTGCTTTTTAATGCCGTTGGGAGCGCCTCACAGCCATCAGACCGTTTGTGTTGAGAATCCGGATTCCGAGATAAAAATGTGGGTCAATTGTCAGCCCCATACGAAGCATTTCCGGGTATGGGGAGTTGAAAAAGACGATACAGTTTACATCCGTTCCAACAAAATAAAGGACGGACCGAAAGAGATGACGGCGTATTATTCCGTTTGTGGAGATTCGCTTACATCCTATCCACTGCGGATGGGCGACGCCTATTTCCACCGTCGGACTGTACATGACACGATTGCCATTACTATTGTAAAGTCTGATTCTTCAAAGGAAGTCTATCATTTTCTGGTGCTGAAAGACCGTTTTATTAAGGGTTAAAGGCATGCCGTTAGTCAGTCCGTATGTTTGTATTCAGGAAAGAGGTCGGCGCAGCGGGGCATCATGATTTTTGTATCTTTCCACCTTTTGGATGGCTCCATAATTTCGGGGTATATGTTCAGAAGCTGTCTGTCACTATCCGGATTAAAAAAACACCCAACATGACCCAAAAAATACTTTTCTTCCTTACGTTCCTCCTCTCCCTTTCCGCCGGTGCCCAGTATCGGGAAGACATTGTAAAACTAAAAGAAGGCGACCTGCACTTCTATACCAAAGGAGAAGGGCGTCCGGTGGTGCTGTTGCAGGGCGGCCCCGGATTTTCCAGCTACTATATGCGGGCTATTGCCGATTCACTGAAGGGATACAAGTGCATCCTGATCGACTATGAAGGCACGGGCAAGTCACAGGGTCGTAAACCCGACACGACCTGGGTGAGTCCGGAAAAAGTGGTCGCCGACATCGAAGCGGTTCGGAAAAAACTCAACATCCCCACATGGGATGTCATCGGCCATAGTTACGGGACGCATTTTGGCTTATACTACGCCATCCACTACCCGCAACGCGTCGGGAAAATCATCCAAGTGTCGAGCATTGGTACCAATAACGCCTTCCAGCAGTACGCCAATGACAATGCCATGGCGCGGCTTACCGACTCCGACATGCAACAACTGGGCGCACTTGATGCCGATACCGCAATGAATCCGGTTGAGAAAGAGTTCAAGTTAGAACGCCTACTCCTTCGGTCGTATTTCTTTGATCGGAAAAAAGTCGACCCGTTCCTCGATGCGGTGCCGGCGGAAGAAAAACCACGTAATTTCAATACGCTTTTCTTCAATGCCTATTGGGAGAATCCTAATTTTATGACCTGGGACATTTCGGAGAAGGCCTACCGACTCGAAAACCCTATCCGTATTATTCAGGGACGCCAGGACTTCCTCAACGACGGGCAACAGGAAATCATGAACCTCCGACTTCGGAATTCAAAGATTTTCTACATCGAACGAAGCGGACATTTTCCGTGGGCGGAACAACCGGTGGCGTTTTTTGCGTTGTTGAGGCGAGAGTTGGCAGAGTAAAAATAAACCGGATGTTTGGCTCAGGAGAGGTAAATCGTGTGTTATGAACGTCTGGGAACCCTATTTTTCAGTTTAGTCACGAATGGCAATGTATCGAATATTAGTACTATTTCTGGTAATCCTAACGACCGGCTGCAACCGGAACGATACGAAAGCGCATGATATTAAAGGGACGGACGCAGTAGATGCAATCGATAACAAAGCGCAGATCCGAGAGCTGATACGACAGGTGTACAAATGGCACGAAGCCAAAGATCCGTCGGATAATGAGATGATCACCGACGGTAATGACAGCCTCTATATCGGTTTCAATCAGACGGTGGTCAAACGGGAACTCGCGGAAATGAAAGCAACAAACCTGTTTTCGAAAGCCTTTCTCGATAATTACCATCGGATCTTCCTAATACTCGACCGGAAACTGCGGCGTAATGAAATCGTATGGCCGGTGGGTGAGTTGCCGCCTTTCGGCTCAGGTGCCGATCCGTGGTGCAACTGCCAGGATATACCTTACGACAATCCTTGGGATGCAATAGCGGTAGAAATCGTTCGTCTAACCGATGAAAAGGCAGAACTTGTTTGGAAATGGGGTGATACCGGGGCGAATACCTCGCCTGAGTGGAAACAGGCTAGATATACGTTCAGGGTCGTTAAGGAAGACTCGAAATGGAAGATTGCGTATATGGAGGGGTTCGACCTTGAAACCTTAACCCGAAATATGCAATGAGATCGTTTATATCCGCACCTACCTCAACCATGAAACATCTTTTCTTATTGCTTACCCTCGTCGCCCTCGTGTCCTGCCAAAAGGATGGAAATACGTCTTCGGGCCATACAGCGCGTACCGTTGTTGTGCAGCCACTCGGCAATTTCGAGGCCTCAGTGGCAGAGGATATCGTTGTTGCAATACGGAAAGTACACCCTAAGGTGGTGCTAAACGCCGCCATTCCCCTTCCTCCCCGCTCCTTTTATGCCCCGCGCAACCGCTACCGCGCCGATTCGATCATCCGGTGCCTGGCAGGACGGGCGAAAGACGGGTCGGTGGTCATCGGACTTGCGCATACTGACATCAGTACCACCAAAAACAACGTAAAGGATTGGGGCGTGATGGGCCTCGGCTACCATCCGGGCGCGGCCTGCGTGGTTTCGGATTTCCGACTGCGGAAGCACCACCAGGAAAACCAGCTTTACAAGGTTGTGCTCCACGAACTGGGCCACACGGAAGGCTTACCGCATTGCCCGAAAAGAAGTTGTATCATGCGGGATGCCGAAGGAAAAATACCGCTGCAGGAAGAAAAGGCGTTCTGCAGCAAATGTAGGGCCTTCCTGAACGACCGACAGTGGAGGATACCATAAGGGTCTGTGGCGACTGTCGCACGCATCGAACATTTAATTTGATTCCGTACCTTTCGCAGCACGTTAGCCTTTCGGGGCATCCAAACTTAAAAAAAACTATGGGACTCTTTGATCGACTATTTGGAAAGAACGCATCAACAAACAAGGGCTTACCTCTTGAAAAAACAGCAGAAATGCTCGATGAGGAGCTGTATTGGTCGATTATTGCCAACTCGCTTGCAAAGACCTCCGGACAAGACGAACAGGAAGACTATCTGATTGCGGCGCTCCGTCGGCTGACGCCCCATCAAATGATCGCGTTCCGGTTACGCACCGACAAGTTGCTTTACGATACCTATACCAGCGAAATGTGGTGCGCCGGCTATATCATGAACGGCGGTTGTTCGGATGACAGCTTTGAGTATTTTCGGAACTGGGTGATTTCAAGGGGAAAAGAAACCTATTACAAGGCAAAGGAAAACCCCGACAGCCTGATCGACGAGGTGGACGAAGACCTTGAATTCTATGACTTTGAGTCGTTTTGGTATGTAGCACTCGAAGCGTTCAGCCAAACCACAGGCAAAGAACTCTACGACTTTATAGATGACGACAATTTCACCACCAAAGAGGGCAACTATCCGTCCATTAAATTCAATTGGTCGGAAAGCGAACCCGAGAGTATGAGGCAAATTTGTCCGCGTTTGTACGACGCCCTTTGGGAGGAATAAGAAAGGAAGTCCCTGAAAAGGCTCTCGTTGCTATCAGCACCTTCGCTTTTGACGAAACCCGGATTGTACACATCCTGCAAATGAACAAAAAAACCTATCCTAAAAACCAAAACTCAAGCAGCATCTGGGACAACGACCTCATCCTGTTTTTTGGTGCGCCTCTTGTCTTTTTGCTGCTTACTCGTTTTACAGGTTACTCCATTTTTTATGGCAAAGGCCCTAAAAGAAACGATCGTAGACAGGTATTCCTGCTGTCGGGAGGCGCGTTGTTTTATCTGATTGTTATCCTCTTATTTTACTAAGCAACATTAACTGATCCGTTAACCCTTTGTCGAACCGGGGCACGCCGTGTGGCTCTCATCCATGTTTTATTTTTAGGAACGACCGGTCGTCATACACCCCGTCGGTTTTGTATAGTAGGCGAAATCCACTCATATGGCTACACGGGTGGTGAGATCGGGACGGTAGTGGGTATTGCTTACCAGTTAGTTGTAAAAAAAAAACAGGCGCAACGGGTGGAATAGGCAATTGTTTCGTGTGTTAGTGTTCTGTCGGCCTCAATAAAAAGTACTTTTTTACGTTACGGATTTCCGAAGAACGCTGTTAACAATTCTACGGTATGCCGTTCACATTCTGCCATCCGGCCCTTGTTCTGCCGTTACCATCCCTTTCCGGACGTCGGCTTTCGCTAACAGGCCTGGCAGTCGGCAGTATGGCACCCGATTTCGAGTATTTTATCCGCATGAAACCCCTAGGCCATATCGGACACACTTTCTGTGGTATCTTCTATTTTGATCTTCCGCTTTCGCTTCTAGTCGCATTTGTATTCCATTCGGCGGTGCGTAATCCGCTAATCGAACAGCTACCCGAAAAAATCAGGACCCGGCTTGTCGCTTTCACCCACTTTGACTGGAATCGGTATGCCTGGCGACAATGGCCTTGGGTGATAGTGTCCGTTCTTTTAGGCGCCGTCTCGCACCTCGTTTGGGACGCCTTCACACATAAAACAGGGTTCTTTGTGGGTGCTATTGGTTTCTTATCCGAGCACCTGTGTCTCTTTGGCCGTTTCGTCCCGGTTTACAACCTTCTTCAACATAGCAGCTCTGTTTTGGGTGCGATTGTCATCTACCGGTGGTTTAGCTATCTTCCCAAAACGGAATCCCCACGGAGTGCCGTCGATCCCGGCTATTGGATCACGCTCGGAGGTGTTGGTATAGCGGTCGTGTTGGTTCGACTGATATCGGGTTTATCGCTTGATGACTACGGAGGTATTATAGTATCTACCATCTCCGCAGCGGCAATCGGTATTTTTTGCGCCTCTCTCCGTTCAATATGGATTAGGTAGTATTTTTGTGCTACTCGTGATGTTTGGACCTTGGAAAAACTGGCAAAAATATGGCATCACTTCCGCCCCACCCAACCGGATTGGAATGCAGCCGATGGTGTGGTGTATGAGGAAGTAGCTCCGGAACCTGCCCTTCGGTCGGCCATTTGGTGCTACTGGCAGTTGGGCGCCTCCGATGCTACCCCACATGTGACCTATCACGCCATCGCCGACGGGTGTATCGACCTGTTTTTCGACCTCGACCATCCGGAAGAGGCGTTTGTCATGGGCTTTTGCGACACCTATACCGCCTATCCATTGGAAACACCGTTTCGCTATGTAGGCATACGGTTCCTACCCACGATGTTTCCGCTTTTTTTCCGTCTTCCCGCCTCTTCACTCACCGGACGCGTCGAGGCTTTGGCTGACGTCGCCCCTTCTACAGCTGCCTTCCTACGCGACCGCATACATCCGGGAAGCGACTTTGCCGAGGTTAAGCGGCTGTTAGATGCGCATTTTGGTACGCTGTATAGCGGCCTGTCGTGGAATCCCGATAACCGCCTTTATAATGCACTAGAGAAAATCGTGCGTACACCCGGACTCCGGATCGAGACGGAGATTGAAACAGGCGTGAGTCCACGACAACTGCGTCGCCTGTTTGACACGCACATCGGCGCCGGTGCCAAGACGTTCGCCAATGTCGTGCGTTTCCAACGTTACATTAGGGAAGCGTCCATGCAGAAGGCATCTGCGACTACTCCCCATTTCTTTGACTACGGGTATTACGACCAGGCCCATTTTACACGGGAGTTCAAACGTTTTTACGGACGCACACCCTCCGCCGTGCGCTGAACAGCTTGTCCGATTTTTACAAGACCCGTGCCCGGCCCACGACGTATTTTTGGGGGTGTCAATGCACACACAAGATGAAAATGCTTTACCTGATCACGGGACTGATTTGCCTGCACCCTGCGTGGTCACAAACCGAATCAACCATCGAAAAAAAACATCCCATGAAACTAAACGCTGGTATCATCACCGAACGACTGGCCGAAACCAAACAGTTTTACACCCACTACCTGGGCTTCGGTGTCACTTTTGAAAACGAGTTTTACCTGTTGCTCCACACGCCGCAACACGAGGCAGAAATTAGCTTCCTGCTACCGAACCACCCGAGCCAGCAACCTCTTTTTCAACGGCCTTTTACCGGACAAGGTGTTTACCTGACGATTGAAGTGCCCGATGTAGATGCGCTGTATGCGGAACTCATTTCCAAAAAACTGCCCATTGCCATTGAGTTGCGCGACGAACCCTGGGGCGACCGCCATTTTGCGGTGACCGACCCCAACGGGATTGGCATTGATTTCGTCAGATACAGTGAACCGTCCAAACCCTGATGCCGACTAAAGCGGATCAAAACTGATGGCGCAACCGCCACCGGATGCCAATACCAGGTTCAGCTTCGATTTGGCCGTTACTTCGACGGTGCGGATGCGATAAGCCTTCGGATTGCGGTCCCAGTGGGCGTCAGGCGCATCTTCGTAAATCGTGGCGCGGTACTTCTTCCCTTTTGGTAGGAAGTCGAGTGTAACGTTCGCCTTACGGGCGTTCTCATCGGTGATGGCACCAAGGAACCAACGCTCGCCTCCTTTTTCCTTCCGGACTACGGTCAGGTAATCGCCGGGCTCCGCCTCCAACCAGCGGGTTTCGTCCCAATCGAGGGCGACCTCACGGATAAAGCGGAAAGCGTCCGGGTAGCGTTCGTAGTTCTCGGGTAAATCAGCCGCCATCTGTAGGGGCGAGTACATGGTGACATATAGTGCCAATTGCTTCGCCAGTGTGGTGTGAACGGCTTCGGTCTTTTTAGGGTCGTACACACTCATCTTGATTTCAAAGATGCCCGGTGTATAATCCATCGGACCTCCTAATAACCGCGTAAATGGCAGGAGGGTTTCATGCATCGGCGGATTGCCTACCGACCAGGCATTGAACTCATTGCCCCGCGCCGCTTCTGCCGCGATATAATTCGGCCAGGTACGCTGAAGTCCCGTCGGACGTACAGACTCGTGTGAATCGACCAACACCTTGTATTCTGCGGCACGCTGGGCTACCCAGGCAAAGTGGTTGACCATCGCCTGCCCGTCGTGGAATTCACCCCGTGGGATGATCCTTCCGACATAACCGGTTTTTACTGCCGGATAACCATATTCCTTCATCAGCGCATACGCCCTGTCAAAACGGCGCTCGTAATTGGCGACGGAACCCGACGTTTCATGGTGCATGATCATCTTGACGCCTTTTGCTTTGGCATAGGCACTGACTTCCTTGATGTCGAAATCGGGATACGGTGTTACGAAGTCGAACACCTCTTCCTTCCAGTTGCCGAACCAGTCTTCCCAGCCGATATCCCAGCCTTCTACCAATACGCCATCAAATCCGTACTTAGCCGCAAAGTCGATATAGCGCTTTGTATTTGCGGTGGTGGCACCATGACGTCCGGTTGGGATCGGCGCCTGTGACGAGGCATTCTGTGCGTTTTGAGAACCTGCATAATCCCACGTCGACTTGCCCACGTGCATTTCCCACCATACGCCCACGAACTTCATTGGTTTGATCCAGGAAGTATCGTCAATTTTGGACGGTTCGTTCAGGTTCAGCACCATCTTCGACCCGACGATATCACGTGCGTCGTCCGACACCATAATTGTGCGCCACGGTGTGACCGCCGGTGCAATCAGGTAAGCGGCATCACCGGCCGCACTCGGTGCAAATTGCGTTGAAAGCGCATGCCGTGCCGGATCGACCCGCAGGTGCATGACCGGGTAATTGATGCAGGCGGCCTCGAAGATATTCAGATAGAGCGCCTCCTTTGTTTTCATCATCAAAGGTGCCTGTACGACATAGCGTCCGGCAATCGATTTCAGTCCGATTCCGTTGTTTAGGTTGAGTTTGTCGTTATCGACTTCGGAAAGAAGGGTTTCGTTGTAGACATATTCCTGGCTGTCGAAGTCGCCGGGAATCCAGAAGGTTTTCGGATTGTCGGCCAGGTTGAACTCAGTAGCTTCGCCGGCCGTGATGAAATGGTTCAGGTTGGCCTGCTTCGGAAATTCGTAGCGGAAGGCCACCCCGTCATCAAACACGCGGAACACAATCACCAGATGGAGGTCGGCCTGCTGCACCAACGCCACCCGCAGTTCCTTGTGGTGGTCACGGATGGATGCCTGTTCGCCCAGTACGGGTTTCCAGCTTTCATCAAACTCAGACGTGTTGGTCGATTCGATACGGAAGCCTTTGGTGAGGTCGCCTCCTTTGAACCCTGAAACCGGATCGCCTCCCTCCTTCAGGCGGATGCCCAAATGGCTGTCGTTGACCACCGCCCGGCCTTTAAAGGTTACGGAATAGAGCGGCGCCCCTTCTGCGTTGAGATGGAAATCGAGTGTGATCGCACCTGATGGCGACGTCAATTTTTGGGCATACAGCGAGCCCGCTACGAGCATCGCGAAGAAAAAGGCATATTGTTTCATAGTCGACTTTTTTAACAAAAGATACCTCCGCATGAACGGAGGTATCCAAACAAAACATGAAAAGTAAAACTAACGCGCTTATTTTGCAAGTAATTCGAAAGAACCTGACAACGAAGCCTCGGAACTTCCTCCGATGAAGACCTCAAAAAGTCCTGGTTCCGCGGCATAGGTCATGTCTAATGTCCAGAATGCCAGGTCTTCTTTCGAAAGCGTAAACGAAACAGTCTTCCGTTCACCCGGCGCCAGGGATACCCGCTGGATGCCTTTTAACTCGCGCACCGGACGTGTAACGGATCCAGTAACATCTTTTACGTATAACTGTACAACTTCCGTGCCCTCTACAGCGCCCGTATTGCGTACTTCCGCTGAAATCGTAACGGTGCCATCAAACGGTACTTTCGGGGTCGAAACCCGCATGGCATCATAGGCGAAGGTGGTGTAGCTTAACCCGAACCCGAATGGGAACAGGGCGGCATTATCGACATCAAGGTAACGCGACTTGAAGCGTTGTTCGGGATCGGTTGGCCCCAGATACGGACGGCCGGTGCTTTTGTGGTTGTAGTAAAGCGGAAGTTGTCCGACCGCTTTAGGAAAGGAAATCGGTAGCTTACCACTTGGGTTGTTCGCCCCAAACAGTGTCTGCGCAATGGCATCACCGCCCCGGGTTCCGGGCCACCAGCATTCAAGGATGGCGTCTATATTGGCGGCTTCCCATGTGAGGGTAAGCGGTCGTCCGTTGAGAAGGACTAACACAATCGGCTTTCCGAGCTTTTTCAACTCGGCGAGAAACTCTTTTTGTATGCCGGGCAGGTCGAGATTTGTTCGGGATGCCGCCTCTCCGCTCATGTTCTCGCGTTCGCCCATGACGGCTACGATTACATCCGCGTTGGCGGCGGCGCGAAGTGCCTCCTTCATGTCCGTACGGACATCGCTTTCGATATCAACTCCTTTTGAAAAGGTAACATTTGATGTTGTCCCGAGGAAGTTGCGGACGCCTTCTGCTACACTTACCGCCTGTCCGTCGCGATCCCCATGTGCGGCCCAGGAACCGATTATGTGGAATTCGTCTGACACCAGTGGACCTACAAAAGCAATACGTTGCGTTTTCTTCAGGGGAAGTATACCACCTTCGTTTTTCAACAACACCATCGATTGTTTGGCTACGTCGAGCGCGGCCTGCAGGAACTCCGGTTTGCCGATGGTTTCTTTCTCCCGTTTCACATCCGAATAGCGATACGGATCTTCAAAAAGGCCGAGGTCGTACTTGACTTCCAAAATTCGGCGACAGGCATCGTCGATGGTCTGTATCGACACGCGTCCTTCGTCATAGGATTGTTTCAGTGTGTTCATGAAACTGGCACCTACCATGTCCATGTCGAGTCCGGCGTTAATAGCCTTTATGGCCGCGTCTTTCTCATCGCGGGCAAATCCGTGGGCAATCATTTCATTGACGCCGGTGTAGTCGGACACGACCATCCCGGAAAATTTCCACTCGTCCTTCAGTATGTCGCGTAAAAGGTGACGATTGGCGGTGGAGGGCACGCCGGATATTTCGTTGAATGACGCCATGAACGTTCGTGCCCCTGCGTCTACAGCCGCTTTGAACGGAGGCAGGTAGACATCGCGGAGTACGCGTTCGGACATATCGACGGTATTGTAGTCACGACCCGACTCAGCAGCGCCATACGCGGCAAAGTGCTTCGCGCAGGCCAATATCGTGTTGGTGGCGGCGAGATCGGTTCCCTGGAACCCTCGGACATTGGCGGCGGCGAGAAGCTTTCCGAGATACACATCCTCTCCGGATCCTTCTGACACCCGTCCCCAGCGGGCATCGCGGGCAATGTCGACCATTGGCGCAAAGGTCCAGTGCACACCCGCTGCTGCCGCTTCACTGGCGGCTACACGTGCCGCTTTTTCGACGGCATTTGGGTTAAAGGAAGACGCCATCCCGAGGTTGATGGGGAAAATGGTCTGGTATCCGTGGATCACATCGAAACCAAATAACAAAGGGATTTTCAGGCGTGACGCCTTCATGTTGATTTCCTGGATCTTCCGCGTATCGACAGCCCCGTAGGCGTTGAGTACCGACCCGACCTTACCCTGTTCGATGAGGGTAATGTAGTTTTCACCCGACTTGGGTCCGGTCACCGTTCCATCAGAAGAGAACTGTACCATTTGGTAGATTTTCTCCTCGACGGTCATTTTTGCCATCAGTTCGGCCACGAAAACCGCTTTGGGCTTCAGGGGCGTTCTCTGTTGGCCGTGAACGACAGCAGGGATTGCCAACGTAGCCAGCGTGATCGAAAGTAGCAGGTTCGTTCGTTTCATATTGCTATTTTACCAATTCGAAATCGGCTTCCAGACGGGCGTTTGAATCGCCGCCCAGGAATACCTTGAACATGCCCGGCTCGGCCACCCACTGCAAGTCGCTGTTATAGAATTTAAGGTCGTTGGCGTCAATCGTGAACGTGACGGTTTTCTTTTCGCCTTTACGGAACATTACCTTCTGGAAGTCTTTCAGTTCGCGCACCGGGCGTGTTACCGAGCCCACCAGGTCGCGGATATACAACTGGACGACCTCGGCCCCGTCATACGCTCCGGTATTCGTGACATCGACCGACACGGTCAGCGTCTCTCCTTCTTTCATCTTACCTGATGAAATCCGGATGTTATCATATTGGAAGCGGGAATAGCTCAGGCCATAACCAAAAGGATAGAGTGGTTCGTTGCGCTCGTCAATATAGTTGGAACGGAACTTCTCGAATTTGCCTTCTTTATTGCCCAGCGGACGGCCGGTATTCTTGGCAGCATAGTAAATCGGCACTTGGCCTACACTGCGCGGGAACGTGACCGGCAGCTTACCGGATGGGTTCACATTGCCGAAAAGGACGTCGCCAATGGCAAAGCCTGCTTCGGAACCGGCAAACCACACATTCAGGATGGCCGGAACGGATTTGTCTTCTTCTGTCAGTACGAGCGCACGACCTGTGAACAGCACCAACACAACCGGTTTTCCGGTGGCGAGTAAGGCGTTCAGTAAGTCCTGTTGCGCCTGCGGGATCTCGAGTTGGGTGCGGCTGCTGCTCTCACCTGACATTTCCGCCGATTCCCCCAGTGCGGCTACGATTACATCCGCTGTTTTGGCGACCGCAAGGGCTTCGTCGAGGAGTTGCTTGTCGGTGCGGTTATCGCGGTGAAAGGTTTTGCCAAACATGGTGGCATTCGTCTCGAAATTCGCGTCGTAGTCGAGGTTACTGCCTTTAGCCGTTACAATTTTCGCGTTCGGACCGGCTACGGCACGCAGACCGGCTACAAGTGAGGTTGCGTTTTCCATACGGGCCGCTACACTCCAGGTGCCACCCATATTCTCTTTGTTATCCGCAAGTGGTCCAATGACGGCGATCGTGCCTGATTTTTTCAACGGCAGGAGTTGCCCCTGGTTTTTCAGCAGTACCATCGATTGGGCGGCAATTTTGCGGGCGATGTCGCGGTGTGTCTGGCTGAACACCTCCGTTTTGGCGCGATTCAGGTCACAATAACGGTACGGATCCTGGAAAAGACCTAAGTCGTACTTCGCCTCGAGGATGAGGCGCACGGCCTTGTCAATTTGTTCGATTGACACGCGTCCTTCAACGAGTGATTTTTTGAGTGTGGTAAGGAAGCCTTCCCCTACCATATCCATATCGACACCGGCGTTAAGGGCGAGTGCGGATACATCCTGCAAATTACCCATGCCGTGGTCGATCATTTCATTGATTCCGGTATAGTCGGTTACGACAAACCCTTTAAATCCCCATTGTTTACGGAGAAGGTCGGTGAGCAACCACTTGTTTCCGGTGGCGGGAACGCCATCGATTTCATTGAAGGATGCCATAACAGAACCTGCACCTGCATCTATTGCGGCTTTGTACGGTGGAAGGTAGTCGTTGTACATCCGGATGCGGCTCATGTCGACGGTATTGTAATCACGACCCGACTCGGCGCCACCATATAGTGCGAAGTGTTTGACACACGACAGCATGGTATTGTTTCGGGAAAGGTCATCGCCTTGGTAACCGCGCACCATCGCCTCGGCAATCCGGCTTCCGAGGAAGGGATCTTCTCCGGAACCTTCGGCACCGCGGCCCCACCGGGCGTCACGGCTGATGTCAACCATAGGGGAAAACGTCCAGTTGATACCATCGGCGGTGGCTTCCTGTGCGGCCACACGGGCACTTTGTTCAATGGCGGCCATATCCCAGCTTGAGGCGAGTCCGAGCGGAATCGGGAACACCGTTTCATAGCCATGGATGACATCCATCCCAAAAATAAGGGGAATCTTGAGACGGCTTTTTTCGACGGCGAGCTTCTGTACTTCCCGGATTTTGGCTACGGATTTGATGTTAAACAATCCTCCGACTTTACCCTCCTGAATTTTGGATGCAATATCCCAACTGCCCGACTGACCGGTGGTAATGTCGCCTGAGGTCGGCAGGTTCAACTGACCCAGTTTTTCTTCAAGTGTCATTTTTGACATCAACTCGGAGACGAACTCGGCTTTTGGCTTGAGGGGTGTTTGTTTAACGGTTTTCTTTTGCGCGTGGCCCGCCAGGGAAAAAACGGCGAGCGCCAAAATCAATGTGTGCTTCATCAGATGGTATTTGGGTTGTATATAAACTACGCCTCGGCTTATCGCCCTGCTTAGTGGCGGAAGATACGTCGGCGTCTGCAAAGTTTCAAAAAACAGGCCTTAATCGATGAAGAAAAAGGCCTGATAACTAAAAAAATCAATAATAACTCTAACTTAAACCTATAGTATGAAATCTCAATTTAAATTCCGTGTTTCGATGACGAGAAGCCGAGGTTTTGCAAGCCTTGGCGGACTTCCGGTGCGTTCATGAACAAATTCCACAACAGCCCGGAACGGTAGTTCTCGATCATCGGGGCAATGGTACCTTGGTCAATGGCGAGGTAGCGCGGCGTCACCCAGCTGTAATTCGGCGAAAACGCATCATATGGCCCTGCGACTCCTACATAACTATTTTTCTTCTCTTCATACAGATACCGAAGGAAGCGCATCGACTGCTCGGGCGTGTAGGGGAATGACGACAGCGCTGCGGTCGGACTGATCACACCCCGGTCTTCCAATGGCTGGTGCGCGGCATAGCCGGTGGTACCATCATCGTTTCGGGTATAGCTCGCCGTTAAGCCCCAGCATTTATCCGAATAACCGAAATAGTTCCTTGGGTTAGCCTTGCAATATTCATAGATAATCATCGAATGGTTCCGGTTCAGGTCCCAATAGTTGGCGTATTGGTCGGTGAGCTGCGTCGGATCGAGTCCGAGGTAGGAATAATGCGCCCAAAAAAGTGGTCCGACATTGCCAGTTGCGCCATTGTGATTGAGGATAACGGGATAGCCGTACTGTTGTCCGTTGTGCACGATTCCTCCACTGCGCGCCCAGGCCGTGTGATAGGCGGCGGCGCCTACGGCATAGGTGGGAGATGAAGCAGCGAGCACGTAGGTTACGAGGCACTCGTTGTATCCTTCCAGTTTGAAATTCATCTGCCAGCCGTAGTTGGGTGACCAGTGCCAATAGAGAGCGTCTTCGCCTCCTTTGGTATACCAGTTCCACTCTACTCCTTTCCAAAGAACGTCGGCCTTTTGGGCCAGTTGCTGTTCGGCAGTCGTTCCGTTTTTGAAATACTCACGTACGCAAATCAACGCCTCACATAAAAAAGCCGTTTCTACGAGGTCACCGCCATTGTCAACCGTTCCGAACGGAATGACATCGCCGGTATTGCCGTTCATCCAGTGCGGCCAGGCACCGTGGAAACGGTCTGCGTTGGCAAGGAAATCCATTGCGGTAGTAAGCCTTGAAACAGCCTCCGCCCTGGGGACAAAGCCTCTTTCAATACCTACCAGCAATGTAAGGATACCAAAGCCGGAACCGCCAGTCGTTACGATATCCTGATCAAAGGTCGGTTGGTCAACGTGGTAGCGCTCGCGCGCCAGTTTCGATACAGGATGCGCATAGTCCCAAAAATATTTGAGGGCGTCTTTCTGTACCATATCGAGAAGCTCTGTATCAGTATACGTCGGGTTCTCGTTTACGGGATTCGGTTTTGAATTATCGTTGCTACAATTGAGGAACAACAATAAAAGTGAACAAGGTATGTAGTGGATTAATCTCATTGGGGGCAATAAAAAAGCCTGCCAGGCCTACACCTGGCAGGCTATGCAATTACTTCTTATTTGTGAAGAGATCCTGGATCTCAGCTTCGGTCAACACTGTGTTGTACAAGCGGAATTGGTCGAGTCCGCCTTTCCAGTTCGAATACAGCCAGTTGTCACCGCTAGGAATTTGCGACTGTGGACCATTTCCGATACGGAAACCAGACACTTTTGCAGCGTCGAGGTTGAGCGGCCCGTGACCTGTCCAAGTCTTAGTTCCTTTGTTGACACCGTCGATCCAAAGCGTGAAATCAGACGTACTTGCGTTGTAGGTAAACACAAAGTGGTGCCACTGGTTGTCGATGATTCCTTCGATGGAACCGCCGCCTTCCCACGTCATCCAGGTGTCGGCCATATTCTTGTCGACCATCACAAACTTAACAGCGGCTGCCGTAGTGGTAGGTGCTGCATCGAACAACAGGAACATGGTAGCGCCTGACCAGTGCCCGTTAGAAGATGGGATACTGAATACGTGCTCAGCACCAGGGTTTGTGCCATTCTTCGTCTGACCGTTGTGCTTCTCCCAAAATGATAACGTGAAACTCTCGGCTGTAGCAGCCCAGTCGTTTGCACTTGAATACGTAATCATCTTGTCGGAAACGCCCCAGGCACCTTTACCCGACACGCCTTCCCCCTGTGTGAAGCTATTGTCACTTGGGAACTTGGCACGCGTTTCATCAACCGCCTGCATGAGCTTGTTATCACTCTCGCGGTCAAAGGTTACATAAAATTTCAATGGTCCTCCCGCAGGATTTTCATCGATCGGATAATCGCCCAAAGCTGGTTGGTCCATCTGTTGGCAACCCGTAAATGCCAGTGCTCCCAGAAGCACAAGGCTCAAATTGGTAAACTTCATTCTTTTCATAGTCATGATATTTGTGGATTACACATTATTCATCAATAGTTAGGGTTCTGGATCAGCACACCGTTGGACTGGTCGATCGCAAACTGCGGAATCGGGAACCATTTGTTTTTGTCGGCATAGCCGTTTGGAGCCAAAACGGTGGTGGCATCACCCCAACGAACAAGGTCGTAGAAGCGTTCGCCTTCCAGCGCCAGTTCGAGTCTTCTCTCGAGTTTGATGGCATTGCGTACGGTTGTTTGATCACCTGATGTAATGTCCGGCAATACGCTCGAGTTGTTAGCCCGGGCACGAGCACGAACCTGGTTCAGGTAGCCTGTTGCCACGGAAGTCTGTCCGAGTTCATTTGCTGCTTCAGCAGCCATCAAAAGCACATCTGCGTAGCGAATGATGCGAATATTGGCCCAGTGGTTTTTGTTTTCCCCAAATGCCTCACGCTCACTTTTCAACGTATAGGCCTTCTTGTTCCAATATGGTTGGTCGAGCGGCGGAGCAGAAGGAATTACATTTCCGTAACCGTCGTCCTGACCTGAGAAGAGTACCGTTTGGCCCAATCTCGGATCGCTTGAACCGAAAGCGTCTATCAGGTTCTGTGTCGGAACGTTGAAGCCCCAGCCCAAATCCCATACGGCGCTACCGCGGATACCTTGTGATTCCCAATAGTTGTTAGAATAATTGGTAGAACCAACACGGAGGAACTGAATCTCGAAAACAGACTCTGGAGAGTTGTCTGCTTCTTTCAGAAACAGTTTGCTACGGTCTTGATACAATCCATAAGTACCGCTGTTGATCACATTTTCAAATTGCGCCAGTGCCTGGGCCCAGTTTCCTTCATAAAGGTATACTTTTCCTAACAGCGTCTGGGCGAAACCTTTTGTAGCACGACCCGGATAGGCAGGCCAACTTACTGGAAGATGCTCAGCCGCGAAGGTCAGGTCGGCGATAATTTGTTGGTCAACTTCCGCTACCGACGATTTTGCCTTGATCTCATCCTGTGGCGTATCGACTACGTTAGTTACGAGAGGAATCTCCCCAAAATCACGACGTAGTTCAAAGAAACAAAAAGCGCGGATGGCACATGCCTCTGCTTTGTTTATCAACGAACCTGAATCGGGTGATGGAAGTGCATCCACCGCTGCAATCAGATCATTACACGAATAGATGATGCGGTAATGTCCTTTCCAGTTCGCCTCGGCAAAGCCATTCGCTGCCTGATACTGAAAGCTATCAAATACGGTACCCTGGCTGGCCTGGTCACCGGTGTTACTTCCTTTCATGGCGTCATCCGAGCGAATGCTTTGGAACCAATAGCGTACCCAGTTCGTTACGCCGTCTTCCGTGCGCAACTGTCCGTATAAACCAAATGCCTTTTCCTCGAAGCCACCCGTATTCGACAGGTCGCCTTCGGTTGCAAGACCTAAAGGTTTGCGGTCTAGAAAATCGGAGTCGTTACAGGCGCTCAAACCTGCCAGCAACAACACACCGATCAGAGAAAATTTTAAAATTCTATTGTTTTTCATAAGTCATTTTTTTTAGAATGATGCATTGATGCCCAACGTTGTAATGGAAGGAACGGGATATCCGCCGCTATCGATGCTGAACTTGGTAGGACTTCCGCCAGCTTCAGGGCTGAATCCGGAGTTGTTTTTCCAAGTGAAAGGGTTTTGAGCGTTCAGGTAGATTTTAAGACCTGCAATTTTAAGCTTGTCGAGGACCTTGCTGTCAAATGTGTACCCAATCTGGATGTTACGTACACGGAAGTAGCTTCCATCCTCGATCATATAAGTAGAAGGCAAGGTATTGTAACCCGCCGCATCTGGGTTCACACGAGGCTCCCAGTTTGAAGTACCAGGTCCGTTCCAGGCGTTGAGTCTGTCTGTACGGTAGTTAAACGGCGCGTAGGTCGCCCCGTTACCCCATGCACGCCATATTTCATTTCCATAAACACCTTGAAAGTCAGCAGAAAGACTGAATCCTTTCCAGTTTACCGAAGCAGAGATTCCGTAAGTGAAATCAGGTGTCGGATTTCCGATGACGGTACGGTCAGCGTCTGTAATCGATCCATCTCCATTTACATCTTTGAATTTCAAGTCGCCCACGCCGCCACCGAGTGAGTTTGGTGGTGAATCGAGAAGGTCGGCTACCGATTGGTATACTCCGTCTACTACATAGCCGTAGAAGGATCCGATTGGACTACCTTCTTTGAAGATCGTCATATCGTCGAGTACGTAATAGTTCGGAAGGTTGTTTGGATTGTACACTTCTGTAACCTCATTTTTCATGGTTGTAAGGTTTCCAGAGAGGGAGTACTCAATGTCGCCCACTTTATCTCTCCAACTAGCCATCAATTCGATGCCGCGGTTTTCAATGCTACCCGCGTTGATATAATAGTCGTCAGTACCCGATACTGGGTTGATCAGGTTTGTCGTTCTCTTTGTGTAATAGTTGGCTTCCAATGACAGACGATTATTGAACGTCGCCAATTCCACGCCTCCTTCAAGCGAACTTACAACCTCCCATTGAAGATTAGGGTTGTTCTGGAAAGCAAGAATGTAGGCCGGTACCAGTTGCTCCCCAAACACCGCGCTCGCACCCGGTACGTAGTTCGGATAGCCCGGGTAGTGGATACTTGGGAATTGGTTACCCAGTTGACCTGTAGACGCTTTTACCTTCAGGTAGTTGAGTTTAGAACCTTGCATAAATGCTTCTTTGCTCATGTCCCAGGCAATACCCGCAGCCCAGAAATTCTGCCACTTACGCAATTCTGAAGAACCATCTCGACGGAAAGACGCGTTGAAGATATACTTACCGTCGTAGTTGTACAGTACCCGGCCCAGATAAGACACGGTTGCACGATCCCATTGTTCACTTGAAACAGTACGGTTATCTTCGTCCTGTGAACCGGTTGGGAAGACATTCAACCACCACCAACGAGGGTCATTTGGAATCGGATCACCTCCTGGCTCCTGCGTCACTTTACCTGACATGCTAGACAGGATTTCCTCATATCGCATGTAACCAAACAATGCGGTTACGTCGTGCTTACCGAAACTCTTCTTATATGTCAGGTTGACGTCTTGTTGTAGCTTTTGATAGTCCGTCTTGGCCTGGTTTACCGAAGTAAGTGTATTGCCACTATATGGTGTGATACGAAGGTCTTCTGTTGGCGTTACGAGTGCATCCGCCGCCCATACATTAAATACCGGAGTATAGCCCCTATTTCTGTTGAACCAAAGGTCACCCAGGTAAGAACCACGGAGTGAAAGACCGTCAATCAACTGAACTTCTGCGAACAGACTACCTACGAAACGGGTATCGCGGCTCAACTGGGTGCCATTGCGCATGATTTCAACATCCGCCAACGGGTTACCTATCTGTGGCCCTCCAATTGCGTTTGGCAATTGATTGTAAAGTCCTTGATCTTGATTGAACGCCTCAACAACCGGAGTAGCATTAAGCGCACCGATAAAATCGTGAAGTTGTGGATTGCGTGCATCATAACCATTCATGGCACCTCCTACTTTTATACGATCTCCAATTTTCAGCTCGTCATTGAAGTTGAATGTGAACTTCTTGTAGAGTTCATTGCGAATCAGACCTTCTTCTTGCAAGTATCCCACACCCAAATAGACCTTATTAGTTTCGGTCGCATTTGAGACAGAAAGGTTATACTGGGAAATAATAGGAGAATCTTGCTTGATTGCATCCACCCAGTCCGTATTTCCTGTATACAATGAGAAATCGTATGGTGCCGCTCCCTGTTGCGCTAACCCTTGGTTAAAGAGCGATTGGAATTGCGATGCATTGGTCATCTCAGGCTTACCTGTAATCGCCTTGACACCGGCAGAGGTGTTAAACGTCACAGTGGTTTTGCCGGCTTTTGCACGTTTCGTTGTGACGATGATGACACCGTTAGCTCCTTTCGATCCAAAAACCGCGAGGGACGAAGGGTCTTTCAAAATCTCAACTGACTCAATATCGTTCGGGTTAACGAAAGACATATTATCGTTCCATATTCCGTCAATAACATACAAAGGTTTTGTGTTGAAACGGCTTACCGTTCCACGAATACGGATGTCTGGCTCACTGCCCGGTTGCCCGTTGTTCACGACGCTCAGACCGGCAACCCGTCCCTGAAGGGAAGCCAATGGGTTTGCATTCGGCTTGTCGGCGATCTCCGACCCATTAATCTTCACGATCGAACCCGTCAAATCGCGCTTGCTCGCTGAGCCGTAACCAATTTGAACGACTACGTCTTTCAACTCGGTAGCCGACAATTGCATGTTTACCGTCATGCCGTCCGCTGCCGAAACGGTTTGGGTGGTGTAACCAACGAATGAGAACTGAAGCTGGTCGCCCGCTTTGGCTTTGACGGAGAAATTACCGTCGATGTCCGAAACGGTTCCCGTAGTGGTGCCGACCAACGAAACACTCACTCCCGGTAATGGCAGTCCACTTTCATCTACCACTTTTCCCTTGATTCCCTGAGCGGAAACGAAGGCGGGTAGACATATGAACGCCATAAGGCAAATGATAAAATTTTTCATATGTTAATATTTGTTAAAGTTAGCAATGCCAAATTAATCAATTATAACGTTATAGTGGCATCTGACACGCCTACATCAACACTACATCAAAAAATGTTAAAATTTTTTTAAGTGTTTGAAATTAAATATAATACACCTGTCTTTTGAAAATATATTTTGCCACAGATGATGTAATGATGATGTATGGGAAATCATCATAAAAAAACGGTAAAAAAAATGGGGAATTAAATTTTTTCGCGAATTCAGAGGGAATTCATAAACTTCGAAAGCGACGCCTCCTGTGGCAGATCGAGTTTCTTGCGAAGACGATAGCGGTGCAGCTCCACGCCACGGAACGAGATATTCATAAGCGGCGCGATTTCTTTTGATGACATATTCATTTTCAGGTAAACACACAAACGAATGTCCCGCGGGGTCAGTGAAGGATAACGCGTTGACAGCGCTTTGATGAACTCGCTATGTACCTGACTCAGGTTGGTTTCGAATGTCTCCCATTCGTGTTTGCTCACCGCGTTGGCTTTGAGTGTTTTGCGAATCTCCGACTTTAGTTTGGAGACATCCTTCTCTTCCTCGATGATGCGTTTGATGGTCTCGATCATTTCGCCGTGCTTGGCGATGGAGAGCGATTTTCCAGCCACTTCAGACGATTTGGCCTGTACTTCCAATTCGAGGATGTGTTTCTCGTAACGCTGGATATACTGTTCGTTCTCTGACTTCAATTGCAGCTCCAATATCTTCTTTTGGTGGCGCAGTTCTTCTTCTTTTAACTGCAATTTCTGGCGGTACCGGAATTTGTTCCACTGGTAATACAACAGGAACACAGCTCCCGCCAATACCATATATACCAGGATCATCCAGCCCGAGAAATACCACGGTCGGTCTACCGAAAACGCATATTCGGCCAATTTTACATAACCATGACCGTCGAAGCGATAGAACACTATTTCCTGGAGCCCGCTGTCGAGGTTGTTCAGGATCACATGACCGTTTCGGGCCCGTTCATACCGTCCTTCCCCATTCACACGGTAGTACAACTCCGGCCGCCCAAACCCGTAATAGTCGGAAATGGCATTGATTTCGACGGGTTGGTTGTAAAGGATATCCGTGTCATCCGTAATCAAGTCGCCTTGGTAGTAGCCTTCTACCACAATTTTAGCCGGTTGGCCAGAGGTACGATTCGGGGCGTACGACAGAAACCCGTCATCGAGGTTCAGCAGTATACCCTGGCCACGCGTGTATGCTTTGGTGTCGTCGGAAATCAATTTACCCCCATAGTATTTTTCCGGCAAGAGGTCCCAATAGAAAGCATGTCGTTTTTGCGACACCATATAGAGTACCCCATCACGAACGACCATGAAACGTTGGTCATCAACCGGAATGATGTCGGATATATGCGCGAACGCCCCGTTGAACACCTCATCCTTGACCAACTTCCCCGTGATGGCCTTGTAGGTATACCAAATACCGTCGATAAGGAAAAGAACCTCATTCTTATAATTGAAAATCTTTACCCCAAAATCATTGGAAATCCCGTTTTGCTGGGACACGTTTTCAATACTGGTTGTACGGAACTGGCTGTCATACTTAATCCGATACAGGCTACGATAGTTGTCGGCCGCCCACAATTCGCCCGGTCGCTCCTGTGCCACATAACGTATCGGTTTTGTAAATCCGCCCAGGATCCGGGGATTTGACAGGTCTGCCAATGATTTATACACCGCGATACCGGTATAATTCGCCTGGAAATAGGCATCGTCCCAAATACTATGAAAAAACTCCCACCCCCCATTGACGGTGTTCGCCCGATACAATTTCGAGCCGTCGAATACGAAAGTGCCGTCGTTGTGCCCTAATATAAAACCGTTCTCATACGGGTAGATGTCCCATACCTGTCCCTGGGAACCTTGTAAAAGCGACAACTGTTCGTCCTGGTAGCGAAACGCCCCGTGATTGGTCACGAACAAAAAACCATCTTTAAAACCGGCCATGGCGTATACCGACCCCAACACGCCCGAATTGTCCGTAAACAACTCCACCGGTGAATTGATCTCCACGTGCGCAATCCCATTGTCGAGTCCGAGCCACAAATCCTGCTCTTTGTCGACCGTAATACACAAAATGGCATTGTTCCGAATGGCATTCTGCCGATTGAGGCTCTTCCACCCCCCGGTTTCCATGTCAACGAGATAGAGACCCTGCTGCGCTGTTCCAATGGCGAGGCGGTTCCCGACAAAACGGGCTGCGTTGATCGATTCCGACTTTAAGCGTTCGTTGAGCGGAGAATCCCACGGCACCAAACGACCACCGTCCGTCACAAACACGCCGTTCGCACGGGTAAAGACATAGGTCCTTCCTTTATACCCTTGTATATGGTGTATGATCGACCCTTCCACCGCTTCCCAACCGGGTTGCTTCACGAACCGCTCCCCTACCCGCTGGTAGATGCCCTTGCGGACCGTCGCCATGAACAAGTTGCCCGACACCTCATAGCAATACGAAATCTGGTCGGCCAGCATGGTTTTGGCAATACGGCCACCCTTGTCGATCGTCAAGAGCATGTTGAACGACTGGAAGTAGAGTTTGTCGCCGAAGCGAAAGATCTTCCAAATCTCCTCATTCTCCGACTTGCCATTGAAGAAGTCAGCCGACGCCGCCAGTGAGGTATAGTGCATCTTTCCCGCTACCCGCTTCCAATAGCCGAACTCTTTATAGGAGCCGCAATAGATGCGATCCCCTTCTGCGTAAAGCGAGCGGATGATGGTTTTATTGGGCAGCGTATACTTCTCCCACCGCACGCCGTTATAGCGAAGTAAAAAGCGGTTATTGGCGAAATACATCGCATGGTCAGCCCCCTGGACGATATTCCAGTTTTGGTTATCGCCCTGGTAGTCGGATTTCGTGAAATTCTCGGTAAACGGAAGCGTTTGCTGCGACCACGTAGGCATGGTCGCCAGCAGGAGAACCCATAATGCAGGCAAGAACTTCTTCAAAGCTTCCTATTTCCCCCAAATATACGGGAAAGCAAAAAAAAGTCCCGTGGTTACGGGACGATCTCAAACTTTTTTTCGCGGATGTATCCCTCCAGATACCGGAACCGATCGGTTAATCGTCCGCCACGGGTAATCATCGCGCGTTCGAGTATGCCCTCTTTATCCCCATTGAAGAAAGCCGGGATCACGTGTTCGAGGAACATCTCCCCAAATCCTTCACTGGCATCTTTCGGAAGTTCGCACGGCAGGTTGTCGACCGCCATCACACCGATAGCACCCGGATGGTAAAAATCAGCCTCTTCGTGCGGGAAGGGCAAATAGCCATAAAGTGGTTCCGCAATGGTTGACGGACGTACGGTGCACGCAATCGGACCATCGACATCACACGAGATATCGGCCACGATCTTAATACGACACTTCGGATCCTTCAGCATGTCACGCGTCAGGATAGCCGGTGACTCTGCCGCATGGTAGTGACCCGCCATGAAGATGTCGGCCGCATTGGCAAACTTGCCGAAATCTGACGTATACTGTTGCGGATATTTATAAAAGTCAATGGTAGAACCTTCATTGCCGTCAAGGCGACGGTTGTAATCCAGGGTATCCAGTTGGGCGAAAACCGGCTCGGTGTAGGTTTTTTCAAGGAACGCCGCCGGCGTAACCTCTTTGATTTTCATCGCCTCGAGTATTTCCTTCGCCCCCATGGCCACTTTGCCATGACCGGTCAGTACGATTTTGATTGGGGGAAGTGTGATGCGGCGAAGGCGTTCGATAAGCGCCTCCTTGCCTTCCAACACTTCGGCTTTCGGCAGTGCGAACAGTTCGTATTTGAGTCCGAACGCACGGATGCCGTTATACGCACCCACAATCCCTGCATACCGTCCGAAACCGATCAGGCGACGGAAATTCGCGTCGACAACCGTTTCATGGTCATAAAGGTCGATTTCCTTGTCGATGATGGCCTGCATCATCTTTTGGTTGTGGGGTTGCTTCTTGATGGTGTGCGAAAAGAAAAAGTACTTCTTGTTCGGAATCAGGGCATCGGCCGGGACTTCCTTCACACCGATAAAAATGTCGCAGTCGCTGACATCCTGGGTCACTTCAAAACCGGCGTTGCGGTACTCCTCATCGGTAAAAAAGCGGACATCCGAACTTTCAACCTTGATCTCGACCGACGGAAACCGCTGTTTCAGCAACAGTAAGGCCGCAGGCGCGAAAACAACCCTCCGATCCGGTGGACTCTTTCGCTCCCTGATGATTGCAATTTTCATAGCGTAATCAGAAATTTAATAAAAACACCTTAATGTTTTTACGAAAACGTTGTAGTTTGTTTGTAGTTATGACCTAACGGTTGACAAAAATAAAAAATTTCACCAACAATGTTAGAATTGTTACAAATATAACTCGATATTTCAAACGTGCCATAGCGCACGTAAAATTTTAATAAATTATAATCGTCAGTCTTTCAGCCGCATGGCATAGAACCCGCCGCCAACGCTCGGTTCACAGGGTTCGAAGCGATCAAAATAGAAGCGGGGTTTCCTATATTTGCGAAAGAGCCCCATCAGCATGAATCGTTCCCTTTTTTATCTCTTTTTTGTCTTGTGCGCCCTGGGCTGCTCCAAAAAAGACCGCACACCGGCCGACCCGAAATCCTCTCCCTCCCCTTTTGCGGTGCATATGCCAAAGGTGCCTGCTTCTTATAAAGAGGCGCATCTGCCCCACATTGAAGAATTCTACAACCGCACCTGGGAGCGCAACCACACCAGCGGCGGCTTTCTGGTGGCGAAGAATGGCGAAATCCTGTTTGAGAAATACAGCGGCTACGGCCGGATCGAAACCGAAAGCAAAATCGACCGCGATACGCCCCTGCACATCGCTTCTATGAGTAAGGTGCTTACCGCTGCCGTCGTATTGCGACTCGTAGACGACGGGAAATTGCGCCTTGACCAGGACGTGAGCACCATCCTCAATCCCTTTCCCTACCCCGGCGTGACCGTCGAAATGCTGTTGTGCCACCGCAGCGGGATTCCGTATTATGCCTGGTTCGGCGACGACCAGAAGGTATGGGACCATGCCAAACCGATGAAAAACCACGATGTGCTCGACCTCCTCAACCAATACAAATTCCCGCTGAATTTCTATTCCGGACGCCGTTTCGCCTACTGCAACACCAATTACGTATTGCTGGCGCTCATCATTGAAAAGGTCACCGGAATGGACTACCCGACGGCCATGAAGAAGCTCCTCTTCGACCCGATCGGCATGACGCATACGTTCGTGTTCAATATCGACACGGATAAAGACAAGGTCTCCCAAAGCTACAAAGGCAACAAAATACGCCTAGCCTTCGACTGGACCGACGGCACCTGTGGCGATAAAAACATCTACTCTACCCCGCGCGACCTGCTCAAATTCGACATCGCCACCTACGCCCCCGGTTTCCTCAGCACCGCTTTAAAAGAAAAAGCGTGGAGCGGCAAAAGCTATGAATCGAAAGGAAAACGCAATTACGGCTACGGCATGCGCATCTACGAATGGGAAACCGGCCAGAAGATGCTCTACCACAACGGATGGTGGCACGGCAACACCTCGTCTTACATCACCCTCAAGAAAGATACCGTCACCATCATCGGGATCGCCAACAAATACTCCGCTATGCCGTGGCAGGCGTGGAAACTGACGCCGTCGTTTGGGGACTATCCGTTTAAGGTGGGGGAGGAAGAAGGGAATTGATTGCTTCGGCTGCGCCTCGCAATGACACACCTCCCCATTTCCCAACGTTCTCAGCAGCGTAGAAACTAACTACCCCTACCAGCGCAAAGGGAAAGGCGTCCTTGCGAGGCGCAGCCGAAGCAAACCCTCCCTACAACACGATCCATAGCGCTGAACACGTTCCCGCGAGGCGCAGCCGAAGCAAACCCTACCTACGACACGATCCATAGCGCTGAACACCTCCCTGCGAGGCGCAGCCGAAGCAAACCCTCCCTACAACACGATCCATAGCGCTGAACACGTTCCCGCGAGGCGCAGCCGAAGCAAACCCTACCTACGACACGATCCATAGCGCTGAACACCTCCCTGCGAGGCGCAGCCGAAGCAAACCCTCCCTACGACACGATCCATAGCACTGAACACGTTCCCGCGAGGCGCAGCCGAAGCAAACCCTCCCTACAACACGATCCATAGCACTAAACACGTCCCCGCGAGGCGCAGCCGAAGCAAACCCAATCCTAAAAATTGCGCATTGTGCATTGTACATTGTTCCTTGCAACCTATCTTTGCCCTCCCGGGGTCGACTGGTTTTGACAGCGGGTCGAATGCGACGATAAGCACGTCGGGAACGGAAACATCTCCCGTTATCCAATGTTTCAACACTTTACACGGCGAATCTAATTACGCTCTGGCTGCTTAATCTGAATTACAGTAGGATTTAGCCGCGCTCCTGCAAGGCAGGAGGGCCGGATTCTCCCGGAAAGCCCTGGTCTGTGGCGTTCCATCAGGGGGAACCGTAAAAACGGACCTACGGATCGCTCCGCCTCGTGGCGGTCCGGACACCTAAGAGGATAAGCGGAAGGCGGCGGTCCCTGGCCACACCTTTCGACGAAAACCCAATCAGGGACTAAGCGCGTAGAAAGTCCTCGTATTGCCTGTTTGGACGGGAGTTCGATTCTCCCCGACTCCACAAGCCCGTTTCGACGGGCTTTTTTTTTAGGAGCTAGGCGCAAGTATCAAGGAGCAAGGTTAGTAGTAGGCAGTGGGCAGTCGCAGTAGGCAGTTAATGTCCAACACCGGAACTTTCTTCTTTCCATCAAACGTACCTACGTAGTCAACGTCATTCCGAGCGCAGCGAAGGAATCCCGGTTAGCAGGCAATTGCACTTCCCCGTCGATTTTGGGCGTGCCGGCGCCCACTGCCTACTGCGACTGCCCACTGCCTACTGAAAAGGCGCCGTCGGGCTGTCCGCTATAGCCCCTCCTATCGTCGGGGGCTGCCGCTACCATCCCTCACGCGAACTCCTTCTCCGCCACAACGTCTGTGCAGCATCGCGACCACTTTGCAACGCTCCCTCCACCGTGGCGGTGTGTTCCGGATGCCAGGCTTCTCCGGCGATGAAGATTGTATCCCCAAACCCGTCCGCCACCTGCGCCAATACCGCGTAGCTCCCGGGCTTCAACCAGGAGTAGGCACCTCCGGTTGGTGACGTTGCCGTATAGCGAAATACCGCCGATGCCCGTAAACGCCCGCCGATGGATTCCCTGGGAAAAGCATTCGCCAGTTTGGCCAATGTGCGGGCTACCAGATCGGAGTCGGTTACGTCTGCATACTGCGGCGCGTAATCGTTGCCGATCCAGCCAGTCAACAGGGGTTTGGGTAACGATAACTGCGTCCAGAAGGTAAAGCCTTCATCTGCAAATAAAAAACCGAGATCGGGATGGTCCTTCTTCCAAAACGCAGTGTCAAATTCGAGCGCTATCTTAATGACTTCTCCCCACCCCACGCCTTCCGCCCGTTTTGACAGCCCAATATCGGGCACGATTTCAGGCTGGTTACGTCGCAGCGCCGGCAACGGTACCGTTACGATAACAGCATCCGCCGAAAAGGTTCGGTTGTCGGCAAAGGCCGTCACCTTTCCTTCCTCCCATTCCATACGGGTCACCGCTGTTTTTGTTTCCAACCGGAACCCCTCCCCTAAGCAGGCCTGCAACATCCGGTCACATAAAGGGCCATACCCGTTCACAGGGCGAAACTCCGTTTCTTCCGACGCCCATTCCTCCCGAATGCAAAACACACTGAGTTCATCGATATCGGCCAGGTCGAGTCCCTGCGCGCGGTCATGGACCTCCTGTCGCAACGCCGCATGGTGTGGAGCGGCAAAATCGCGTTGCAGCAACGCCCCGACGGTCATGTCGGTTTCCAATGCGGCCATCGCCGACACGAAGGCGTCCCATTCCTCCGAAACGGCTTCTATTTTCTGTGGGCCGTCTCCCGTCGCAACATAATACGAACCGGTGATCGGCACCGTCGGGAGTCCGAAACGCGCCATCAGCTCCCTCGTCAGCGGCAAATCCCCGTGGATGAACTCGGCACCTCCCTCCACCTCTATCGAAAAACCATCTGGCTGCAAGGTGTGGATACGTCCACCGATACGATCGGACCCCTCCAGCAACGTCACCGCCACGCCTTTCGAGCGAAGTTCAAGTGCTGCGGAAAGGCCGGTGGCGCCGGCGCCGATGATGAGGGCGTGCATGGGAATTAGCGAATTAGCGAATGAGACAATTAGCGAATGTGCGGGGCGTGTAAATGAGCTTCCAACTGGAAAGTTGTCCAAAATTTGTGACGTGTCAATCTTAACGGAATGAGGGAAAGCGAATTAGCGAATGAGGGAATTAGCGAATTAGCGAATGTGCATGGCGTGTAAATGAGCTTCCAACTGGAAAGTTGTCCAAAATTTGTGACGTGTCAATCTTAACGGAATGAGCGGATTAGCGAATTAGCGAATGAGACAATTAGCGAATGTGCGGGGCGTGTAAATGAGCTTCCAACTAGACAGTTGTCCATAACTCGTAACGTGTCAATCTTGCCGGAATTAGGGAATTGGCGAATGGACAGGGCCTATGAGGAGCAACTTCCAAATGAATGACAATCGGTTGCATTCAACTTTGTAACTCAATACATTCTCTACCTAGCGAAAAAATACGCGGAGTTAAAAGTAGCGTCAGGTTAAACTGTGAAGCCAACGATTCATTACGTGATTAAACGTCCTCTTTGCAGTCTAGTAATTCGCTAATTAGCCCATTCGCTAATTCGCTAATTGTCTAATTCGCTAATTATCTCAGCGCCTTCACCCCCCTACTATTCTCCTTCGTCGCCGGTACCAAACTAATCGCGTAGCCGCCGCCTGAAGCGACCCACTGCGAAAGCTTCGATTTGTCGGTCACGAGCACTTTCCGGATGACGTAGGCCTGTGGATTGGTTTTATAGTGCGCGCCCGGTGCATCGGCGTAAATGGTTGCCAGATAGGTTTTTCCTTTCGGGAGGAACGAAAACGAAATGTTCGACGTACGTGGGTCGTAGCCGCCTACGCTTCCTACGAACCAGGCATCCTTACCTTTCGCCAGACGGGCCGCCGTGAGGTATTCACCGGGCTCGGCTTCGAGGTAGACGCTCTTATCCCAGTCTACGGCTACGTCTTTAATGAACTGGAACGCATCGAGGAAACGGTTGTAGTTCTCCGGCAGGTCGGCCGCCATTTGCAGCGGTCCGGGAATGGTGACGTACAGCGCCAATTGGTTGGTCAATGTGGTATTCACATGTGAGGTATTGCCCGGCGCGGTTTTGCTCAGGTCCATTTCGAAGATACCCGGGGTGTAATCCATCGGGCCGCCTAACAGTCGCATAAACGGCAACAAGGTGGTGTGGTTGGGTTTCGAGCCTCCGAATGACTGGTATTCGGTGCCACGGGCCGATTCGTTGCCGATCATATTCGGCCAGGTGCGGCACAATCCGGTGGGGCGGACGGCCTCGTGTGCGTTGACCATAATCTTGTATTCGGCGGCTTTTTGCACCGCATACGCATAATGGTTGTTCATGTATTGGTTGTAGTGGTTTTCGCCCCGCGGCAACATATCGCCTACGTACCCGCTTTTCACGGCGTCGTATCCGTTGTCTTTCATGAATTGGTAGGCAGCGTCGAGGTGGCGCTCGTAGTTGCGTACCGAACCGGAGGTTTCGTGGTGCATGATCATCTTAATGCCTTTCGAAGCGGCATAGCGGTGGATTTCCTTCAAATCGAAATCCGGATAGGGCGTTACGAAATCGAACACATAGTCCTTCCAGTGGCCGAACCAGTCTTCCCAACCGATGTTCCATCCTTCCACCAAAACGCCGTCGAAACCGTGCTGGGCGGCGAAGTCGATGTACTTCTTCACATTGGCCGTATTGGCACCGTGCTTCCCATTGGGTTTCACTTTGGTGTAATCGGTAATGCCCAGTTGCACGGCCGGCACCTCATCGGTGTAGGCCCAGGTCGATTTGCCGGTAATCATTTCCCACCATACCCCGACATACTTCACCGGTTTGATCCACGAGGTGTCGTCGATCTTGCTCGGTTCGTTCAGGTTCAGCGTGATCTTCGACGCCGGGATATCGCGGGCGTCATCGCTTACGATCACCGTCCGCCACGGAGACGTGCAGGGTGATTGCAAATAGCCTTTATCCCCTATCGCATCCGGCGTCAGCCATGATTCGAACACCATGTTCTTGTCGTCAAGGTTCAGGTGCATCGTCGGATAATCGACGGTGGCGGCTTCGAAGATGTTGATGTAGAGTCCGTCGGCCGACTTCATCTGCAACGACGTCTGCACGCCGGTGGGTGAAAACGACGTCTGCGACAGGTTGCCCGAAATCGCGCTCTTCATCAGCGTGCGGATCTCCGACAGTTTCGATTTGGTGAAGTCGTATTCCTGCGTATCATAATCACCCGGGATCCACCAGGCGGTATGGTCGCCGGTCATGGCGAACTGTGTGTGTTCTTCCTTTACGATAAAATAGGTCAGGTTCTTCTGGGTCGGGAATTCATACCGGAACCCGAGTCCTTCGTCAAACAAACGGAAGCGGAGCACCATAATGCGGTCGGTGCCTTCTTGTTTGAGCGTCACCGCCAGTTCGTTATAGTGGTTGCGAATACTGTTCGTCTCGCCCCAAACCGGTTTCCAGGTTTCATCGAACGTGGCGGTCTTGGTGTCGACCACGGAAAACCCGTCGCGCAACGATTTCTTGTCGTTCTTCAATTCCAACCCCAGCGTACTGGGCTTGATTACCGTTTTGCCTTTGAACGTCAATGCGTAGGTAGGCGTGCCACCGTTGGCGAGAGAGAAGTCCATCGTAAAACGGCCGTCGGGCGATTGTAATTTCTGGGCGTGGGCGACCGAAAGGGCCAATAGGAACACGTATAGCAGAATGCGTTTCATAATTGTGTGGGTTTGGAATACAAAAAAACGGCATCCTGTTGACATTTCCGCTGCTCGGCGGTGTTTTTGTCAATCGTGCAAGAAAAATGATGATTCGCTTTTAAAAATGGTAGTGGGCGGTGGGCAGTGAGCAGTGGACAGTAGGAAGTGAGCAGTAGGCAGTAGGCAGTGGGCAGGCATCCGGGAAGTAACGTGATTTGTCAAAAAAAAACGGGTTAACATTTGCCGCGAAATCGGAGACATTCGCGGAGCTTGGTGCTTCGTGACAGATTTGGCGCACCGTGGCAGCGCGTTGTCGACCGTTCATTCCCACATCTCAAGTGCAACCGTCACGTTGTCGTTGTTTAAGTCTTTTAATTTTTCCAAAGCCGTTTCTGAGGCGTCCGACTTGATGGTCTTCAGAGCGTGAACACATTTTCTTAATGTAGCCTCTAATTCGTCATCATACCATCGAAACCGCTCTCTATTTAAAGCAATGTTCATTATCGGTTCAACAAATCGGTCATCACGTAAATTCTTCAGGGATATTGTATTCACCAAGTCTTCGTGTTGGCTATGCCAGGTTCCCACTAGGGCTTTTTCCATATATTCAAAGCTGTCGTCGTCAAACGTATCCTGATTTGAAAAACTGAGACACTGTATGAGTTCTTGCTCATTCTCGGTTTCTACAGCCCGTTTCAGTTTGTCTTCCATTGTAGATCGGGTTCGTAAAAAACGTTTCATCATAGTAGTATAGTATTGAAGTAAAACCATCAGATCACGTGCGTGAGCGTCACACTCCTGGCTACTACTACGCAAAAACCCGTATCCCGTATCAGACGTAACGTACACAGGAAGATTATTCGATTTTAGTGCCTTGAAGACGCGGCCCAGGCGTGACGCTCGCCCCAGCCGGGAAAATAAACCTTGCTTTTCTGTTTTTATCCAATTAATCGTCTTCGCCTTTCTCGGTGTTATTCTTTTCTAATGCAGGTACATCGTTTCCGCCTCTTATTTCCGTATGTCGTATTTCACCCCCGGTTGTACCTGTTTGCTGGGCGAAGAATAACACCACAAAAGCAAAAACCAATGTGGCAATCGAAATGATGGACGAAAAAGATTTTTGCTTGAAACTGACCCAAAGACCGAATACCGAAATGCCTCCTAACATATAGGATAGCAAGGCAAAGATTTCCGCTGTTTCTTCGTGATTTTCGATGTAGTTTTCTGTTACGCCACTTATTTTTTCGACGATTTCTTCGGCCCCTTCCCCAGTAGACATAGCTGCTATTGTAGCTAATGCTCCCAGAATAAAAATCATAGATGCTGTTCGCTTAACAGCTTCTGATTTTGAAACAAGTCCTGTAATCATGACAATCACCCCTACGATAGGGAAAATGATGGGTAGATGATTTACCACTAAATGCCAATGTGCTCCGTCCATATTATTGTATTTTACGATCAACCATTTACTCCAAATAACTATCCGCTAAAGCCGCAACTACCCTTGCAATGGTGCCCTCGCTTTCACGTTCCGGAAAGTCGAAAGTACAAATTTGGGGAAGAAAAAGGGTGTTGCTTCGTGCGTTTTCATATTAAGCCGAGACGCTCGCGCCGTCGGGGTAGTTCCAGTTCTTTCGTTTCGAGATTTTTGTTCTAATCTTTTATACAGCGGACCGACAAACCCGCTCCCGGGCCATTTGTATTGTCGGCATTGGAATGGTTATCAC
The DNA here is from genome assembly GCF_022532105.1 of Flavobacterium sp. HJ-32-4. Taxonomy (NCBI): domain Bacteria; kingdom Pseudomonadati; phylum Bacteroidota; class Flavobacteriia; order Flavobacteriales; family Flavobacteriaceae; genus Flavobacterium; species Flavobacterium sp. HJ-32-4. The sequence continues at coordinate 2,007,575 of NZ_CP092832.1, read as the reverse complement.
TATACCATACGATACTGTTCAAACCAATCGCCACCTCTTGTTGGTCGGACGTCCACCAAACCGCGCTGTAGCCAAGATTGTCAAAACGGCCGAAATCATCGCGTGCTCCGCCCGGAACACCCCAAAAGCCCGATTCATTCGTGCCATTACCGCCTTCTAACCAGCCACTTTTACTTTTGAGTTTTTTCCCTGCCGTATCGGTCACTTTTCCGTCTTTGGAATTGCCGCCTAAATAGGTCACCAAACGCTCCCATTCCGCTGCACTGGGTATGTGATACCCTTTGGGCGCCAGACCACGGGCATCATTTACGGCATACGAGTTGTATAGTTTTCCGTATGGAGCTCCGTTGTCAGCCTCATTGTTATAATAGCACCAGGCAGGTTGCTTTTCTTTTTCCGCTTTTCGCCATTCTTCCTCCGTTTTGGCTTCTGCTATGGCATCACCATTTCGGAACGTCGTCACATCCAAATTTTGGGTGGCCCATATTTGAGAACCGATCGTAACAGTTGCGTTTTTGGGTTGTTCCGTTCCTTCACCCGAATCCTCCTTTTTGTTACAGGAAATCATCAGGAGTGCAGCAACCACCACCGTTGTGAAGGTTCTGAGTGAGTAGGTGTTGATCATATTGGAGATGTCTTTGGCATTAGTACTACGCCTTTTGTATTAGCTATGGAAAACCTGCACCCAGGATTAGAGTTTCCTCTGACTTTACTGGATGGGTCGAAAATACGAATTTGAGGAGAAAACAGATGCTTACTTCGTGAGTTTTGCTACGGTGTTTTGGATTAATATCTTTATCAGAGACAGCTATTTCTGGATTATCGTTAAATCTCTTGAGTATTGTCGTGAAAAGAAAGGAATGGAACTATACGGCTATTGCCTCATGGCGCAAACGTGACGCTCGTAGTAATGGGGCACGTTTGATTTGGGGATATGGATAGGTCGTTATCAGTTTTTACTTACTATTATGCTACCTCCATTTCACGAATAAGTAATGGACTTTTTAAAGTGATTCGTAACCCTAAATAAAGCGTCCGAAGTATTGTCGTAAACTGAAAGCATAAAATAATGTAGGAAAATAAATACGTTTATTTATATTTGCATCTGTCAATTGTTTTAAACGGACCGTGTATTTTAAGTACTGACACTCCTAAAAAGGAAATGTGACTTATTCATTTGTTTCAATCCAATTCTTGTGACTAGGTGTAAACGCCTTTATAACGTTTTTACGGTGTAACAGAGATATTACAATAAACATAGCTACCCACTTTTAAACTTATTAATCGTCCTAATAGGCTGACCCCCTTTTTGTCGAATGTGAAAGTGAAATCGACATTAAATAAAAGTAGCCGAGTCAAATCGAAAATCGAAAGAGTAGATGTAACGAAAAATCAAAATACAAATGAAAACTTCAAAAATCTTCACATTACTGCTTGTAAGTTCCGCGTTTGCATTTTTCTCGTGTTCGAGTTCAAATGACTCCCAACAACTCGATGAAAACATGGTTGCGAAAACGCTCAAGTTTAAATCATTCGGGGGTGACCTAACGTTAGCTCGCGGCGGCCGTGATTATGTTAGCCCAAGTACCGGTAAATTGGTGATCGTTAATTGGGAAGAATGGGGGCGCCATAGTAAGCAGTGCCGAGGATGGGGTCTTTGCAACGCCAGATGGTTTTATCTAGAACCCGATAATCCGCAACAGACTAATAGAGGTTACTCCACTCCTTTACAGTTCGACGGAGAGACGGGAGAGTTTTATTTAGAGATCTTGTTAGCAGAAGATTCAACTATTCCAAATGACGAAATTCCAGATTTGAAGATTGATTCGGATATACCGTTAGAAACAGCTCTAGAGATTGGCCGCGATCTAACATTCAAACAAGGATCCTATTCTTTTGATCCAGATCTTGGAGAATTTGGAGGAATTCATATAACTTTAGAATAAGCTATGTCGGTAGCCAAGTGGCTACCGACTTTTTAAACTATTTATGGAAAAGTACATTCTAGGTTTTATCGCCTTTATTTCATCCACGCTGATTTTCGCCCAAAACCAGACGGTGGGCCGTTCCGAACAAGTCCTGTCGGTTCCCGTTGCAATGACCGCTACCGACAGCATTCAGATTACGGACCTGGAGGGACTACAGAAGGTATTGGATAAGTCGGCGAAACCCTATAAGGTTCTCTATTTTTTTTCACCGGCCTGTAGTTCGAGCCTGTATCTATTCCCAAAAATCTACAAGCTCTATTCCCAACATTCCGCACTGTTCGACTTTATTGCGATTTCGGGTTTTCGATATGACAGAATACCGGAGATGTCGAGTTATATGAAGTACAACGGCTTCCGGTTGCCCGTTTACGTACTCGATACTAAAAAATACGGAAATGGTAAAAATCCTTTCAAGAGGCTGGACTTAGTTTCGACGACGTTTTGCCAGGAATGTAAGGTAAAAAAGATGGGGTTTTCCGCTTTTTTCGTGCTCGATAGCCATAATAAGGTGGTGGCGCATACCAATTGGGATTTAAGCGGCGAGGAAAGTTATAATCTGTTGGTTACTTCTTTGATGAAGTAACGGACCGAGGATGGTGATGCGGCAAACCTCGACGGCATTGGGGTTGGTTTGTCTGCGATTCTATTGATTGGAAGTTCAGTAGTGCACGAAATTACGGGAATAACGATCACTCTATTCTAGCCATCGACTTGAATCGATAGGCACGAGCGTGACGCTCGCGCCAGCGGGGGGGAAGTTTTAATTATAAAAGTGGTTGTAAACGTTTTCTATAAATTCAACTTCCTCTCTATTTAATCTTTTCTCTTTAGTGCCTTCATGCGCCCAAACATTTCGATAAGAGTTGAAAAAAGAAATCCATTTTAATGCTTTGGTTTTACTTCCAACGCCTTCACCGATGTCAATTGAAAAGTCTTTCTCAAAAGTGACAAAGTTATCCGTATGATTTTCTGGCTTTTTTGTCCAATAGTTCTCTACAATTTTTTTATAATCGTTTATATTAAACATTTCCGTCCAATCGATATCTTTTTTTCCAAGACCGTCCTTGTAATTCTTTTCCATTTCTTGTTCGGCTCGGCTTTGGCATTCACGTTTGATACTGTTTATTTCTAAGTCCCAAACGTCGCCGTATATCGTTTTCATCTTCGATAAGACAAGATGTTTCATCCTTTTCTCGATCTCAATTCCAAGTGCTCTACCCTTATTTTGTAGCTCTTCATCTTGAGTTTCAAGCCATTTTACCAATTCTACAGGAAAATATTCTTCATGTTTTTTGTGTATGATACTTTGAAAAAACCGTAACCACTTGGTTTCAACTCCACCGCCCAAAAGGGATAGTTGTTTATCCTTCTCATCCTCGGTAATTTCGTTTTGCAAATAGTGGAGTAATGAATTTAAATAAGGTTTTAACTTCTCGAAACGCGTTGCTTCGTCGGTTGTTTTAAATACAACATTCTTATCGGTTAAAAACTTATTTAAGCTGTCAATGACACAAATAAAGGGATATGTGCCTCTATTAGAAAGTATTAGGGACTTCTCAATATTGTATAGGCCATTGAAGCTCTGCTCGGCAAAATCATAACATTTAGCGAGTAAAGAGAATATTCTCTTTTTACAAATAATCATCTCAGCATTATGATCATGGTTTGAGATGTTATATAAGGAATATTTGTGAGCTTCATCGGTGAACGAGTTACCTTTTGCTTTAGGTAACAAATTTGACGCGGACAAAGCATTCGAAAATGGTTGGAATGATAAAAGAGATTTGTCCTCGCCAACTGAAATTCTTTCATATAGTGGGCTGTTTTGATTATTGGCCAACTCTTTTATAATGGATGATCTGAGCGCTTTTATTCTGGAATCAGTTCGGTCAGAGTTCCAATAAAGATCTTCTTCGAGATCAAGCCTCAAACTTGGACTTACCGCTTTTTGATTTTCATTAATGTCCATGAAAATTTTCAACTGATCGCTCGTATCTAAATTTTCAAAAGCAACAACTGGAATTGTGTTTGAATTTCTAAACTTCGAATTTGCATAGCCATAAACGCGATGTTGCCCATCAATTATATAGGCAATTGCATAACTATTTGGTATTTTAAGAGTTCCGTAACAGGAATTGGAGTCGCCAGATTTGGATGATGCTTCAAATTGGATTTTGTGTTTTCTGCTGTTGAAGTTAATTATTATAGAATTTGGGAAATAGCCGCCACCGTCAATAAATTTTGTTATGCCTGGCAATCGTTTGGCCACCAATAGCCGTTGGTATGTTGGAAATTCCGATTCATTTACTTTTGTTCTATGAAGAATAAATCCCATTCTTAACAATATTTCAGGTTCAACTGAGAACATATAATAGGTCTTGGTCCCCATTTCCCCTTTAACTGCCGGAATTTCGATTTTATCTCTACTTATCAACTCTCCTTTAAATAGTAAACCTAAAAATTGATAAAAAGCTACATGCTTATAGTTTCTTATCAAGTCGTCGACATATTTATATGTGTTATTGTTATAGTAGAATGAATTAGTATTAAGCAATCGCTTCATATCTTCACCATCCATATCGATTTTTAAGTTTCGGGTAGCGAAAATAAATTTTACGCGTAGGTTTCTGCCGTAGATTTGATGCAACGTTTTTTTAAAACCGTCTAACCGCATTCCCAACAATTCAAACTCATCTTTAAGGCTACTGGCTTTTTTAAATTTTTCGCTTGACTTACATTCAATTATGATTGCTGTGTCCTCATTTATCGCGATCACATCAATCTGCTTTTTATCATCATTAGTGAAATTCAGATGCAGATTCTCACTGATGTTTAGTGTCCGGTAACCAAGTTCGTACATTTGACACCACATGTCATCTTCAAATTTTCTTGAGTGAGACTTTAACTTTCTTATTCTCGTTTTGGTTTTTAGAGACTTTCCATAAACTTCCCATCCATCCTTAAGATAGGTGTCAACCATGTTGTGATCAACGGTCTGCACTTGATATTCATTCTTTTTAGCTTGATAAAGCTTCCCTAAGAATACGGGATCAGCTGTAATTTGCTTCTCAATCTCAACAACTTTTATTTGATCAATATAAGCCATATGTTAGGTCAAGTTTGTTAATACTAATTCAGCGTATTTTCCCCTCACTGCATTTTTTCCTCCAATTAAACTCGCTCGATTTAATTCGTAGCAATTATCTCCATTAAAAAATATTTCCCTGATTGCAGAATGCGCCGCATTGGTCATTATATAGTATGCGCCATTAGCTTTAATTCTTTCAATATAAGTTAGAAGCCTATGCTGATCTTCAAGTGAGAATAAGCGTTGATTATATTGAATGAATCCGTTATTATTATGGGCGACTGTATAGGGTGGATCAAGAAATACCAGATCTCCCGCTCTAACATTATCAGTTGCAAAGTCAAAGTCATTGGCATTGATATCAGCTCCTTGAAGTACTTCACTTACCTTAATCATGTTGCCATAGTCAATTCTATGTTTACTTCGATGACCATATGGAACGTTGTACTTCCCGTTGGAATTGACTCGATAGACACCATTATAAGATGTCTGATTTAGATATATAAATCTTGCCGCTTCCTCAATAGGATTATCGAACCTCACCGATCTTATTCGATAATAAAACTCTTCTGTGTTTTGAAATTCTCGCATGGAGGTTAAAACCGCATCAACGTTGTCCCGTAGTTGAACGTATGCATTAATCAACTCTCGATTTGAATCTGAAATATTTGCAAAACTTGGTCGGAGATGGAAGAAAACTGAACCTCCACCTAGGAATGGCTCATGGTAGGTATTGTAATCAAAATTTACAAGGCGGTCGATCTCTTTTAGAAACCAACGTTTGCCTCCGGCCCATCTTAAAAAAGGCTTTACTCTAATTTCGCTCATTAACGTTCAGATGAACAATTATATATGGGTGTTTGCAATATTAACGTATTATGCGGAATTTTTTAAGCAGTTCAAAGGTTTTAGAAATTTCGCATAACTAGAGTCTATGTACCATAAACTTACGCACACCCACCCTCTTTATTCGTATAGGCGGATGCTTCACACACATCTAACCGTTTTTTCTGTTTCTGAGTGCAAATGTTCACCGCTAACCCCCGCAACCACACGAAAGTACAAAATTATTCAGAAGAACCTGCTTACTTCCCGCGGTTTGTCCCCGTAGCGTCACGTGATACCGCCTGAAATTGCAAGAGCAGCCGGTCGGCGGGAAGCGGGTTTCATCGTCTCAAGAGTGATTGAAAATTTAGTATTGCCAGAGACTACTACAACAATCATCACTCCATTCTAGCGATTGATTAATTCAGTGATGAGCGATACGAGGGCGCCAGCGGGAAAAGGAGTATCCGTCCTAAGACTTTATCGAATCTATTAAAATTTTACTAAGTCTGGCCTGTTGTTGCGCATTGGAAGGAAAATGTTGACTTGTTAACGTTAACCCTTGTTCTTCGAGTTTGTTTCTGAACTTCGCAAAACAATCTTTAAAGAAGTTCTTAGATAAGTCATTATTGGAATCACCGATTCTATATAATTCATCAAAAGACTTGATAATTGCAACGTAGCCAGTGGATTTCCATAAGATATTCTTCGACGGATTTTCCCAAAGATCCATGAATACATCTTTTAAAGCACTAAATAAATTCAAAGTTATCTTTAGTATTATCTCGTCTTGACCGTCGAGAAAATACTGTCGAAGTGGTAAACTTTGAATTTGAGTCAGAGGAACATTATTTTTAGATTTTCTAAAATCATCATCTGGATCCTTTGATAATAGTTCAATAAAATGCTTTACGAACGTTCCTTGTGATAAGGTAGCCTTTTCTTGACTTTCTTCCTTATTTCCAAGCATTTTTAGCCTATTGAAAAACGGAGATTCAGGATATTTATTTAATGATCTAGCAATTTCATGCGCAGTCTTTTGTGGACTTCTATATCTGGATAATGCAAACAAGTCATATATCAGACTCATACTAACTTTGGTTTGTTTGCTATTTATGATCGAAAATATATATGCTTTTTCTTCTTCTGTTAAATCGAAAAGCAATACTACAGGAAGTTCAAATCTTTCCGCAAAATTCGACTTTAAAAGCCCTTTTAATCTGTGTTGACCGTCTATAACTTCGCCAATTGTCTGATTACTTTCAAATTCTATAACTGTATCCTTTATTTGATAGGACACGTTGTCATAGATGCCGACAATAATTGGCGTTGGGAACGTTGCATCAGGGTCAGAACAATATTTGGCAATTTCGGTAATCCTATCTTTAGATTCATCTCTCTGTATTGCACTTGGATCGGCAGATCTAGGAGTAATGTTCACCAATTCCCCTAAAGTTGTAGCCTTCATTTTAGTAAAATAGAATGATCCTATAGGCTGCTCAATCTCTATGTATTTTAAACTAATCATAATCTGTTTCCCTTTCCGTCGGCATTTACAACACTTACTCTATTTTCTAACTTTTCTACATTTTTATCATCTTTTTCGGCATAGTTATCGTCTAGGTGCTTATATCTCTCATAATTTAAGTCCATTCGTGTAATGCAATAGGTGTAGATTCCGAAAATTATGGACAATAGTAAAAAAAATAATTGAGGCCAATCAATTACAACGGGATCCAAGCTTTCATGGCTATTTTCGAGTGTTTTTAAAGTCGCAGAAGAATAATATATCCCAGCAAAAAATAGGCTAAAAATTGTTAATATGAGCAGAAAGACTTTAAAAGCTTTAAAGTTGGTTGGGTTTCTCTCAATGATATTTATAAAAAGTAATCCTAGAGTAGAAGCGAATAAAGCTATTGAATAGACATAAAAATTGCCACTCTTACTTTCCTGAAAAAGAGATTCTATAATAGAAATTTGTTTATAGCTATTCTTAAGAATTATATTGGTAATAAAACCCAATTGCCCTGCAAGAATTGTGAAGATAAACCAGATCAAAAAAAATTTTTTTTCTGATGTAATGGTGTCTAGTGGCTCAACTAATTTTTTAAAATATTTCTTCATCAAATATAGTTTCATTTCTTCTATAATTCATATACTTCTCAACCTAATACTGGTATCGTCTCGTAAACAGCTTTCTGGAACAACCGATTATTTCAACGAACTTAAGGAATCCAGAATATTGAGTTGACGTCAGTTTTAGAAACCCAGTAATACCTTAGAAAAATTATTCTGTACGTCCCGCAACTCACCGAAAGTACAAATTTATTCCGAAATACACCTCACCTCCCGCGGTTTGTTCCCGTAGGGTAATAATGTCTTCCCGATTGTGGTGAACGTCTACCAATCGATCCAGATGGCAGTAAGCAACCTCCCCAACGGCCCCCTTCCACCCCACCGCGCCCTTTCCACGCGCCCGCAAGGCTTATAGGCGGCCACCGGAGCATTTTTAAAAAACAGCACAACCGGGTGGCGACCACCCTGCCTTTTCGGCGCGCCGAAACCGTCCGGTGGTGACCACCAGGGCCTTTCGGCATTTTTTTAGACCCCGAATCGCACCACCCAAGCCTTCCGGCAAAAAAACAGGGCGTGGTGGTGGCAGAAAAGAAGGTGTGTTTGTTGCGAATTATGCAATATAAAATAGAATCTGTCATTTATGTTTTGAAAATCAGGTGTTTAATTATGAATACGCTATCTTATTTATTAAAAAAATGATAAATAGTGATAGTAATAAGAATTGAGATACAATATTTGCCCATCGATTAACAGTTCTAATTTTAAAACAGTATGAAAATGACTACCGAAACCGGAAAGGTACACCGCAGCGGTATACTGCCGGACAAAGACACCGACCTGGGCGATGTGGCCCTGTATGTAGGTAAAATGTGGAACGCCGAACCTACGCTGACCCTGAAGTTCACCGACAGCGCCGCGTTCAATGCTACCGTCAACGAATTCAGGGCCCTGCTTGATACCAAAAACGGCAAGGTCTCTGAAAGACGGGGCATCACCCTCCAATTGGCCGCCATAGAGGAGGAAATCACCAAAGGGGTGCGCCAGGTGAAGGGGTACCTCACCGAGAAGTACGATACCGACGCGGCCGCCCACTACAACCGCTTCGGGATGGCTCACCACAAAAAGTATTTCCGCCTGCCGGCCGACCAGTCGAAAAAGCGCGACGCCCTGCTGGTCATGCGGAATGCCATCGAAGCAGAAGGTTTCGGCGACCGGCCCTACGGCACCGCGTTCTGGCAAAGCACACTCGACCGCTTCGATGCGCTGCTCACCGAGGCACGTACGCTCGACGGTACGGTCTCAGGGTTCGTGGCCGAAAAGAACAAAAAGCGCGACGCGATCCGCCGCACGCTGAACGCGATCATCCTGAGCCTGAAAGCCGCCGACCCTGATAATTATGAAGGGGAGTTACGGAGATGGGGGATACAGCGGGATAAGTTTTAATTAGCGAATGAGGTAATTAGCGAATTAGCGAATGATAGGCAGGGCGTGTTAATTAGCGAATTAGCCAATTAGCGAATAGTTTGCAGGGCGGGTTAATTAGCAACACGAGGCGAAAGCCGACTGGCGAAGCAATGCATACTCGCGCGCTGAATGCGCGAATGATACCGGGGGGTAGTCAGATCAACAAATACTAGCAAGGACTGTATAGAAGGGACGCGAGGGCGTCCCTTTCTTTTTAAGGTGGTTCAGAGGCCGCCGCCCGAAACGTGAATCCATAAAAAAAGGGTTGACAAACGAATGCCAACCCTTTCTCCTCTTTCTTTTGCTCGTCAGTAGACGACCTTCTTACCACGGGTGGTCCGGACACCGAGAAAACGGTACAACGGACAAAAACCCACCGCGGCTGTTACTAACAGAATGACGCCTACAACGACTCCGATCGTACTGACGATCCCGTCGTCAAACCAATCGAACACGCCGGCCAATAGAAGCGCTAATCCAAGCAGTACCCTAATGACCCGGTCAATGCGGCCTACATTTGCTTTCATTGTTTTGGGTTTATGATTGTTATTGCGAGCAGGGCAAATTTAAGACTCTCAAAAACATTAACACAAAACAAATGTCAAATTATCGTAATTTTTCTTAAGGTTTAACAACGTCGCCACCCCATTGCGAGAAACCGCCTACGAGGTTATACGTGGTGGTGAACCCCAGTTGCCCCATGATGGCGCAGGCCTGTGCACTTCGCCCTCCGGCTTTGCAATAGACATAATACGGACGCTCTTTGTCGAGTTGGTCTACTTCATACACAAAACCCTGTCCTTTGTAGATGTCGATGTGGAGCGCACCCGGGATATACCCGTCGTTCCATTCGTCTTCCGTTCGTACGTCTAAAATAACCGGGTTCGTATCGGTCGCGAGCCGTTCGGCCCATTCCTGTTGGGAAAGATCCATGTTGTTGTTTTTGGCAAATAAACGATTTCTTACGCTTTTATCGAACACCCGATGGCTTTCGTTTGCTTCACTTCGACGTCGCGTCCGGAAAGCAATGCGTTTACGGCGTTTTCCACATAACGTACTTTCACAGCCGAGGCATCCTCGTAATTATCGTCGATGGCGCCGATGTAGCGTACGATATTTCCTTTGGCTGTTTTTTCCAACACATACACATGCGGCGTTTTGGTGGCGCCGTATTGTGGGTAGATCGTTTGTCCTTCGTCAAACAGATACGGAAAGGTGAAGCCCTTCTCTTTCGCCCGCACCTGCATCAGCTCGAAGCTGTCTTCTTTCTGCTTTTCCGGATTGTTGGGGTTGATGGCGATAACGGGATATCCCTTCGCACGGAACATCTTATCGAGTGCGATGATACGGTCTTCGTAGGCCACGGCATACGGACAGTGGTTGCAGGTAAAGACGACAATGAACCCTTTGGCGTCTTTGAAGTCGGAGAGTGCGACTTTCTTTCCGTCAATGTTCTTGAGTTTGAAATCGGTGGCGACGTCGCCTACTCCGTACCCAGGACCACTTCCTGTAAAGGCAAACGACAAGGCCATAAAGGCCAACAGCATGGTGAATTTGATTTTCATAGTGTATTAATTTAGGATGGATTTAAGTTCTTTTTCAAGCGATTCGTAGGTGAAGCTTTGCTCGCGAAACACGCGGTGGCGGGCGTTGTAGAGCACGGTGGCCGGTAGCGCACCGCTCCAGGAAGGGTCGACTTTCCCGATCCATTCCCCCGAATCGGTATTGCGGAGGTAAACGACGCGTGACCGGATGTCTTTTTTGATCAGGAAGGGAATCAACCGCGATTCGACCTGCTTGGCCATATCGAGACTCACCAGGATGACCTCGACCTTTTGATCGCGGTAGGCTTCTTGCAATTGTTCGAAATATGGGAGTTCCTGCACACAGGGCGTGCACCAGGTCGCCCAGAAATTGACGACGTAGGTTTTGTCATCGTTCATCTGGAGGAGCTTTTCAAAGCCTGCAAAATCGTAGGCTTCAATGGTGCGCCCACCCGCCGTATACGAAGACGGTTGCGGCGTTTGGGCCATCGAAACCCCTCCCGCGCAAAGCAATAGCATCGTCAGCAAGTACTTCATTTTCCGTTCTTTGCCACGAAGTTATCCCCTTTCGAAAAAGGCCGTCCTGCCAATTAACATATTTTTAATACATCACTTGTATATACAATTATTATATCTACTACATTTGTACCTACAAATTTTCTATTTGTTGTGAAAATCGAAGACATCGTGAAATCCTCCTCACCCCTGGCACTTGAAAAGCGCACGATACTGAATGTGATGTTCACCCAGAACATCATCGGAGAGCGGCTGTCGGAAGTGATGAAGGAACACGACCTGTCACTGGAGCAATTCAACGTTTTGCGGATCCTTCGCGGACAAAAAGGGTGTCCGGTTAACATGACCCTCATCCAGGAGCGCATGATCGCCCGCACGAGCAACACCACGCGTTTGGTTGACAAACTGGAGGCGAAGAGTTTGGTGACGCGGAATGTTTGTCCGGATAACCGTCGGAAGATGGAGGTGCTCATCACGCCGAAGGGCCTGCAATTGCTAGCCGCGGTTGATCCGAAGGTGCAGGAAGTCGAGTCGTTGTTCACCACCCAGTTGTCGCCCGAGGAACTTGAACATTTGAACGACCTTCTCGAGAAATTGCGCGGTGATGTGTGTCCGTCTAAAAAGAGTAACTGACAATAATCCATTATAAATTTAATCCAATTCCATCATGAAAAACCTTAAAACCCTTGCCCTGGCTGTGATCGTAACCCTTGCGGCGTCTGTTCAGGCACAAACCAAAAAAATCGACGCTGCGAAATCTTCCATCAACTGGGTAGGCAAAAAAGTAACCGGCGAGCACAGCGGTACCGTGAAATTCAAAGACGGTTCGCTGACGCTTAAAGGAAAAGCCATTACCGGTGGTGTTTTCACTGTTGATATGACCTCGATCAACGTAACCGACCTGAAAGCAGGCGAAGGCAAAGAGAAACTCGAAGGCCACCTGAAGGCAGACGACTTCTTCGGGACAGAGAAATTCCCAACTGCAACCCTGAAATTCACGAGCGTAAAAGCAAAATCAGCCGGTGTATACACGGTAACGGCAGACCTTACGCTTAAAGGTGTGACCAAGCCTGTGTCATTTGAATTGAAAACGACGGGCAACAAAGCAACGGCCAACTTCAACGTAGACCGTACGAAGTACGACATCCGTTACGGTTCTGCGAGCTTCTTCAACGTAGGCGACAAAGCCATCAACGACGAGTTCGAAGTAACGGTAACACTGGTGTGGTAATCACGATATGACTTCTAGGGAAAGGCTGCCGAAAGGTGGCCTTTTTTTTGGTTGAGAGTTGAGGGTTGATAGTTGAGGGTTCATGGTTCATGGTTCGTGGTTCGTGGTTGATCGTTCAGGGTTGGGAGAGGAGAGTCGGAGTCTGGAAAGCGGCGCCTTACTACCTAGACATGGTGATGGAAGTCCGGAAATAAGGCTATACATCAGCCTTTGCGATACTTCATGGAACAATCCTATTTCCTTTCGAATAGCCTAGTATATTCTGCTGAAAAATTTAACAATTAGTACGGATTTCCCGTATCACCGTCCCGTTTCCTTTCGCTAAGGGACGCATCCGCCCCTCCCCTAACGCAAACTACTGATTCCCGGTGAAATGGCGGTACGGGAAAACCGCACTTTGTGTTAAAGGTTATTGGGTGGAGAGTTGAGGGTTCAGGGTTCATGGTTCATGGTTCATGGTTGATCGTTCAGGGTTTGGAGCGGAGAGTCGGAGTCTGGAAAGCAGCGCCTTACTACTCAGACATGGAGATGGAAGTCCGGAAGCAAGGCTATGCATGACTTTGCAACACATCCCGGAATGATCGTATTTTCTTTCACGTAGCCCCTAGTATAGCCCGCTGAAAGATTTAACAATTAGTACGGATTTCCCGTATCACCGTCCCGTTTTCTTTCAGTAAGGGACGCATCCGCCCCTCCCCTAACGCAAACTACTGATTCCCGGTGACATGGCGGTAGGGGAAAACCGTACTTTTTGTTAAAGGTTATTGGGTGGAGAGTTGAGGGTTGAGGGTTGAGGGTTCAGGGTTGAGGGTTCATGGTTCATGGTTCAGGGTTCAGGGTTCAGGGTTCATGGTTGATCGTTCAGGGTTTGGAGCGGAGAGTCGGAGTCTGGAAAGCAGCGCCTTACTACCCAGACATGGAGATGGAAGTCCGGAAGCAAGGCTATGCATGACTTTGCAACACATCCCGGAATGATCGTATTTTCTTTCGCGTAGCCCCTAGTATAGCCCGCTGAAAGATTTAACAATTAGTACGGATTTCCCGTATCACCGTCCCGTTTTCTTTCAGTAAGGGACGCATCCGCCCCTCCCCTAACGCAAACTACTGATTCCCGATGACATGGCCGTACGGAAAAACCGCACTTTGTGTTAAAAGTGGAATTAGGTAAATGGAACGGCGAATATGAGCCACTCACCAAAATACCCCACCCACGTTGGATTTACTAAACCGACACACCTCACCTTTTAAGACATAGAACACACCGCCCCCGACTCCTAGAACCAATACCCCCTAACGCATTATTAATTATCAATTATCCATTGTCAATTCTCCATCGTTCATCGTTCATCGTTCATCGTTCATTGTTCATTCCCAACCGTACCCGTATCTTTACACCATGCACGTACTCGTCATCGACAACTACGATTCTTTCACCTTTAACCTGGTCCACTATCTCGAAATGGGAGGCTGTGACGTAACCGTACTGCGCAACGACGAGTGCGACTTCGACGACGTGCGGAAGTTCCAGAAAATTGTGTTGTCGCCCGGACCCGGAGTGCCGGATGAAGCCGGACAACTGAAAGCCATTATCCGGGAATTCGCACCCTCTAAAGATCTGCTGGGCGTCTGCCTCGGACTACAGGCGATCGGCGAGGTTTTCGGCGCCCAATTGACCAACCTCAAAACGGTCTACCACGGCGTGGCAACCGATGTGGATATCATCGTGCCGGACGACCGCCTTTTTCGTAACCTGCCGACGCGAATGGAAGTAGGGCGGTACCACTCGTGGGTGGTGTCGGCCGATGAACTTCCCGCCGATCTCGAGGTCACCGCCGTCGACCAAAACGGCCAAATCATGGCGCTTCGACATCGTAGCTACAACGTCAGGGGTGTACAATTCCATCCGGAAAGTGTACTGACGCCACATGGAAAAACGATTATCCGGAATTGGCTAACATCCTAAATTATAAATTTAGTACACTACGCATTACGATTTGGATGTCAAATAGATAAATATCTTCCATAGATAATCCTTATAGCGGTAAAACGCCCTGTTTTCCTTCTTCTTCCCGAAAACGTGTTCGCAGAAAAAAATGTTAAACTGGATTTAAACAAACGTTTGACTTAAACAAACGTTTAATTTTGTCCCGTCTTTTTTTGCTACACGATGACAGAACTAAACGACAAACAAATCCGCATCCTTCAGGTCGCCGAACGACTCTTTGCTGAAAAAGGATTTGACGGCACCTCCATCCGCGATATCTCACGCGAAGCCGGCAGCAACATCGCCATGGTGTCGTATTATTTCGGCTCGAAAGAGAAAATGCTGGAGGCGCTTATCCTCCACCGCATCCGCGACATGCGCCTGCAACTCGAGAACCTGATGCGGGAGAACCTATCCCCTCCCCAAAAAATGGAACGGCTCGTCGATTTATACCTCGAACGCGTCAACAAAAACCGCTGCATTTACCAAATCGTGCAGTTTGAACTGGCTTCGAACAAACGCAAGCTGGATATGAAGCAGTTCCTCGACGTCAAGAAACAGAACCTGGCCTGCCTTGAGCAGATTGTCAGGGAAGGCCAGGAACAGGGCCTATTCCGAAAAGACGTCAACATCACCCTTTTGCCCTCCACCCTAATCGGCACCTACTTCCACTTCCAGGCGAATCGCCCGCTCTACGAGGACCTGCTGGATCTCAACACCGACGCGCGATTCGAAACCTACGTCACAACCGAACTCGCGGCTCACATCAAACAAACCATAAACGCTCTCTTACTGCCATGAACATGAAAACGCTCGTGCTCGCGCTCGTCGCCCTCTCCGCCATGACGGCCACGGCCCAGCAAAAAAGCCTTTCGGTGAAAGAGGCGGTCGCCCTCGCGCTTCAAAACAGCAACGAAACGCAATGGGCCGCCACCAAAGTCGCTACCAAAGGCTACGACCTGCAGACCACTCGAAACAACCTGTACCCCGACTTCAAACTAACCGGGCAATACCTGCGGCTTACCAATGCCAACGTACGCCTGCCCGCGAGCCAGGATTCGGGCACCGATCCCGCTAATGGCAACAGCGGATCGCCCAAGGTCAATTCGCTTGCTTTCGGCCAGGCCGCTTTCAACCTGCCGGTTTTTGCCGGCGGACGCCTGCGCCACAGCATCGAAGCCGCCGATAACCTCTACAAATCGGAACAGGCCAATGCCGCCCAAACGAAAGAGGAAGTCGCCATACAAGTGATCAAATACTACGCCGCCCTTTACAAGGCGCAACGCTCGGTCGAACTGTTGCGCGAAAGCCTCGAAAGCAACGCACAACGTGTCAAAGATTTTACCGCACGCGAACAAAACGGACTGATTGCGCGTAACGATTTACTTAAAGTGCAACTTCAGAAGTCGCAGGTACAACTTTCTCTCGATGAGGCAGAAAAGAATGTTCGGATTATTAACTACGAACTCGTGCAGCTCCTGAAACTTCCGGCAGCTACCCAAATCATCGTCGATCCTTCCAACGTCGACCCCAACCTGTTCGCAACGCCTATCTTGCCGGAAAACGATGCCTTGACAAAACGGCACGACCTCGAAGCCCTGTCCTTTGCGGAGAAGGCGGCCGATGCCCACGTTAAGGTCGCCAAGAGCGCCTTTTTCCCCTCGCTGGCGCTAACCGGTGGCTACGTGGCCCTCGACCTGCAGAACGTGGCGACCGTCACCAATGCCATGAATGTAGGGGTGGGTGTGTCGTATAACCTGAGCTCGATCTTCAAGTCGGGTAACGACGTAAAAGCCGCTAAAAGCCGTGCAGAGGAAGTCCGCGAACAAAAAGAAATCCTTTCCGACCGCATCAAAACCGGTATCGTAAAAGCGCAGGAAGACTACAACCTCTCCATCCAACAAGACGAGGTCTACAACGAAGCGGTCGCACAGGCTGCCGAAAACTACCGGATCGTCCGCGACAAATACGACAATGGACTGTCGGACACCACCGAACTCCTCGATGCCGACGTCGCCGAATTATCCGCCAAAATCAACCTCGCCTACGCACGCGCCAACCGCGTACTGAAATTCTATGAATTGCTGGAAGCAACCGGCAGCCTAACCGAATCATTCAACATCAAACCCTAATCCCGATGGAAAAGAAAAAGACCAATAAAAAGTTCCTCATCATCTTCACCGTATTGATCGTGGCAGGTGGCATATATGGCACTTACAAATATTTGCATTCCCTTAAGCATGAGACAACTGACGACGCTCAAATAGAGCGAAACATGAACCCCATTATCCCCCGTGTTTCAGGTTATATTACCAAGGTATACGTCACCGATAACCAACCGGTAAAGAAGGGTGATACGCTGTTCACCATCGACGACCGCGACTACCGCGTCAAGGTGCAGGAAGCCAAGGCAGCCCTCATCGCGGCACAGGCGTCCTACGAAGCCGCACGGGCCGATATCGGTACCGCTTCGGCCAGTGTAAACGTTTCGGAGGCCAACGTCCGCTCGGCCGGGGGCAATATCGAAACGGCCCGCATCCGCCTGACGCGCGCCACCAACGACTTCGAACGCTACAGCAACCTGTATAAGAACCACTCGATCACCAAACAGCAATACGAACAGGCCGAAGCCGCAAAACTCGAAGCCGAATCGCAACTCCGCATCCTGCAGCAACAGGAAAAGGCCTCTGCCTACCAAAAAACCGTCGCCAGCGCCCGCACTAACGTCAGCGCCCGGCAATCGGATGTCGCAAAAGCCAACATCGAACGCGCCCAGGCCACTCTCGACGCCGCCCAACTGAACCTTAGCTACACCGTAGTGACCGCACAGGTAGACGGACAGGTATCGAAAATTGCGATCCAACCCGGACAATTCCTGCAAGCGGGCCAGTCACTTTTCTACGTCATCAACGAAAACGACACCTGGGTGGTGGCGAATTTCAAGGAAACCCAACTCGACAAAATGACCGTAGGCCAGGAAGTATCGGTATCCGCCGACGCCTTCCCCGACACCGAGTTCAAAGGCACCATCACCTCGTTTTCGCCCGCTACCGGCGCCCGTTTCTCGGTGCTGCCTCCGGATAACGCCACCGGTAACTTCGTAAAGGTAGTGCAACGCCTGCCCGTGCGCATCAACCTGGATCCGGCCAAAAACGACGCGGAAAAACTCCGTCGCCTGCGGCCAGGCATGAACGTAGAAGTAGACGTGCATTTGAAATAGGAAGCTAATCCGGCTATCCGCTGCAAGCTTCCGTCGGCAGCACCGGTTTTTCAGGGTCCCGTTCCGGCTTCCGCTGGTCGCCGTCCGGAAACCCAAAAACCAGGCGCTCCCTCCGAAAGGCTTTCCGCTGCTATCCGGGCTAGGCTCCCTTCCCTCTACCACGCCACTCCCAATTGTTAATTGTTCATCATTAATTGTGCATTGAATGAGCTCCTCCCCTAACCCCGATGACCTCGTAGAATATGGCTTCCGACGGGTCATCATCACAGTTACCGCCGTGATGTGCGCCCTCCTTGAGATCGTCGATACCACCATCGTCAACGTGGCCCTGACCGACATGCGCGGTAGCCTCGGCGCCACACTCACCGACGTGGCCTGGGTCATCACAGCCTATGCCATTGCGAACGTCATCGTGATTCCGCTCACCAGTTGGTTATCCCAACAGTTCGGGCGACGCAATTATTTTGCGGTTTCCATCGTGATCTTTACCGTGGCCTCGTTCCTGTGTGGCAACGCAACGAACATCTGGGAATTGGTCGCCTTTCGTTTCGTACAGGGACTCGGGGGCGGTGCCCTGCTCGTAACCGCGCAAACCATCATAACCGAAAGTTATCCGGCGGCGAAACGCGGCATGGCACAGGCCATTTACGGCATGGGCGTTATCGTAGGACCTACGCTGGGTCCGCCGTTGGGTGGTTATATCACCGAGCATTTTTCGTGGCCGTATATCTTCTATATCAACATCCCCATTGGGATCATCGCAACCTTCCTGACGCTGTCGTTCGTACGGAGCCCGAAATACGGCGAAAAACTGAAATCCAACCAGGTAGACTGGTGGGGTATCATCTTCCTGGCCGCCTTCATCGGTTCGCTGCAATTCGTACTCGAACATGGCCAACAGGACGATTGGTTTGAAGAGCCGCTTATCGTCATCCTTTCCCTCGTTTCCCTCTTCGGTCTTCTTGCCTTCATCTGGCGTGAACTGACGTATGAACATCCGGTTGTAAACCTGAAGGTGCTGAAAGACAGCAATCTTCGCATCGGTACCTTCATGTGCTTTATTTTGGGCTTCGGACTCTACGGCTCTACCCTCATTATCCCGATCTATACCCAACAAGTCCTGGGGTGGACCGCCACGGAATCGGGCTTGCTACTCGTACCCGGTTCGCTAATGACCGCCTTCCTGATGCCGGTGGTCGGAAACATGATCCAAAAAGGCGTCAAACAGCCCTATCTGGTTGCAGCGGGCTTCGCCGTCTTCTTCTGTTTCACCTATTGGATGTACATCGTCATGACGCCCAATACCAGCCATGATGCGCTGTTTTGGCCTACGATCGTACGCGGAGTCGGACTGAGTTTGCTGTTTGTTCCGATTACCACCATGGCGCTTTCGACGCTCAAAGGGAAGAGCATCGGTGAAGGAGCCGCGTTTACGGGTATGATGCGCCAACTGGGCGGATCGTTCGGCATCGCAATCATCACTACGTTCATCACGCGCTTCACGCAAACGCACCGCGTGAACCTTGCTTCACACCTCGATCCCACCCGTCCGGAGGTACAACAACGTATTGAAGGCCTGAAAGCGAACTTCATGGCACATGGTGCTTCACCCGACGTAGCGCTGCAAAAAGCGTATCAGGCGCTTGATTTTACGATCATGAAGCAGGCTACCGTGTTGTCGTATATGGATATTTTCATCTACCTCGGTCTGTTGTTTCTTTGCTGCATCCCGATCATCCTACTGATCCGTCAGGGAAAAAGTAAGGTCGATATGTCGGAAGCCCTGCACTAAAACCCGCGGCCAAAGTTATCAACAGGTGTCGCAAGCGTTAGGAATTTGTTTATATTTGATTGATACACAACCAAAAACAAATCCGAGTATGGCCTTTTTCGGAGGAAAAGTCAGGAAGGTGCTCCGTGAGCTTCGCCTGACGAGTGAAAGTCGGTCGAATGACCTGAACCGTGAAATCCGTGAATTTCTGGAAGAACTGGAGGAAGACTACGAAGAAAACCGGGGCGTCGTTCCTGAGTTCCGTGACTTCGCAGAACAACTCAAAACCCAGTTGGCTCCAGCCGATGCGTCTAAACTTGAGGACTTCATGCGCCGCTTTTCAAGAGTTGACCGCACGGCCCGTCACGGCGTAGAATTCATGCGGGAACTCATGCGCGACCAACGAAAGCTGTCACGCGAAACCATCTGGCAAATCGAAGAGTATACGGCGCAGGCCTGATCAGCGGGTAAAAACCAATTCCCGTTCTTTTGAGAGGTTTTCGTCAAAACGGTAACCCTCATAGTCAAACGCCTTTAGGCCATCCAGCGTCTCAATACCGTGATCGAGGATGTAGCGTACCATCAAACCGCGGGCTTTTTTCGCAAAAAACGAGATCATCTTCAGCTCCCCATCTTTATAGTCCTTGAACACCGGTGTGATGACCGGCACCTTCAGCGCTTTTACATCCACCGCCCCGAAATATTCGGTGCTGGCGAGATTCACAAACAACTCCTTGCGTTTCAATTCTTTGTTCAATGCCGCTGTTACGATGGGGCGCCAATAGTGGTAAAGGTTCTCCGCCTCGCCCACGGGCAGTTTCGTTCCCATCTCAAGCCGGTACGCCTGTATGAGGTCAAACGGCCTCAGAAGTCCGTACAAACCCGACAGGATGCGTAACTTCCCTTCCATCGCCTCCCATTTGTCCGCCGGAAGACTATACGCGTCGAGTCCGTCATACACATCGCCCGCAAACGCATACACCGCAGGTCGCGCGTTCTCAGGTGTAAACGGCGTCTTCCATTTCCGGTTCCGTTGCCAGTTCAGTTCTGCCAGGTTTTGGGAGATGTCCATTAATTCCATCAACTCCTGCGGCGATTTCTTTTTCAGTACCGCCTGTACGGGCTTAGCATACCGCAGGAAAGGCGATTTGGTGTACTGCGAATGAGGCAGCGGCGTTTCAAAATCGAGGGTCTTGGCGGGAGATATGACGATCTTCATCGAAGCTATTTTTCGCGAAGGTAGCGCGAAGTGGCCTACCTTACAATTTTTTCAGTAAGCGGATATTGGACCAGAACAATAGTATCGGCAGTACCACGCCGACAACCAAATACGGCCTAGCCAGGTGGTAGGGAGCCGCACCGGTCGTCATCTTTTGCACTATCGCCCATACAACGGCGCCCCACACCGCTACCAATAATCCCATAAAAAGATAAACCGACGGTTTCCATTTCCGGAAATATAAAACCGAGAGCGTCGCTAACACAAGGGCCACGCCTATCGACACGAGGTTGTCGGTCGTGGTTGACGTTTCGCCCCAGCCCAGCGCAAGGGCCGCGATGGCGACAAGGCCAAAGAAAATGAGCGTCGGATACTGTGTTAGGATGGTGTCATATTCGCGTTGGCTTTGGCGGAAGTCTACGTCCTGCAACGCAAGGTCGATCTCCGCCTGCGAAAAACCATCCCGCAGCAAGTGCTGTATGGCGTTTTGTTTGGTATAGCGGTTCCGGAGGTAGCGCTGTGCTTCGGTTTTACAGTCTCTTGTTGGCATTAGGCGAAGTGTGTGTCGTCGATTTGAAGGTTTTGAAGGAACGCAACCGTCGCTTCGATATCGTAATGCAGGATGCGGTCATGGGTCACCAATGGCACTTCTTCGCGATACGCCTTTACAAATGACTCAATGAAGTCGCTTGACCGGAGCGGACGGCGGTAGTGCAGCGCCTGTGCCGCGTTCATCAACTCGATGGCCAAAATACGACCGATGTTATCGACTACTTTCAGCGCTTTCGTAGCGGCATTCGATCCCATACTCACATGGTCCTCCTGCCCGTTCGACGACACGATGCTGTCGATACTCGCCGGCGTCGCCAACTGTTTGTTCTGGCTGGCAATGCTCGCCGCCGTGTATTGCGGAATCATGAAGCCTGAATGAAGTCCGGGCTCGTCTACCAAAAAGGAAGGCAAGCCGCGCAGGCCCGAAATCAACTGGAACGTCCGTCGTTCGGAAATGCTGCCCAATTCCGATAAGGCGATGGCAAGGAAGTCAAGTGCGAGTGCCAGTGGTTGACCGTGGAAGTTCCCGCCTGACAGGATTTTGTCGGATCCCACGAAAATATTGGGGTTATCTGTAACGGAGTTAATCTCCGTCTTGAACACTTTTTTCACATAATCGATGGCATCCTTCGACGCGCCATGTACCTGTGGTATGCAGCGAAACGAATACGGATCCTGCACATGTTTCTTTGGTTGGGCGACGATCTCGCTGCCGTCAAGGAATTCCAGCATGCGTTGCGCGGTCACTACTTGTCCTTTGTGTGGCCGAACGAGGTGGATGAGTTCATCGAAAGGCTCTACACGTCCGTCGAAGCCCTCAAGCGACACGGCCCCGATAAGGTCAGCCAGGTACGAATACTTGGTCGCTTTCATCAGCACATGCACACCGTACGCCGTCATGAACTGCGTACCATTTAGCAACGCAAGGCCTTCCTTCGACTGCAGGACGATGGGCTTCCAGCCAAACCGTTTTTCGAGCTCTGAAGCATCGGTCCGTTGGCCGTCCATCCACACTTCTCCTTTTCCGAGTAGCGGTAGCGACAGATGAGCCAGAGGGGCGAGGTCTCCGGAAGCGCCCAGGGAACCTTGTTCGTATACCACTGGCAGGACGTCGTAATTATAAAAATCTACCAGACGTTCCACCGTTGCCAACTGCACACCGGAGTGGCCGTAGCAAAGCGACTGTATCTTCAATAACAGCATCAGCCGTACGACTGCGGCAGGCACCGTATCGCCCGTACCACAGGCGTGCGACATTACGAGGTTCTCCTGCAACTGGGTGAGTTTGTCGTTGTCGATTTTGATGTTATATAACGCCCCAAACCCGGTATTGATGCCATAAATCGGCTCGGTTTGGCGCTCCATACGCTGGTCGAGATAATCCCTACATTTTTGGATGTTGACCTTGGCTTCTTCGGACAACCCGAGGTTCATGCCGGTCAATACCACCTCTCGTATAGTGTCGAGGCTAATGATGTCGGTTGTGATATAATGTGTCGTCGTGTGCATGGCAGGCTAAGTGAGCGCCAAAATTCCGTAAACAAGCCCAAAAAAACAAAGTTTAGGACGACTATTTGGTATCGAATTAGCGTTGTTTTTTACGAAATGCCCATTTTGAGAACAAATCCTAAAAAGAATTCGTTTTTCGCTTGCATTTTACCAAGGTATTTCTGAAAAATCGTCAAAAATCACAAAACCTCACTCGTCTGTTACAAAAGATTGTATTTTTGGGAGCGATGAACACCCACACGTACTCTGTCATCCCAGGCCCGTCTTCTACGGTGGCCAATTGTTTCCTGACCACAGGCGGTACAGGCACGACCCTTCGGGGTTGAATCATTCCATATCAACAGTTGGCCTATTTTCCCTTTAAACGGAGTTGTCTTTTTTATCCTTACCCATGAAAATCCTGAAATTCGGCGGCACATCGGTCGCCAACGCACAAAATATAAGCCGCGTCCGCGACATCGTCGGCGCGAAACAACATGACGAATCCCTCGTGGTCGTGGTATCGGCCCTTAGCGGCGTCACCGACCTGTTACTGCGCGCGGCGGAAGCGGCTGCCTCGAAGGAGGCGTCGTACAAAGAACTGCTGACCGACATCGAGACACGCCATTTCGATGCCATCCGCGAACTCGTGCCCGTCGCCGGCCAAAGCGCGTTGTTGAGCCACACCAAGCGCGGCCTCAACCAATTGGAAACCCTTCTGGACGGCTGCTTCCTGTTGGGAGAACTTTCGGGCCGCACGTCAGATGCCATTGCCGGGTTCGGTGAAGTGCTTTCGTCCTACATCATCGCGGAAGCCTTCCGTGAAACCATTCCCAACGCGGCGTATCTCGACAGCCGTGAGGTCATCAAAACCGACAACCGTTTTGGGAAAGCCACGGTCGATTTCGCCGTCACCGATGGGTTGATCCGGGATTATTTCCGGTCGGCCTCCGCTTCGGTAACGGTCGTGCCGGGGTTTGTTGCGACATCGCACGACGGACATGCCACCACACTCGGGCGCGGCGGTTCCGATTATACGGCGGCTATTTTTGCAGCGGCACTCGATGCCAGTGCACTCGAAATCTGGACCGACGTATCCGGTATGTTCACCGCCCATCCGAAATGGGTGAAACAGGCCCGGCCCATCGCCAGCATCTCGTATCAGGAAGCGATGGAATTGTCGCATTTCGGTGCGAAAGTCCTTTATCCGCCTACCATCCAACCGGCTCTCAGCAAACAAATCCCTATCTGGATCAAAAACACCTTTGCGCCTGAAGAGCCTGGTACCTATATTTCAAACGACGCGACCCTATCCACCAGTCCAATCAAAGGCATCAGCCACATCAGCGGCATTACCCTGCTTACGGTAGAAGGATCAGCACTCATCGGCGTGGCCGGGTTCTCCAAACGGCTGTTTGAGGCCTTGTCGTCGCAGAACATCAGTGTGATCTTCATCACACAGGCGTCGTCTGAGCACTCGATTTGCATCGGAATCCAGGATGCAGATGCCGAAAAAGCGAGGACCGCAATTGACGCTGCATTCGAGATTGAAATCGCCCAGAAACGCATCGAACCCGTTATCGTGGAGTCGGGTTTGTGCATCGTAGCGCTTGTCGGCGAAAGCATGCGGAACCACCAGGGCATCAGCGGGCGCATGTTCAGTGCGTTGGGTAAGAACAACGTAAATATCCGCGCGATTGCGCAGGGGGCGTCCGAACGTAACATTTCGGTGGTTATCAATGAAGCCGATGTCAAAAAAGCACTGAATACACTACACGAAAAATTCTTCGAAGACAACATCCGCCAGTTGAACCTGTTTGTGATGGGCGTCGGAAACGTGGGCGAAAAATTCATCGAGCAGATCGCGCAGCAGCGGAAGTTCCTCAAAGACCAGCTCAAACTCAATGTACGTGTCATCGCGGTGTCGAACTCGCGCACTATGCATTTCGACGAAGATGGCATCGTGTTGAAAGACTGGAAAGAGCTGTTGGCGAACGGAGTGAAGGCAGACCGCAGCGCATTTATCCAAAAAGTAAAGGCGCTGAACCTGCGCAACAGCATCTTTGTCGACATCACGGCCGACGAAGGCGTATCGACCACCTACGCGGATTACCTTGAAGACAACGTAGCCGTCGTGACCTGTAACAAGATTGCCTGTGCCTCGGCCTATGAGAATTACGCCCACCTGAAGCACCTGGCACGGAAATACAATGCGCCTTTCCTGTTCGAGACGAATGTCGGCGCCGGATTACCCATTATCGACACGCTCAAACACCTGATCGTATCAGGCGATAAAGTACACCGCATACAAGCGGTCTTATCGGGCAGTCTGAACTTCATTTTCAACAATTTCAAAGAGGGTGTTTCCTTTCATGATGTCGTGGTGGAAGCCGGTGTGCAGGGCTTTACCGAACCCGACCCACGCATCGACCTTAGCGGAATGGATGTTGCGCGTAAGATCCTCATCCTGATCCGTGAGAGTGGCTACCGAATGGAACTCGACGAAATCCAAAACCAGACCTTCCTCCCCGACCTGTCACTCCGCGCCGGCACCGTTCCGGAGTTCTTCGAAACCCTCAAAACGGAAGCCGGACACTTTGACGAACTCTATCGCGATGCGGCATCAAAAGGTTGCCGATTGAAATATGTCGCCCAGTTCGAAAATGGCAAAGCGTCGGTGGGACTGCAACTCATCCCAGCCGATCATCCCTTTTATAATTTGGAAGGAAAAGACAATATCGTGTTGTTCTATACCGACCGTTACGTCGACCAGCCGCTACTCATCAAGGGTGCGGGTGCAGGTGCGGCGGTGACGGCTTCAGGTATTTTTGCAGATGTGATCCGGATTGGGAATGTGTAGGGGAGTTGATTGTTCTTGGTTCTTGGTTCTTGATGGGAAATGAGAAGAATTAACCGAGAAGTAATCAGCACTACACAAGAAAAAAGACAGCTAGATAAACCCGCTACACCAAAAACGTAATTTTGTCAAAACGGAAAGTCCGGGATGATTACTGAAACTTACTATTTCCCAACTCCCTAACCCCTAATTCCTAATTCCTACTCCTCATGTCACTCAGACTTTTCTCCCCCGCCACCATAGCCAATCTCTCTTGCGGGTTTGACGTGCTCGGACTCTGCCTCGACGGTATAGGCGACGAGATGGTGATACGCAAAACGGAGGAAAAAGGCGTACGGATCGTCAAAATCGAAGGCGCCGACCTGCCTATGAAAGCCGACCGCAACGTAGCCGGGGTGGCGGCGATGGCGCTGTTGGAAGCCCTTCGCAGCGACGCCGGGTTTGAGATCGAGATCTATAAGAAAATCAAGGCCGGCAGTGGGATCGGCAGTTCGGCAGCAAGCTCGGCCGGAGCCGTGTTCGGTGTCAACGAATTGCTGGGACGACCGTTTTCCCGCAAGGAACTGGTGCAATTTGCGATGGAAGGCGAAAAATTGGCGTCGGGCACGGCACATGCCGATAACGTGGCACCCGCCCTGCTCGGTGGCGTTACACTGATCAGGAGCACGATGCCACTTGACATCATCCGGATTGAGAGTCCTGATGAATTGTTCGCCACCGTCATCCATCCCCAAATTGAACTCAAGACCTCCGACGCGCGTTCCGTCCTCAAAAACAACGTCGCCCTTAAAAGCGCCATTACGCAATGGGGCAATGTCGGTGGTTTGGTCGCCGGACTCTACACCCACGATTACGACCTCATCGGCCGCAGCCTGCACGACGACATTGTTGAGCCGGTGCGCAGCGTGCTGATACCGGGTTTTGACACACTGAAACAGACGGCGAAGAAAGCCGGGGCGCTGGGAAGCGGCATTTCAGGTTCGGGCCCGTCGGTATTCGCGCTCAGCCGGGGTCGCGAAACGGCTGAACGTGTGGCCGATGCCCTTTGCACTATATATGACATCATTAGCCTTCCGTATGAAATACACGTTTCGGCGGTAAATCCGGAAGGCGTTCGAATACTCAGTTGATATGAACTATTACAGCCTCAACGGGTCGGCGCCGGATGTGCGTTTTGAAGAAGCGGTGGTACGTGGACTCGCACCCGACCGCGGACTCTACTTTCCCCGCCACATTCCGCAATTGCCGGATGCTTTTTTCGACACCATCGAAACACGCTCGGATGCCGAAATTGCGTTCGAAGCCATACGCCCATTTGTGGGCGACAGCATACCGGAAACGGAATTACGACGCATTGTAACGGAAACGCTTTGTTTTGGTTTTCCGTTGGTGGAAGTCGAAAAGGACATCTTCTCGCTTGAACTCTTTCACGGCCCCACGATGGCGTTCAAAGACGTCGGCGCGCGTTTTATGGCACGTTGCCTCGGCTATTTCAACCGCGACAAGCCGGAACAGCACAACACGGTGTTGGTGGCAACGTCGGGCGATACCGGAGGCGCCGTAGCCAGCGGTTTTCTGGGCGTGCCGGGCGTAGATGTCGTTATCCTCTACCCTTCGGGCAAAGTCAGCGACGTGCAGGAACGGCAATTGACCACACTCGGCCAGAACATCCGCGCGTTGGAAGTAGACGGTGTCTTCGACGATTGCCAGGATATGGTCAAACAAGCCTTCCTCGACCCGGAACTGGCGTCATGCCATCTCACTTCGGCCAATTCGATCAATGTGGCGCGTTGGTTGCCGCAGATGTTCTATTATTTCATTGCGTATCGCGAATTGAAAAAGCTGGGAAAACCGCTCGTCGTGGCGTGTCCGAGTGGCAACTTCGGTAACATCTGTGCGGGTATCATGGCGAAACGGATGGGCCTCCCGATTGCCCGGTTCGTAGCGGCGACCAATGTGAATGATACGGTACCGCGTTTTATGGAAACGGGGCAGTATGAAGCCCGTCCGTCTATCGCGACGATTTCAAATGCCATGGATGTGGGGAACCCCAGTAATTTCATTCGCATTCAGGAATTGTATGGCCATGACATTGCCCGCTTCGAAGCCGATTTCGCTTCGTATGCCTTTTCCGATGCGACCACACTTGACGCCATCCGGACGATTTACGATCAAAGTGGGTATGTCGCAGAACCGCATGGTGCGGTGGGGTATCTCGGAGTGAAAGAAGCCCTTTCAAAATTTGACGGAATCGGCGTATTTTTGGAAACGGCGCATCCGATCAAATTCCCGGAAACGGTAGAACCGACATTGGGTATTACGCTACCTTATCCGGAGCAAATCCGTGCGGTGCTCGGAAAGGAAAAGGTAAAAACGCCGATTGCGACGTATGAAGAATTAAAGGACTTCCTGATAAAGTAGGCATAGCAAAAAGAGGTAGAATCGAAAAGGTGGACAGATTAAACCAATAATCGTTGTTTCTATTTTTAGAAACATCCCTATCTTTGCCCTGTTATAGTTATCAGCCCGTATGCGATTTTTTGAGACAGTATTCCTGGAGGAAGCGGCAAATTTCCTGTCTGGATTGGATGAAAAGACAGTTAGAAAAGTGCTTTACAACATTGATCTGGCTGAGCAAACAAATGATCCCAGGATCTTCAAGAAACTGCAAAAAGACATATGGGAGTTTCGGACGAAGTACGCCGGAATACAGGTCAGACTTTTGGCATTTTGGGACAAGAACGACCATAAAAAAACATTGGTTGTTGCGACGCATGGTTTTATTAAAAAAGTCGATAAAGTTCCCATCAGCGAAATCGATCGGGCGGTACGACTCCGAAACAACTATCTTAACCGAAGTAAATAAGTACTCATATGGCAGCGAAAGAAGTAAAGACCTATTCACTTGGTGAAATGAAAGACAGGTATGTCGGACCGGTGGGGACACCCGCGCGCGACGAATACGAATATGAACTTCGTATGGATGTCCTGGGAAAAATGATTAAATCCGTCCGACAAGAAAGAAACCTGACACAGGAAGAACTCGGACGACTGGTAGGCGTACAGAAAGCCCAAATTTCAAAATTGGAAAGTAGTGCCAACAGTGCGACGATCGATACGATCATGAAAGTCTTCAAAGCCCTGAAAGCGGAAATCAACTTCAATGTTAAACTCGAAGACCAATTTATTAAACTTGCATAAAGTTTGTCTTATAAAATCGAAATACGCCTGAAGAGCGCATTTCAATTTACTATCAAAAGTCCCATGCAATACGAAACCGATTCCCTACCCGCCGTCCGTCACGTTGCCCGCCTGTTGTTGGGAACGATGTTGGTTTTTGCCGGACTCACCCACCTTACGGTCGCACGCACCGAATTCCGCGCGCAGGTGCCTGATTGGGTTCCAATGTCAGTCGATGCGGTGGTGCTTTGGTCAGGTGTGGCGGAAATCGCGATCGGGATCGGACTCGTATTCCTTGCGAACCACCGACGGTTTATGGGCGTGGTGGCGGCGTTGTTTTTCGTGGCTATTTTTCCGGGAAACCTGCACCAGTACCAGGCGGGTATTTCGGCTTTCGGACTTAATACGGACGGACTACGGTTGATGCGTCTCTTTTTCCAGCCGATCCTGGTGCTGTGGCCGCTTTGGGCGACGGGTATCTGGCCGAAAGTGAAGAATCAGTAGTTCGCCAGTATGTGGCGCATCTCTTCCTGGATGCGGAAGGCCTCTTCGCGCGCGCGTTCGGCGAAATCGGCTTCTTTTGATGCGTAGATGATCGCGCGGGAGGAATTCACCAATAAGCCGACGTTATCGGTCATACCATATTTACAGACTTCCGATAGGCTTCCACCCTGCGCGCCGACGCCCGGTACTAAAAGAAAACTCTCCGGAACAATCTCCCGCACTTCTTTCAGGTATTCAGCTTTGGTTGCCCCCACGACATACATGAGGTTTTCGCTATTTTTCCACGAACGCGAGGTCGCCAGCACTTTTTTATAGAGTTCAACGCGACCCGCTTTGACCGTTTGGAAATCGAAGGCCCCTTCGTTGGAGGTCAGTGCCAGCAGGATGGTGTGCTTGTCGGGAAATTCCAGGAACGGTTCAACAGAATCTTTTCCCATATAGGGCGCTACGGTGATACTGTCGAATGCCAGGTCTTCGAAGAATGCCTTGGCATACATCGCCGAGGTATTGCCGATATCGCCCCGTTTGGCATCGGCAATGGTAAAGATTTCGGGATGCTGGGTATTGAGATAGTCAATGGTCTTTTTGAGCGACTGCCAGCCCTTGAGTCCATGTGCCTCATAAAACGCCACATTCGGCTTATACGCCACCGCCAGGTAGTGCGTCGCATCGATAATCGCTTTATTGAATTCGAAAATCGGATCGTCAGCCCCTTGCAACACCTTCGGCAACTTGGCCAGATCCGGGTCGAGCCCGATACACAGGAACGATTTCTTGATGCGGATTTGCTGGATGAGTTGTTGGGTGGTCATGGGGATTAGAAAATATGGTAATTAGAAAATTAGATAATTAGCGAATGGGTCAATTAGCGACACGAGGCGATAGCCGACTGGCGAAGCAATTAGCGAATGGTATGGATATTCTGGCGATGGAACAAACAGTGCAACCGGAACTTTGATTAGCGAATAAGTGAAGTAACGGCACCCGAAGAAGCAATTTACTGATTGTATGGCCATCCTCATATAAAACCATGCTGTCAAGTCCCGTTTTTTTACATTTTCTAATTATCTAATTTTCTAATTACCTCATTCTCCATTCGCTAATTAATACACCTCACTCGCCTCTTTCAACTTCTCTGTATTATTCACCAATTGCAATTCGTCGACGATACGTTGTATACTGCCGTTCATGACGCTGTCAAGATCATAGAGCGTGAGGCCGATGCGGTGATCGGTGACCCGCCCCTGTGGGTAGTTGTAGGTACGTATCTTGGCCGAACGGTCACCTGAGCTTACCTGCGACGAGCGGCGTTTGGCGTCTTCCTCCTGTTTCTTGGCGAGTTCCATTTCGTAGAGACGCGAGCGGAGTACGGTCAGCGCCTTGTCTTTGTTCTTGTGCTGTGACTTCTCATCCTGGCACTGCGCGACGAGTCCGGTTGGGATGTG
Source organism: Flavobacterium sp. HJ-32-4 (assembly GCF_022532105.1). Taxonomy (NCBI): domain Bacteria; kingdom Pseudomonadati; phylum Bacteroidota; class Flavobacteriia; order Flavobacteriales; family Flavobacteriaceae; genus Flavobacterium; species Flavobacterium sp. HJ-32-4. Next base: position 1,976,623 of record NZ_CP092832.1, on the reverse strand, counting down.
CGTCAAGCGTACGGCCGATTTAGTCGTGTTCACGGATTGCCCGCCCGGCCCTGAGGAACAGAACAGGTCGATACGCACGTCGTTCATGTCGATCTGGACGTCGAATTCCTCGGCTTCCGGCAGCACCATCACCGTCGCGGCGGAGGTGTGTATACGGCCCTGGGTTTCGGTTTGTGGTACGCGCTGTACGCGGTGCACACCCGCCTCGAATTTGAGGGTGCCGTAGACGTCTTCGCCGGTGACTTCAAAGATGATTTCCTTGAAACCGCCCGACGTGCCTTCGTTTAGGTCGACGATGGACGTACGCCATCCACGGTTTTCGCAGAATTTGGTGTACATCCGGTAAAGGTCGCCCGCAAAGATAGAGGCTTCGTCACCGCCCGTGCCCGCCCGGATTTCCATCATGACGTTTTTGGCGTCTTCCGGATCTTTCGGGATGAGCATGAATTTGATTTCGTCTTCCAGTTTCGGCAGCCGTTCGCGCGCCTCCTCGAGTTGCATTTGCGCCATTTCCACCATTTCGGCATCGGAACCATCGGCGATGATTTCGTTGGCCTCTTCGATGTTACCCAGCAGGTTGGCGTATTCCTCGCGCTTCTCGTTGAGCGCTTTCAGGTCTTTGTATTCTTTATTAAGTGCCACATACCGCTTCTGGTCGGCGATGACGTCCGGTTGGATGATCAGGTCGGACACCTCGTCGAAGCGTTGTTTCACATATTGCAATCGGTCAAGCATATTCCCGTTCGTTTGAGGGTGCAAAGATACGGCGAATTGCGGAATTAGATAAGAGGCGAATTGCCGAATGTGAAAAGTGAGAATGAGAGAATGCGCGGGCGATCTGATCGTACCAATAGTGAAGGAAGATGTAGCGCTTTGGTATTGGCACACAAATGAACGGTTTTCCCTAAATTCGTCATTTTTACAACGACGTTGTCTGACAGAACCCGGGCAACCTGGCGCCACGCCAAACACCCCCAGGTAACAATTCTATAAATGACCATGAAACGTATCGCACTTTTAAGTTGTGTATTCGCCGTTTTGGGATGTTCGAAGTCCCGACTCGAGACGGAACTCGACGCGCTCAAAAACGAAAATGCCTTGCTTAAAGATTCCATTACCAAGATGAACGAAGCGGAATGGAACGGTGTAAAACTGGTCGCCTATCCAGATGCGGCAGCCTCTGACGGCGCGACAGAAACGAAAATAAAAGGCCATTTCATGGTGTTCAAAACCCTAACGCCTTACAACATCCGTTGGACAGACAGTCAGGGAAAAAGCCACCAACTCTCTAAGTTGACGGAGCCGGAATTTGAATTTACGACTCCCATCCGTTCCAAACAGGATTCGATAACCGTTTGGGCAGACGTGGCCAAGAATGGGAAAACGTATGCATTCATCGCGAGGGCGGGCGTGACATCGAAGTAATCCGGCGCAACCACCAATTGTCGTGATAGCTGTTTTCTGCTGAATCTATACACCTTGAAAAACCTTCTTTTCGTCTGCAGCCGGAACAAATGGAGAAGCCTTACGGCGGAGAAGGTCTTTTCACGTCAGCCCGGCATTGACGTAAAGTCAGCCGGCACCGAACCCTCTGCGCGCATTAAAGTGACGGCCCAATTGCTTTCGTGGGCTGACATCATCCTGGTGATGGAGAAAGAACATAAGGTGAAGTTGTGCGAGCGGTTCCCCGACGTGATCCGCGATAAGGAGCTCTACGTGCTGGACATACCGGATCGGTATCGGTTTATGGACCCCGAACTGATAGAAGAATTGAAAATCGCAGTGGCAGCGTATATCTGAATGCATTATACTTAAAGAAGATGAGTGAAAATACCTCCTGGAAGCCCGGGCGCGGAAAATTAGGGCTACTGAAACCGTTAATGGGCCATTGGATCGCTGAAGCGGATTCGCCTATGGGACCGCTGGTGTGCACACGACACTTTGCCTATACCCTGGGCGGCACGTTCATCGAAATGCGTGTTAACTGGACGTTTGAAACGAAATCATACGAGGAAACGGCCCTTTTCGGGATAAAAGACGATGCGCCCACGTTTTGGTCGTTTACCTCTGATGGGAAGCAGTCGCAGGGAACTTTATCGGACGGAACGGATGTTCACCCGCAGGCTATTTGTTTTGAAGCACAGATGCCGGCAGGCATTGCCCGGATGATCTATTGGCCGGGCGAGGAGGGCACGCTCAATTGGGCGGTGGAGTCGAAAACCCAAAAAGGGTGGAACCGGTTTACGGAACATCGTTACAAGAGAAAGCCTGAGCCGTGAGAGGCTACTCGTTTGAGTAAGCGCACGTACGATTGCTCGGGCTGCGCACTCCCTTACCCGTATTCTCTTCCGCAGGGTTTGCTTCGGGCTGCGCCCTCGCAAGGACGCCGTTGCCAAAGGCGAAACACGGCTTACGAGTTTAATCTATTTAACCGAGCACCGTCATTGCGAGGGCGCAGCCCGAAGCAAACCTCTGAACCGCGAAGCCCTCTGGGAACCCCGCGCGAGGGATGGCAGCGGCAGCCCCTGACGGCACGGCCGGTGTTTTGCCCGGCGGCGGGGGCGACCGCAGGAAGCCACAGGCGGCGGATGCAAAAACACGGGCCGGGCCGAAGGGCTATAGCGGACAGCCCGACCCGCAGGGACGCGACGCGCCCATAAAAATATCTTAAACACACCCCTCCTACCCTCGTTTTCCGTACATTTGGCGAAAATTTCCGACTTGAGAAACCGCGTTTTTTTGGTACTGTTTGCCTGCCTGGCCGCCTGGTCGGTCGCTGCCCAGAAAGGGAAGCTGATTGTGGTGGAACAGGCCGATCATTTTGACATTGACGAGGTGAATATGCCCGGTGCGGCGCTGCTGACCGGCCATGTGCGCGTGAGCCATGAGGGGGCTGTGATGACCTGCAACAAAGCGTATTTTTTCAAGAACGAGAATTACCTTAAGGCGTTCGGTGAGGTGCAACTGGTGCAGGGCGACACGCTGTATTTGAACAGTGAGTACGCCGAATACAACGGCAACGTAAAAATGGCGTTTGCGACCGGTCATCCGGTGATGCGCTCGCCGGATATGACGCTGCGGACCGATACCATCCATTTCGACCGCAACAAGCAGGAGGCGTATTATAACTCGCCCGGCACGATTGTCAACAAAGAGAATACGCTGAAAAGCCAGTCGGGTCGTTATTATGCCCGCGAGAAGAAGACGCGTTTCCTGACGGCGGTGACGGTGACGAACCCAAAATATGTGTTGAAATCGAACCACCTCGACTATTACAACAACGCCGGGCACGCGTATTTGTTCGGTCCGTCGACGATTACAGGCACCAACGGCGACTTTATCTACACCGAGAAAGGATTCTTCGATAACAGACGGAATGTGGGGCACTTTCTCAACAAATCGTATATCAAATACAAAGACCGACGGATCGAGGGCGACAGCCTCTACTATGACCGGGCGCGTGAATTTGCGTCGGCGACGCGCAACGTGAAGATCACCGATACGATTAACAAGGGTGTGGCGCGCGGGCATTATGCCGAGGTGTATAAACAGAAAGACTCGATGTTCATTACGAAACGCGCCGTTGTGGTGTCGTTTGTCGACAACGACTCGGTTTACGTGCACGGCAAACGCATCCTGGTAACGGGAAAACCGGGTAGCCGTGTGGTGCGGGCGTGGCCGAATGCACGGTATTTCAAGACCGACCTGACCGGCAAATGCGATTCGATCCACTCAGATGAGAAAACCTCGCTCACGAAGCTCATCGGAAAGCCGGTGATGTGGAACGGCGAGAACCAATTGACAGGCGATGTCATGCACCTGATCGGAAATAACGAAACACAGAAACTCGACTCGCTTAAGGTGCTGCAGAACACCTTCATCATCTCGAAAGACTCGGCCGGTACGGGCTATAACCAGGTGAAAGGTATCTTTTTATATGGGAAGTTCAAAGACAACAAGCTGCACGAGGCAGATGTGGTGAAGAACGCGGAAATCCTCTACTACATGCGCAACGACGACGACCGGCTCATTGGCATCAACAAGAGTTTCTGCAGCCGGATCAACCTGCAGTTGGTCGATAATAAGGTCGATGAGATCACGCAATACGACAAGCCCGACAGCGACCTGTATCCGGAGAAAGACCTGCCGGAAAACGCGCGACTGCTGAAAGGATTTGTCTGGCGGGGCGATGAGATGATCCGAACGAAAGACGACATCTTCCCTCCGGAGGAAAACGAAATCGACGCGGCGATGCAGGCTGCGAAAAAGAAAGACGACGCGAAAGCGGATACACCGATGAAAGTGCGAAAGGAAACGAAGGATTATGATAAGAACCATCCGGGGGAGAAGAAGGTACCGGCGGTCAATTAGAAAATTAGAAAATGAGATAATTAGAAAATGTCTTACGTAGCGTTCACTACATTTGACCTTATATCCCTGAAGCAAGGCGAAACTATCCATCCATCCTGATACCATTATCTAATTTTCCAATTACCCAATTATCTAATTAATTGCTTACTGACTTCCTAAAATACCAAGCCCAAACCTCTCCCTATAAGTTAAATAAAGGCACCCACAGTCCATCAGAAAATAAGATAATTAGAAAATGTCTCACGCGGCGTTCACTACATTTGACCTTATATCCCTGAAGCAAGGCGAAACTATTTATCCATCCTGATACCATTATCTAATTTTCTAATTACCCAATTATCTAATTAATTGCTTACCGACTTCCTAAAATACCAAGCCCAAACCTCTCCCTACCCGTTAGGGATGGAGGTGTCGCATGCCGACGGGTCGTATATCTACGACGTCAACGGCAAGCGCTATCTTGATTTCGTGGCGGGGGTGTCGGCCTGTTCGCTGGGGCATCGCCCGGAACGGGTCAACCAGGCCATCAAAGACCAACTCGACCGGTATTCGCATGTGATGGTGTATGGGGAATACGCCCAGGATCCGGCGGTGGCGTATTGTAAGTTGCTGGTGGCGCACCTACCGGAACCGCTTGAAAAGGTGTATTTGGTCAATTCAGGGACGGAAGCCACGGAAGGCGCGCTGAAACTCGCCCGACGGGTTACGGGACGCAGTGAACTTATTTCCTGCCACAATGCCTATCACGGCAATACCATGGGCTCGATGAGCGTTATGGGTTTTGAAGAACGCAAACAGGTATTCCGGCCTTTGGTGCCCGATGTGGCGTTCATCACGTTCAACAACGACGACGATTTGCTGCGGATCACCGAGCGCACGGCCGGTGTGATCGTAGAAAGTATACAGGGCGGTGCCGGTTTCATCGAACCGAAAAACGGCTGGTTCCGTCGCCTGCGGGAGCGCTGTACGGCGGTGGGTGCGATGCTGATCGTCGATGAGATACAGCCGGGCTTTGGACGCACGGGAAAGCTGTTTGGATTTGAAAATTACGATGTCGTTCCGGATATCGTCATCATGGGAAAGGGAATGGGAGGCGGCATGCCGGTCGGTGCCTTCGTAGCCAGTGGCCAACACCTTGACCTACTGACACACGATCCGAAACTCGGACATATTACGACCTTCGGCGGACATCCTGTCATAGCGGCTGCCTGCCTGGCGACGCTGCAGGAAATCACGGAAACCGGACTCATGAAGGCCGCTTTGGAAAAAGAAAAACTGTTTAGGACGCTATTGGTCCATCCTTTGATAGAAGAGGTACGCGGACGTGGACTGATGCTTGCCGCGATGACCGCCGATCCGGAGATTACGAACCAGGCGGTGTTGCGCTGCCACGAAAAAGGCCTGATCTTATTCTGGCTGTTGTTCGAAGGACGTGCCATCCGGATCACCCCGCCGCTCACCGTCTCAGAAGACGAAATCAGGGAAGGATGCGCGGTGCTGCTTGAAACGCTGGATGAGATAGCGAAGGAATTAGATAATTTGTCAATTAGAAAATGAGATAATGATGTGGAGGGCGAAGGAAGGAATGGAAAGGGCAGATACAGCACAGGATTATATGAAGAGAATCACAAAATAGAAAGCCCATCCAGAGTAATCACGTAAATTGTAACCAATCCACCCCATTATCTCATTTTCTAATTATCTCATTATCTAATTGACCTGTTAATTAAATTGTTTACAATATTGAAACCCACCACCGGCGCCCCGGTTATTGCGTTGCTACCTTTAGGAAGGAGAATTAATTGATGCACAACATGAACCTCAGCAACGAAGAAGAAGACTACAGCCTCTCTCTGTCCCGATTCGAAAGCATGCTGAAGACCAACAAGGTTTTCTTCTTTGATTCGGAGGAATTCGAAGAGATCATACTCCACTACCTCGACATGGGGAAGGCCTCGCTTGCCAAAAAAGCGCTGAAGCTCGCCCTCGAGCAACACCCCCGCTCTACCGGACTCAAGTTGGTGCAGGTGGAAATGCTCATTTACGAGGACAAGCTTGACCAGGCCGAGAAGTTACTGAACGAACTCTACGCCATCGAGCCACAGAACGAGGAAATCTACATACAGAAAGCAAGTATCTACAGCAAACGCGACGACCACGAGAATGCCGTTGAATTGCTGAAAGTGGCGTTGACTTATACCGATGACCTGGCGGATGTTTACAACCTGATGGGAATGGAATACCTCTTCATGGATAACCTGGAAAAGGCTAAGGAGAGTTTTACCCGTTGCCTGGAGGAAGATCCGTATGACCAGGCAGCCTTGTATAACGTGGTGTATTGCTACGAATTCCTCGACCAAAATGCCGATGCCATCACCTACCTCGACGGCTATATCGACCGCAACCCGTACAGTGAAATCGCCTGGCACCAGAAAGGACGTCTGCACTACGGACTGAAACAATACGAAGATTCGCTACGGGCTTTTGACTACGCTACCCTCATCGACGACGAGTTCATGGGTGCGTTCATGGAAAAGGCCAAATCACTCGAACGGCTGAAACGCTACGAAGAGGCCATCGAAGCCTATAACCGTACGATTGAACTCGACGACGCCACCTCCTACGCCCTGTTACGCATTGGCAAATGCCATGAGAAGATGGGCGATTTGGCAACGGCATTGAAGTTCTACAACCGCACCGTACACGAAGATCCGCTGTTGGACAAAGGATGGATTGCCATCACCGATTTGTTCCTGCGGAAGAAGAATTTCCAGAAAGCGCTTTTCTATGTACGGAAAGCCCTCAACATCGACGAACAGAACCGTTCGTACTGGAAACGCTATGCCGCCATCTGTCGTGAGATGAACCTCTTTGAAGAAGCCGAACTCGGTTATCGCAAAGCGGTGGAATTCGGCGATGCCCAACTCGACACCTGGTTGTTCTGGGTGGATGTATTGCAGTTTTTGGGGGAATTCGGAAGTGCCGTCGATACGTTGTTGCAGGCATTGGAGTTCTTTCCGGAAGAATACGAAATCGAGTACCGCCTGGCCGGATTGTATTTCATGCAACACCAGGATGAAAAAGGTTCGTTTCACCTCGCCAACGGCCTACGCCTCAATTCGAAACACCTGACCTTGCTGGAAGACCTCTTCCCGGTGGTTTGGTCGCGCAAAGCCGTACAGTCGGAAATCCGGAAACACAACAACGGCCGGAGTTGACACCACGGGTTTTCGGGCTGATTGGCCGTCACATCGACTATTCGTTTTCCCGTTCGTATTTCAGCGACAAATTTTCGCGTAAGGGACTTGACGCGTATAGCTACCGCAATTTTGACCTTGGATCGATTGACGAAGTGGCACACGTCTTCCAAACGCCTTTCCTGTCCGGAATCAACGTTACCATCCCATACAAAGAACAAATCCGCAGCTACCTTGACGCGTTATCGGACACCGCCCGCGAAATCGGCGCCGTGAATACAATCGTTTTACAAGACGGCAAACGAATCGGGCACAACACCGACTATATCGGCTTCCTTGAAACACTGCGCCCGCTGCTACGTCCGCACCACGACCGGGCGTTGATCCTGGGAACAGGAGGTGCTTCCAAAGCGGTTGCCTATGCCTTGTCACAACTGCATATCCCGTATGAGGTAGTATCGCGGGAAGGTGAGCTAACTTATGACCAACTCTCGGTCGGCATCCTCCGGGAAAACCGTATCATCGTCAACTGTACGCCTCTGGGCACCTATCCTGACATCTCTGTCTTTCCGCCCCTTCCCTATGAGGGTTTTACCTCTGACCATGTTGCCTACGACCTGATTTACAATCCGGCTGAGACGACCTTCCTGTCAAAGGCAAAAGCACAGGGCGCGATTATCCAAAACGGATATGACATGCTGGTCGCACAGGCGGAAGCGGCGTGGCAGTTGTGGCAATCGTCCTTTTAAGTACGTCACCCGTCCGTCTGCAACCTCTTGCCTTCCAGTCAAAACCGCACCAAATACGGGCTTTCCTTTGAATTTTGCGCCGTCTTTACTACCTTAGGCGCCTTGATTTACGAACCTTAGTCTTTTTATAATGACGGAAGAGAAGCCGGATAACCTGCAAGAAGCAGACGGAAACACTGAAAACCAGCCGCAAACGACATCTGAAAATGTCGCGCCGCAACCTGAGAACATCACACCCGATGAAACCGTAGTGCCTGACGAAGTCGCACCTGAGGCCCCTGTAGCCGAAGCCGAGACAGCGGAAGCCGAACCGACCGTTGGAGACGTAACCGAAGAGGCAGAAGCCGTTTCGGAAGACGTCACATCCGACGAAATCGAACCGGTAACCGAAACGCTTGAAGGCAGTGCCACAGCGGAAGTGGAAACGGAAGTAACCGATGCCCCGGTGTCGGATACGGAAGATGAAATGGTGGCAGCGCCGTCGGAAGAAGGCATTGCCGAAGCGATTGCGGCCAGTGTGCAGGAAGCGGACATCGCGGAACCTGTGGCAGAAACAGAAACGGTTTCATCGGATGCGGAGGAAGTACCTGCCCCTGCTGATGCAACCCCTTCAGAGGACGCACCAGAGGTAACGGAAAACGACGCCGTGGCTGCCATTAACGAATCGAATGCCGAAGAGGGCGAGCACGAAACGACCACGATTCCGGAAAAAGACTACGAAGCACTTGACCTTGAGGAACTGGTAGCCGAGTTCGAGAAACTGGCGGCGGTCGACAATGTAATGTCGGTGCGTCACCATGTGGAAAAACTGCGCAATGCCTTCCAGTCGAAATACCTGCATTTCATTGACGAAAAGCGGAAAGAATTCTACCAACAGGAGCCGGAAAGTACAGAGGAATTCCAGTACCACCTGCCCCTCAAACAGAAATTCGACAAATTATACAGCATCTACCGCGACAGCAAAAACCGTCACCTGAAAGACGTGCAGCGGAACCTCGAAACCAACCTGGCCGAACGCCTGGCAATCGTAGAGGAACTGAAAGAGCTGATCAACCCGAACGAGAATATCAAGGATACGCTCCGCCACTTCAACGAGTTGCGCGAACGGTGGAAAAACGCTGGGCCGATTCCGAAAGACAAATACAACCACGTGTGGAACAATTACCACTTCCACGTGGAAAACTTCTACGATTACCTCCACCTTGACCGCGATGCACGCGACGCCGATTTCCGCCATAACCTCGAGAAAAAGGAACGCATCATCACCCGGGCGCAGGAGTTGCTGAACGAAACCGACATTCTCAAAGCCTTCCGCGAACTGCAGGACCTGCACCGGATCTGGAAGGAAGAAATCGGGCCCGTATCACGCGAGCACCGCGAAGACGTCTGGAACCGTTTCTCGGCGATTACCAAGCAGATGCACGACAAGCGCGAATCGATGTCGGAGGAAATCCGTGCCCGCGAAAATGCCAACCTTGAGAAGAAAAAGGAAATCATCGCGCAGATTGCGGCACTGTCTGAAGAAAAACAAGCCGGCCACTCCGGATGGCAAAAACAGGTCGAGAAAGTCGAAGCGCTGCGCAACGCCTTCTTCGCCGTTGGAAAAGTGCCATCAGAGGTGAACGAACAAACCTGGGCCGAGTTCAAAACGGCAGTCCGGACGTTCAACTCGGTTAAGAACAACTTCTATAAAGACATCAAGCGCGAGCAAACCGACAACCTCAACCGGAAGTTGGCGCTCGTGGCGAAGGCAAACGAACTGAAAGATACCGAGGATTTCGCGGCGGCCACTCCGGCTATGAAGCAAATCCAGGAGGAATGGAAAACGATCGGCCATGTGCCGCGTAAGTATTCCGATAAGATCTGGAAGGATTTCCGCGAGGCCTGTAACCTCTATTTCGAGCGCCTGAAAGCCAACCGCAACGAAGCGAATTCAGAGGAACTGGAAGCTTTCGAGAAGAAAAAAGCGTATCTCGAAACCCTGAAAGACTTTGAATTTACGGGTGACCACCGCACCGATCTGGCCAATATCAAGACCCACATCGAGCATTGGAAAACCCTGGGCAAAGTGCCGATGTCACGTCGCCACGTAGACGGGAAGTTCAACAAAGTACTCGACGTGCTGTTCGAAAAACTCAGCCTTAGCAAGAAAGACTCCGAAATGGCGCGTTTCAGCAGCCGTATCGATCAGTTCGCCGGTGGAAACGACACCCGTCGCCTGGATAACGAGAAGATCTTCCTGATGCGTAAAATCGACGAGACCAACTCCGAAATCCTGCAATTGGAGAACAACATACAGTTCTTCAGCAGCAAGGACCCGAAGAAGGAAAATCCGATGGTAGCGGAGGTACGGAAGAACATCCAGCGTCATAAAGACGAACTGGAGGTATTGAAAGAAAAACTCCGACAGTTGCGGAACATCGGCAAAGCCAGCGAGGCGAAACCCGCGCAGGCAGAGGCCTCCGAAACCGAAACGCCCACAGAAGAATAACGACAACGCCGGATCCACCATCCGGCGTTTTCATTTCCTTTCCTGACATTTATCAGGACGGGGGTATCCCCCTTCCCCTACTTTTACCGTTCAAACGCACCAGGTTATGAACGAGCAACTTATCCGGAAATACAACGTTCCGGGCCCCCGCTACACGAGCTATCCGACCGTTCCGTATTGGGACGCCGACACCTTTTCCGCCACGGCATGGCGCGATTCGATCCGGAAATCGTATGACGAAAGCCGGAACGATGGCATCAGCCTGTATATCCACCTGCCGTTCTGCGAAAGTATGTGTACGTTTTGCGGTTGCACCAAGCGTATTACGAAAAACCATGATGTGGAAGACCCCTACATCCGTTCGGTGCTGAAAGAATGGCGGATGTATGTAGAGATGTTGGGCGAGAAACCGAAAATCGCGGAACTCCACCTCGGCGGCGGCACGCCTACTTTCTTCTCCTCAAAGAACCTGGAAGACCTCATCAACGGCATTTTCGCGCTCGGTCAACGAACCGCCACCACCGAATTGGGGTTTGAGGGACATCCGAACAATACCACACGCCAACACCTGGAAACCCTTTACAAACTGGGCTTTCGCCGCGTGAGTTTCGGCGTACAGGATTATTCCGAACGCGTGCAGCGGGCGATCAACCGGCTCCAGCCTTTTGAACATGTCAAGGAGGTGACAGAGGCCGCCCGTTCGGTGGGTTACACCTCGATTGGCCATGATTTGATTTACGGACTCCCCTTCCAAACGCTTAACGATGTCATCGATACGATTTCGAAGACCGTAGCCCTGCAACCCGATCGCCTGGCCTTTTACAGCTACGCACACACACCCTGGCTCAAAGGAAACGGACAACGCGGTTTCCGGGAGGAAGACCTGCCGCGCGACGCCGAAAAACGGATGCTATACGAAACCGGCAAGCGGATGCTGTCGGACGCCGGCTACCATGAAATCGGCATGGACCATTTCGCGCTTACCACCGACAGCCTGTTCACTGCCACCGAAAACGGCGCGCTCCACCGGAATTTCATGGGCTATACAACCGCTTCCACGCGGATGATGATCGGTCTCGGCGTTTCCGCCATCGGCGACAGTTGGTATGGCTTTGCCCAAAACACCAAAAACCTCGAGGACTACCACCAACTGATTGAATGGGATACGTTGCCGTTGCTACGCGGACATATCCTGACCACAGAAGACCTCATCGTGCGGCAACACATCCTGAACCTGATGTGCCGGCTCAAAACCGAGTGGACGGGTGCCGAAGCCTTTTTATTTTCAGATGAGATCCTGGAGGAGCTGAAGGAATTTGAAAAAGACGGATTGCTTACGATATCTGGAAAGTCGCTGGTGGTAGAAGAAGCCGGCCGTCCTTTTGTGCGCAACATCTGCATGGCACTCGATCTTCGTTTACGACGCAACAAGCCCGAAACGCGGTTGTTTTCACTGACAGTCTGATGAATTAGTGGCAGGAAGGTCCCTGCATGACCTGCAGCGCCAGTGTATCGGGCGATACATACGGAATGGCGAGCCCCAATCCCCTTACGATGAACAAAAGTCCCATTACCCCTACGGCGATGGGTACTATCTTTTGGAAACGCGTGCGAAACGTGCTGCCCATCAGCGGATTGAAATAGGCCAATGAAGCCAGTACCGACATATTCCCGAGGCCGAATACGACCATAAAAAGACCGCCTTTCCATACCGTTGGCATGGCCATGGCACCAAAAAGCGCCGTGTATACGAGTCCACAAGGTAGGGCCCCGTTGAACATCCCCATCGCAAAAAAAGCGGAAAACGAGCGTTTCTTATACACCTGCATTGACTGGCTGCGCCATCTTGCCGTCAGGTTATACAGCGGTCGCAAGAGGGCATACCGTAAAAGGGTCTTTTCAGGAAGGATTGCCGCCAGCAGCATGACCGTTCCGGCGATGATGGAAAGCCGTTGTTGCAAACCGGCCAGGTAGAGGGTTTTACCGAGTAATCCGAAGAGGAGCCCGATGGTGGCATACACCGAGATCCGTCCGATATGGTATACGATAATCTGCGCCGCTTTTCGGGTCGTGCTGTTGCGGTCAACCGGCAACAGAAGGGCGATGGGTCCGCACATTCCCACACAGTGGAGACTGCTTAGGAGTCCGAAAAGCAGGGCAGCCGTCCACATTATCGATACAATTGTTCTTTTATGAAATACGATTTTCCGCCTGAAACCCATTCCAGGGTAATGTCCCAGCGGCCGCCGACAAGACGGTTTTCAGGTATGAGCAGAGAGCTTCCCGACAACACAAGAGGAAGTGTGAAGTCGAGATTCTTGTCAGACGGCCTGTAGAGGGACACTGTGCCTTTGGAGACAGGGCAAAGCGCGGCAGGAAATACGATTTCAATGCCGGATGCCGTATTCTTCACTTGCGGTTCTTCCGATAGCGCCTGCGCGTTGCGACGGGCGTCGTATTCTTCGCTATACCGCTGGTCTTTTTTATAGTATTCCTCGGTCACCAGTTCGCTGTTATACTGCGGCTGGGTCTGCACGCGGTAGAGGAACGAGAAGATAAAGACGATAAACAACAGGAAGGCAGCTACGATGCTTTTTCCCCAATTCCATGTTTTCATACGTGTGGCTTTTTAGTTGAATTCCCGCGGTCCGAGGAAGTTTGTTTTTTCTTTATCGACCAATTGGCCACCGCTATACACGCCAATGATGATCTTTTCTTTGTCTTCTGAGAGGGCGGCTTCCGGAATCACGATAAACATCGTACCGCTCACGGTCTCCTCCGGTTTCAGGGTCTTCGGACGGTCGCCTACCAGTTTGATCGTCCCCTTATGGGAGAGCAAACGGAAGCTAACCTCCGGAATCGTCTCGAGCCGCTTGTTCATTACCCGCCAGGTATACACATTACTGATACTGTCGCCTTTATGCTGGTAGAGCTGTCCGGGCAGTCGCAGTATCATCGTATCGATAGACGATCTCAGGAAAAGTAACCCGGCGAACACCCCGAACAAAATCACGAGTACCGCCGTGTAGCCTTTCATCCGAAGCGTAAACCGGAACGGTTCCTTCTTCTCGATTTCGTCGGCCGTGGCGTATCGGATGAGTCCTTTTTCCAATCCCACGCTGCTCATCATATGGTTGCAGACGTCGATGCAGGCGGTACAGTTCGTACATTCCAACTGCACGCCGTGACGGATGTCGATGCCCGTCGGGCACACCACCACGCATTGGTTACAATCGATGCAGTCGCCTTTCCCCGACGCGGCCCGGTCTTCCGATTTGTTGAACTTGGCCCTGCCCTTCTCTTTCTCGCCGCGCACGAAATCGTAGGCTACGTTTATCGACTTACGGTCGAGTAACACACCCTGAAGGCGGCCATACGGACAGGCGATCAGGCAGACCTGTTCACGGAAGGAAGCGAATATAAAATAAAATACGCCGGTAAAGATCAACAACGCGATCAGCGTTCCGGCATGCGCCGAAGGTCCCTCCCACACCATGAGTTTCAAGGCATCGCTACCGATCAGATAGGCCAGGAAAACATTGGCTACCAGAAATGAAATCACGAAGAACGCGAACCATTTCAGCACCCTTTTCCGAATCTTTTCGGCATTCCACGCCTGCTTGTCAAGTCGTATCTGCGCACCGCGGTCGCCGTCGATCCAGTATTCAATGCGGCGGAACACCATTTCCATGAAGATGGTCTGCGGGCAAATCCACCCACAGAAAATCCGGCCATAGATGACGGTAAAAAGCGCCACGAAGAGGACCATGATGATCATCGTAAGCACGAAGAGGTAGAAATCCTGTGGCCAGAACGGGAACCCGAAGATGTTGAAACGCCGTTCGAGCACGTTGAACATCATGAATTGGTGCCCTTTTATCTTAAGGAAGGGGAAAGCTACCAGCAGTGCCAGCAGGAAATAGCTTACCCACTTCCTTTTTTCATAATAGGGTCCTTCCGGTTTCTTCGGGAAAATCCAGCGCCGCTTGCCTGTGTCGTCAAGCGTACTCAGGCTGTCGCGGAACGACTCGTCCTCAAATGTGCTCATACCTTGTGGTTCTTATGGCTTCACGACCGCCGCTGCTACGGCAGTAGAATCAGCCGGTTTGGCCGCCTTTGCGTCGTCTTTCCAGATTTCGCCATCCGGTGCCTTCGGATTCTGCGGCTTACTGCCCTGCAGCGACAGCACGTAGCTGGCCACCTGCTGGATCTGCGTCGGTTTGAGCGTCGCTTTCCACGCAATCATCCCTTTGCCATCGCGTCCGCCATTCGTTACGGTATGGAAAACATTTTTGATGCCGCCACCCAGCAACCAATACTCGTCAGTGAGGTTCGGTCCAATCTGTCCCCCTGCATCTGCGCGGTGGCAGGCGACGCAATTGGCGGTAAAGATGGCCTTGCCCGCTGCCAGGGAAGTAGCATCCGTCAGCAACGTAACTTTCTCTTCCGTCATCTGGTCAGGTGCCGTCTTCTTGTAGGCTTCAATGGCCATCTTCGCTTCTGCAATTTCCTTACGCAGTTCGAGCTCGGGTTCGTCTGTGCCGATCACGTGGAACCGCACGAGGTAAACCGCCCCGCCGATGATGGTCAGGTAGAACAGGTAGAGCCACCAGGGTGGAAGCCGGTTATCGAGTTCCTGTATCCCATCGTAGTCGTGGTTGAGCAACAGTTCTGACTCCTCTGAAATCGGACGGGAACGGGTCAGTACTTTCATCACCTTACGCCACGCCTCCGCAAGGGCCGCATTGGTATCGGTGGCTTCTTCCAGTTGTTTTTTCTGCTCGTCGGTGAGCAGGTGATAGGTCACGTTATCGACCGCACTGATGGTGATTTCGATAGCCACCAGGAGGAAGAAAAAGACAAAGAGGAAAATCGATACGATCGGGAACTTGATAAAAGCCGGGCGATCGCCTGAGTCGATGAAATATTCCAGCGCCCCGAAAACAGTGAAGAAAATAACGGGAATGCGCACATAAACAGGAATCAGCTTTTTCATTGGTCAGCGTTTTGGAGGTTATCGTCGGTCAACGGAATCTGGCTAAGTTGTTGGATCCTTTCGCGGCTGTATGAGATCACCCATACCCCCAATCCGACAAAGAACAGGAAGAAGATCAGTAACGACAGGATCGGATAGATCTCGACTCCTGCGATGGTTTCCATATTGTGTTTGATTTGTTCGAACATGGCTATCAGGGTTTGGTGTTCGGTTTGACTTTGATGTCGGTTCCCAGTCGTTGCAGGTAGGCAATCAGGGCCGTAATCTCGCGCTCGCGCATCGGCACGAAGGTCTCGCCTTTCGCGGCGGCAGCTTTCCGGCTCTTCTCGTTACTCTTCACGAAATCGGGATCCATTTCCAGGCTCTTCTCAATCGCCGCCGATTGTTCGGCAATACTCTTGCGGGCATTGGCAATATCGGCATCCGTATACGGAACGCCCAGTTTCTGCATCACTCTCATCTTGTTTTCGGTCTCCGACAGGTCCAGCGCCTTGTTGGCGAACAGCCATTTGTAGGAAGGCATAATGGAACCGGCCGACGTACTTTGCGGATCATACAAGTGGTTGAAATGCCAGTTGTCGTTGTATTTTCCACCCACGCGCAGCAAATCCGGACCCGTGCGTTTGGAGCCCCACAGGAATGGGTGATCGTATACATACTCACCGGCTTTCGATTGCGGACCATAGCGTTCGACCTCACTTCGGAACGGACGCACCAGTTGCGAGTGACAGCCTACGCAGCCTTCGCGGATGTAAAGGTCGCGGCCTTCCAGTTCAAGCGGCGTGTACGGCTTGACACTTGCGATGGTGGGAATATTCGATTTGACCATCAACGTCGGCACGATTTGGATGATACCACCGATCAGGATGGCAATCGTAGCCAGGATCGTCAACTGCACCGGACGTCTTTCCAGCCAGGAGTGCCATTTCTCGCCTTTGAAACGACGGTTCGAGATGCGCTCAAGGGCTGGGGCTTCGGCTGCTTCATCTTCAACCGCTTTATTGGCGCGGATGGTGCATACGATATTGTAGACCATAACGAACATACCAATCAGGTAGAGCGTTCCACCCACCGCCCGCATGGCATACATCGGGATGATCTGGTTGACGGTTTCGAGGAAGTTGCCATAGGTCAGCGTTCCGTCTGGGTTGAACTGCTTCCACATAGACGCCTGGGTGAAACCGGCAACATACATCGGGAGGGCATACAACACAATGCCGAGCGTGGCGATCCAGAAGTGGAAATTCGCGAGTTTGTTGGAATAGAGGTTGCCTTTCGTCATGCGCGGAATCAACCAATAGCCGATACCAAAGGTCAGGAAGCCGTTCCAAGCCAAGGCACCTACGTGTACGTGGGCGATGATCCAATCGGTAAAGTGGGCTACCGCGTTGAATTTTTTGATGGAAAGCATCGGGCCTTCGAGTGTCGCCATTCCGTAGCCGGTGATGGCCACTACGAAGAACTTCAGCACGGGTTCCTGACGCACTTTATCCCAGGCACCCCGCAGGGTCAGCAACCCGTTGATCATACCACCCCAGGACGGTGCGATCAGCATCACAGAGAAGACAACGCCCAGGTTCTGTGCCCAGTTTGGCAGGGCCGAATACAGCAAGTGGTGCGGACCTGCCCAGATATAGATGAAAATCAGCGACCAAAAGTGAACAATAGACAAACGGTACGAATATACCGGACGTCCGGCCGCCTTTGGCAGGAAGTAATACATGAGTCCGAGGAACGGCGTCGTAAGGAAGAACGCCACCGCGTTGTGTCCGTACCACCATTGCACCAACGCATCCTGAACACCCGCATAGGCAGAGTAACTTTTCAGGGCATTGACCGGCAGTTCGAGGCTGTTGAAAATGTGCAACACGGCTACCGTCACCAGCGTGGCGATGTAGAACCAGATGGCCACATAGAGGTGTCGTTCGCGACGACGCAAAATCGTCCCGATCATATTGATGCCGAATACGACCCATACCAGTGTGATGGCAATGTCGATCGGCCATTCCAGCTCGGCATATTCCTTTGAAGTGGTGATACCCAGCGGCAACGAAATAGCGGCGGCGACGATGATCAACTGCCAGCCCCAGAAGTGGATTTTGCTCAGTGTATCACTGAACATCCGGGTTTTGAGAAGCCGTTGCATCGAGTAGTAGACGCCGGCAAACATCGCGTTCCCCACGAAGGCAAAGATGACCGCATTGGTATGCAGGGGACGAAGACGTCCGAAGCTGAGCCATGGAATACCCTCGGTCAGGTTCGGAAAAAGGAAAAAGAGGGCGAGCAACAAGCCCACCGTCATCCCAACGACACCGAATACGATGGTGGCGTAGAGGAAGTTCCGGACGATCTTATTGTCGTAGTAAAATTTTTGGATTTCCATATTCACGTTGTTTTTGCTTGGTTTTCAGTTGTTGCCGCATCCGTGCGAAGCTCGTCGTCGAAAAGCATACGGACAGATGGGGTGTAATCATCGTCGAACTGGCCGCTGCGTGTTGCCTTTACGAAAGCGAAAAGAAAACAGGCCGCGATGACGATACTAATTGAGATTAAAATCCAGATGACGCTCATAACAGTTTACTATTTCAAAGGTAGATTAGACCGTAACCCGGAAAAATGATAATTATCAGCCGAAACGGCTTTTTTAGCGGGTTTCTTACGAAAAACCGAGCGGGCATAGGCGTTGCCGACGATGGTCACGAAACTGACAATCGTCACCGTACTCAACGGCATGATGATCGCCGCCACCAACGGATATAAGTGTCCGGAAAGGGCATAGGAAAGACCGACGACGTTATACAGCAGCGATAAACCGAAGCTCATCGTGATGACCCACATCGCTTTGCGGGACAGGGAGAGGAATCCGGGTAGGGCCGCGAAATCGGCGGCATCGAGTATGCCATCGCAGGCCGGCGAAAAGATATTGACATCTTCGGTAATCGAAATCCCGACGTTGCTCTGCGCGAGGGCACCGGCATCGTTGAGTCCGTCGCCTATCATCAGTACCTTCCTTCCCTCCGATTGCAACGACCGGATGTATTCGAGTTTGTCTTGTGGCGTCTGGTTGAAACGCATCGTCACACCCTTTGGCAGCAGGTTTTCGAGTCGCTCGCGTTCGCCTTCGTTGTCACCGGATAAGAGTCCCACCCGATACCGCGCCGACAACGCCGTAAAGACCTCTTCCAAAGATTCGCGGTAGCGTTGCGCAAAGCGGAAACGACCGGCGTAGGTTCCGTTGATGGCCACGTGCACCTCTGCGGTTTCCTGCTGCACGGGAGCGCCCACAAAAAGAGCCGAACCCAGCGTGATGTTGGTCGCGCCTACGTCCGCCTGGATGCCTTTACCGGGAAGTTCCTCATACGTGCTGACCGGATCAGTACCACCCGTAGCGAGATGCGTATACAACATCCGGCTGAGAGGATGCTGTGAATGCTTGAGGGCACTGGCCAGTTGGCGTTTTTCCCCTTCGGAAAGAAGACGTCCGTCGTAGGATATGGCACCATCACCGGATGCCGTGATCGTACCCGTCTTATCGAAGATAATCGTATCCACCGACGCCAACTGCTCGATGACCCGGGCATTTTTGAGATACAGACGACGCCGTCCGAGGATACGAAGGATATTCCCAAGGGTAAAGGGGGCGGTGAGGGCCAGGGCACACGGACACGCCACGATCAATACCGCTGTGAAGACGTTGAACGCTGTGGTCATATCGCGTCCCATCCAAAAGAAAAAACCACCGAAGGCAATCACCAGCAGTGCGGGCGTAAAGTAGCGGCTCACGCGATCGGTCACCGATTCTACCGCCCGTTCGTGCTGTTTCTGGAAGATCTCGTTGGCCCATAGGCTGGTGAGGTACGACTGCGACATATCGGCGACGACCTCCATCTCGATGGAAACCCCGCATTGGCGTCCGCCGGCAAAAAGCTTGTCGCCGGATGTTTTCCGTACGGGAAGGGCCTCGCCCGTCACGAAACTATAGTCGATAGAGGCCGTGGGCGACATCAGCACCGCATCGGCGGGGATCAATTCCTGGTTGCGGATCAGTAGCCGGTCGCCTTTCCGTATCTCGTCCACCGGAACACTCTCCTCCTGCCCGCTTACGATACGCGTCACCGCGACCGGAAAATACGAACGGTAATCGCGTTCAAAGTTCAGGAACTGGAAGGTCTTGGTCTGGAAGGCGCGGCCGAGCAACATAAAAAAGATCAACCCGCACATCGAGTCGAAAAAGCCCGGTCCGTGGTTCAGCAGCATATCCGCAACGCTGCGTACGAACATAACGATGATGCCGAGTGCGATGGGTATTTCAATGGTCAGCCGACTCGTACGGATCGATTTCCATGAGGCTTTATAGTAACCACTGGCGGAATACAGGAAACTCGGAAGTGCCAACAGAAAGATCAGCAACCGAAAGAAACCCCGGTATTGGTCGAGCCAGTATTCGTGCAGTTCGAAGTATTCGGGGAACGACAGCAACATGATGTTCCCGAAGCTGAAGAAGGCAACCGCCAGTTTGTAAAGGTCTGACCGGTCTTTCTTTACGGTCTCGCCTTTGTAGTTCTCAAGGCTGATGTAGGGTTCATATCCGATACGGCACAACAGGCCGACCAGCCGTTCGAGTGTGGTTTGGTTGGGATCGAACAGGATGCGGACGTTCTTTTTCGGGAAGTTCACCGTCGACTGCCGCACCCCTGCGTCGAGGCGTGAGAGGTTCTCCAGTATCCAGATACAGGAACTGCAGTGGATATGCGGAATACGAAGGGTGACGATCGCCGTATCGCCTTCCTGAAAATCAAGCAGGCTCGATGCGATCTCGGCATTCGAAAGGAAGCCGTATTTTTCAGACGCCGCAGTGGGAGAAGCACCCGGCGCTGCCGCAAAATCGTAGTAACACGACATGTCGGAGGCGCTGAACAGCTCGTAGACCGTTTTACAACCTTCGCAACAGAACCGCTTTTCATCAAAGGAAATCACGTCGGCGGGAAGCAGTAACCCGCAATGGAAACACGTACCGGAACTCATTTTTGCTCATTTACCTGAGGCAAAATTCCGGAGCCGGGCCCGAGAGGAATATGACAAGTATCAGTACGGCGCGATTTCCGCTACCACACCCGCAAATGGCTACGCTTTCTTCTTCAGGAAACCGTAGTACACCGGCACACCCAGTGCGACGACACCGATGGCCACCGCGGTATTGACGGTATCATAAAGGAAGAGTGCCCCGCAAATCCCCAGGGTCACCAAAAGGTAGATGATGGGCAGCGCCGGGAAACCGAACGCGCGATACGGCCGATCGGCCTGTGGCTCGGTCTTACGCAGTCGGAACACCCCAAGTATGGTGACCATATAGAAAAGCAACGACGCAAAGGTGGCGTATTTGATCAAGGTACCATAGGTACCGGAAAAACACAACAGACTGGCCCAGAGGCACTGCACCCATAGGGCTTTGGCGGGAACATCGTGGCGGTTGAGTTCGCCGGCCTGGCGGAAGAACATACCGTCTTTGGCCATGGCGTAGAAAATACGACCACCGGCGAGGATGAGTCCGCTGTTGCAACCAAAAGTCGACACCATAATCAAACCGGCCATGATCAGCACGCCGGCATTACCGAAAATCACGCTGGCGGCGGCAGCCCCTACCCGATCCTGGTCAGCGAACATGATACCGCGCTCCAGTACGGAAACCCCATCCGGATTACCATTGAGCGGCAACAGCGACAGATACGCGAGGTTCGCCAAAAGATAGATGACCGTCACAATAGCAGTTCCTAGGAAGAGGCTTCGCGGGATGTTCTTTTTCGGATCGCGTATTTCCCCGGCGATAAACGTAACGTTGTTCCAGGCATCGCTTGAAAAAAGCGGGTTGATGATGGCGGCGCCCAACGCACCCACCAGCGCTCCACCGGCGAGTTCGGTGATCGATCCGTCGGTGCCGGTTTTCACCGGATGCCACATATCGGCAAAATTGGCGGCGAGTGTATCGGTCTGCAATCCGACGTAGAGTCCGAGGAAAATCAGGGAAAAGATCGCCACCAGTTTAGCGGCCGTAAAGGTTGTCTGCACCGCCTTACCCGACCGTACGCCTTTGGTGTTGATATAGGTCAGGAGCAGGATGCTGAGCAATGCCAACACCTGTTTGAGGGATATGACATACGCGCCCGCTTCGAAAAGCTTCGTTTCAAGCGCTGGGAAAAACACCGCGGTATAATTGGCAAAGGCCACAGCGACCGCCGCGATGGTACAGGTTTGGATGACCGTGAATACCGTCCATCCATAGAGGAACGACCACAGGCGTCCGAAGGCCCGCTGGATGTAGACGAACTGTCCGCCCGCGGTAGGCATCATCCCCGCCAATTCCCCATAGGTCAGCGCCGCGGTCATGGTCAGGAAGCCCGTCAACACCCACAGCAACAGCATATAGCCGGACGATCCGATGTCGCGCGCCATAAGGGTGGTTACGATGAAAATGCCCGACCCGATCATTGAGCCCGCTACGATGGAAGTAGCGCTCACGAGTCCGAGCGAACGCTGTAATTGGTGTTTTTCGGCCATGTTTTTGGTTGTTTGGCTAAAGATAGTAATTAGCGAATTAGGAAATTAGCGAATTAGCGAATGGGAATTAGATCATGAGAAAATGAGATAATTAGATAATGGGGGCAGATCAGTGGCGAAGAAACACTAATCGTAATGATGCCTGCATTTGACGATTTGGATTTCATCGTCCTGGTAGCGATAGATCAATCGGTGCTCTTCATCGATCCGCCTCGACCAGAATCCGGAGTATTTGTGTTTTAGGGGTTCCGGTTTTCCGATTCCTTCGAAAGGCGACCGCGCAATATCCTTCAGTAGGTCGTTGATTCGCTTTACCTTCTTTTTATCGATTTTTTGCCAATAAAGGTAGTCTTCCCAAGATTCGTCTACAAAAACGTACCGCATTAGTCTTCAATCAGGTCTTTATCGAATGCCTTCCCGTTGCGCAGCTTCTCGATTGCCGAATCCAGTCTTTTTTCGTTCGCACGGGAAGACAACTCATAACTGGTGGCCATGAGGGAATTATACTCTTCAAGCGACATGACAACGATACCGGAATCCTTACCCCTGTTGATGATCAGGGTTTCAAAATTCTTTGCAACACGATCAAGGTAGGATTTGATGTCTTTTCTGAATTCGGAGATATTGGCGACGAACATTGTTGTATATTTTGTACAAATATAAGTACAATATACGAATTAGATAATGAGAAAATGAGGGCAATTAGATAATTAGCGAATTAGAAAATGAGATAATGAGGAAATGAGATAATTAGATAATGTGGGACTAGCGAATGAGGCAATTGGGTAATGGGCTATTTTTGGGATGGAAGCGGGAACGGGGGAACAGAAAAAGATGGAAATAATCAGGAAGGAAAAACGATAAAATGAAACGTGGTTACAACCCTATCCCAATGAAACGAATCCATCTAAAAATGAGGAACGTAGTATTTTTTCTGATTTTGGTCAGTATGGGTTGTAAACGCGGTGAATCGACTGACTATATTGTGTCAAAACAGGACTCATTGTTTGCCGAAAGGCAAAAGAAGGAACCGCGGATAGTACGCCTAAAAACACCGGAATCCCTGAAGTGGTATTCCAACACCGTCGTTGTTTTGGATCGAGACCGTGTTTTCCTGTACCAAACGGAAATCGAACGGGAAACGTCTGGTTGTGGAGACTCAGGGTTTCCCGCCAATAAATATCCTAACTACCTGTTCCTTACGCCCGAGAACCTGATCAGCGTTGACACTGCCTATTTTTTTGACTTTGTGAAACACAATGATCACATTTTTAATTTGTCTGACCTTCCGGAGGATCATTTTTCCTTCTTCCAGATTGCAACCACAAATGACACGATCAAACAGGCTTTTGTGGACCAACTCCTGAAGGTGTTTCATCCTTCCAAAAATCGTAATTTCCAAATCCGAATGGCGACGGAAGAGGAGAAAACCGTCATTGCTTTCAAGAGGGGTAAAAAGGAATTTGTTCCAACGGCTGTCAAGTGGAGCCGCCACTTCCTTAGCGGACGAAACGCACCCAATGAGCCGGCTTATTACCGGGAGGAACGGCAGGCACACGATGTAAGAAAGGCTGTTCCGTTCGGTCGAGCCAGCATGGCAAGACGCCATTTTTGTATGTAATGTCTTCCGTTTCTCAATTGAGACTAAAAAGTCTCTTCAACGCGCGGCTGGTCTGTTTCTTTAAGCTAGGAGATAACTGTTTCGTTTCCCTGGATGGCGATCTAGCTCTAAGCGTCGGCTTTTCCCTTACCCAACACTAATATGGTAAACTCGGTTTTGCCCCTGTCCCATTAGCGCATACGATGATTCTTGATCCCCCTTACTACCACGCTCCTACCCCATTATCTAATTTTCTCATTATCTAATTCCACATTCGCTAATTCGCTAATTGGCTCATTCGCAAATTGCCTCCGCTACTCACAGCTTCTTCGCTTCCTCCCAAAACACATCCATTTCCGCCAACGTCATATCGGCCAGTTTTTTACCGGTTTCGGCGGCGCGTTTTTCGAGGTGTTGGAAGCGTTTGATGAACTTTTTATTGGTGCGTTCGAGGGCGTCTTCGGGGTTGACGTTGAGGAAACGGGCGTAGTTGATCATCGAGAACAATACATCGCCAAACTCCGATTCGATGCGGTCGTGGTCGGCCGTTGCGACTTCGTGCTGTAGCTCGCCCAGTTCCTCCTGCACTTTTTCCCAGACCTGCTCGGGTTGTTCCCAGTCGAAGCCGACGCCTTTCACTTTATCCTGTATGCGGCTGGCCTTCACCATCGCCGGCAGGCTGCGGGGCACGCCTTCCAACACCGATTTCTTGCCTTCCTTCAATTTCAGTTTCTCCCAATTTTGCTTGACTTCCTCTTCGTCCGCCACGGTCACATCCCCATAGATATGCGGGTGGCGGTGGATGAGTTTCTCACAAATCTCATGGCACACATCGGCAATGTCGAAATCACCGGTCTCGCTTCCAATCTTGGCGTAAAAGACAATGTGGAGCAGCAAATCGCCCAGTTCTTTCTTCACCTCCTGCAGGTCGCTGTCGAGGATGGCATCGCCTAACTCATACGTCTCCTCGATGGTCAGGTGGCGAAGCGACTGCAGGGTTTGCTTTTTGTCCCACGGACACTGCGCGCGCAGGTCGTCCATGATGTTGAGCAAACGTTCAAAAGCGGCGAGTTGGGCGGGTCGGGACATAGAAGGAGGTTTTGGGTTTTGGGTGTTGGGTGTTGGGTTTTGGGTTGGGATTCGGGTAAGCTTGATATGTATTCTTTTTCTGAGAAGGAGGATTAGAAGTTCTTGGTTCGTAGTTCGTAGTTCTTGGTTCTTGGTTCTTGGTTCTTGGTTCTTGGCTCTTTCCTCTTTCCTCTTTCCTCTTTCCTCTTTCCTCTTTCCTCCTTGCTCCTTGATACCTGATACCTGATACCTGATACCTGATACTTGATACTTGCTCCTCGCTCCTTCCCCAAAAATAAAAAATCCCGTCAGCCTTAACGACTCACGGGATGTGTTGTTTTTGGAAAAGTTATGAACTACTCCGCTGCGGCTGCATCGGTTTCCACGCCGGCTTCGGGTGCTTCTTTCGAAACGAGTCCGTTTGCCTGCAGGAGGTTGTACCAGTTCAGTACTTTTTTGATATCAGAGGTATACACCCGGTCGCGGTCGTAATCCGGAAGGACTTCGGAAAAATAGGCCTCAAGTTTGGCGTTGTCTTCTTTGTGCGAGAGGGCGGGACCTTCGTTTTCTTTTACCGCGATGGCGCGCATGACCTCGGTCAGCGGTTTTTCTTCAGTGTCGGTGTAGATCGAGATTTCCGACAACAGACTCACGTTCGAACGCAGGCCGACGGTCACTTTCTTGCCGTCTAACAGCGACTCGGCCACGAAACCGGTGCGGGTTTGTACTTTCAGGACGAACAATCCGGGCTTTCCGGAAATGGCTAATACTTTTTCTAAATTCATATGTAAAAAGGAGGTTACCTGCCTTTCTTAGGGGCGGCGAAGCGCATTTTGTAGTCCGGACGCGCTTTGCCTTCCATGATGTTCGAAAGGCGTCTCTTGATGAGTTGTTTTTTTAGGGTCGACAGGTGGTCGGTGAACAGGATGCCTTCGATGTGGTCATACTCGTGCTGGATCACACGCGCGGCCAGTCCGTCGAATACATCCGTGTGGGTCACGAAGTTTTCGTCCTGGTATTCGATCGTGATGCGCTCATGGCGGTAGACGTCTTCACGCACTTCCGGAATACTGAGGCATCCTTCGTTAAAGGGCCACTCCTCGCCTTCTTCCTTCAGCATCCTGGCATTGATGAACACCTTGCGGAAGTTCCTCAACTGTGCCTGTTCGTCAGCACTCAGGTCTTCGTCGTCGCTGAACGGTTCGGTATCGATCACGAACAAGCGAATCGGGAGTCCCACCTGAGGGGCTGCCAATCCCACCCCGTATGCATTATACATCGTTTCGAACATGTCGGCGATGCGTTGCTGCAATTCAGGATAGTCGCGGGTAATCGGCTCGCACACTTTGCGCAGCACCGGGTCGCCGTAACCTACAATGGGTAAAATCATCTTTCAAGGATTGGATGCGCTGCAAAAATAGATTTTTTGGGCGTTTGATGGTAGTTTTGGGACGAAAATAACATTTCGCGCCCACAACCTTCTCTCCTACTGATTATTGCGTCATCAGCACCCGCTTCATCGCCGCCGACTTCAAGAGGCACTCCTCATACTCGGCTTCCGGATCGGAAAGAGCCGTAATGGCGCTACCGGCGGAAAACGAGACATACTTCCGTTCGGCCTGGTAAAGGATACTGCGGATGACGACCGAAAAGTCGAAATCACCCGTTGGCGTGAAATAGCCCAAGGCACCCGAGTAGAGTCCGCGTTTGCTTTCCTCAAAGAGTTCAATCAACTGCATCGCACTGATTTTCGGGGCGCCGGTCATACTGCCCATCGGAAAGGTCGTCCGCAGTATATCAACCGGATCGGTTTCGGGCGTCACTTCCGATACCACCGTAGAAATCATCTGGTGCACCTGCGGAAAGGTATGGATGCCGCACAGTTCCTCTACCTCCACACTGCCACGGGTAGCAGTACGCGAGAGGTCGTTGCGTACCAGGTCGACGATCATGATATTTTCGGCCCGGTCTTTCGCGCTTTCCGACAGGGCGGTACGGTTGCGTTCGTCGGTAAGGGAATCCCCTCCGCGTGGCGCCGTGCCTTTTATCGGTTGCGAAAAGACGCGGGTTCCCTTTTTAGCCAGGTAGCGCTCGGGTGAGGCCGACATCAGGAAGTCGCGGTGGCGTTTCAGGAAAGCCGCAAACGGAGGAGCTGAAACCGCGTTGAGCCGTTGGTAGACCGACGGCGGATCGAGCGTGGCATCTTCCGCATAAAACTCCATACAGAAATTGACTTCATAAATGTCTCCACGGTGGATGTGTTCCTGCAACCCCTGTATCTTCGACAAATACGCCTCGCGCGGCACACGTTGCGCGATAGCCGGAAGTGAAGGCGGCGGTACATCGACTACCTCCGTAGCCAATATATGCTGGAAATCGTCCTCCATTTCGTCATCACACAACGGCAGGTAGTGTAGGGCGACGTTGGTTCCGGACAGGAAAAACAATTTTTTGGGCTGGAAGAAAAACAGGTCGGGGAAGCCCAAACCATCCGGATGCTCCGATACCAATGCCTCGGTGTCGTTTTTCAGGTCATACGACAGATAGCCGAACAGCCAGTCTGACGTCGTTTTCCGATACTCCGACAAGGCATCGAAGGCGCCTGTACTATCCGTACAAATCTGCGTCAGCGCGTCAACGGCCAACACGGCCTCCCATTCGACAAAGCGCGACGGGTAGCGGTTGCTCTCCAGAAAAACAACTTCGCGGTGTGCCTGCGCCCATTGCAGTAACTTCTGGCGAAAGGCCGCCCCATCGGGAACGGTGTAGGTGGTAACGGATCGTTGCATGCCGCGCTAAGTTACGAAAGTTACGGGCAAGGAAGGAAGGGGGCGAAAACGTTAAAACGTTACGTTCCGGACGTGTCGTTTTACGGTTACGGATGAAAAAAATGTAAAAAAGGAAGGGTTTAGGGGTCGCTGGATGAAAAATCCTCAAAATGGAACCTGAGACGACGTATCCCATCCCTCTTACCCCTCTTTCTCGTCGTCGGATTTGGTCGAAAAGGTGAAGTTCCGCAACGCCGGGGCGCGAAAGAACGTAAACGCCACGATTCCCAGGGTCAGGCAACCACCCGTCACGACAGCGCGCACCGTGCCCAGCCAATGCGCCATTACCCCGCTTTCGAAATCGCCGAGTTCGTTAGAGGAACTGACGAACATGGTATTGACCGATGCCACCCGGCCCCGCATGTGATCGGGCGTCACGAGTTGCAGGATGGTGCTGCGGATGACGACGCTTACGGCATCGAACATGCCCGAAAAGAGCAGCATGAAAAACGAGAGATAGAAGTTCCGTGAGATGCCAAAAACGATGATGGAAAGGGCGAATCCGGCCACGCAGCCCAACAGTTTCTTTCCCGGATGGGTTTTAAGTGGGATGAACGCCAGCAACGCCATCGTCACCAACGCCCCTATGCCGGGCGCGGCACGGAGCATCCCGAAGCCCATTTCATCTACAAACAGGATTTCCTTTTGGTAGACGGGCAGTAACGCTACCGCCCCTCCGAACAGCACCGAGAACATGTCGAGTGCCTGCGCGCCGAGGAGTGCAGGCGTACGCCAGACGAAACGGAGTCCTTCCGTCACACTTTTCAGGATGGGTTCTTTTTCTTTTTTATGGATGGGTTTGGGACTGATGAAAAAAAGCGGTACCACCAACATCACCAGTAAGATGGCGGCGGCTCCGAACAGCGCCGTTTTAACACTGGTCAATGCGATGAGGAAACCGGCTACCAACGGACCTGCGACGGCGCCTACCTGCCACGCCATGCTGCTCCAGCTTGTCGCATTGGGGTAAAGCGTGCGCGGCACCAACAGGCCGGATAGCGAGAACATAGACGGACCGTAGAACGAGCGAATCACACCGCCGATGAACACCAGTAAATAAACCAGCTGAACCGTCATGAAAGACGACATCGACCCCTCGACATCCGGTAAGGCCAGGGCCGCGAGGGCAAAGGCGGAGAGGATGTACCCCACCAGGCACAGCATCACCATTTTGCGCTTTTCGTTCAGGTCGACGAAGTGACCGGAAAAAAAGGAACAGGCAATTGCCGGGATGACTTCCGCGAGGCCGACGTAACCAAGGGCGAGCTTGTCGTGGGTAAGTTCGTAGACCCAGTAATATAAGGTCGTCGACTGCAGGTTGAGGGCGAAGATGATACCGACCCGCATCGAGAGGTAGTAGCGAAACTCGGCAATGCGCAGCGCCGGATTCTTGGCCAGGAAGCCTTTTTCAGGAAACGGAACGGGGTTGCCGGTCTGCATATCGTTTGGGACGGTTTCTGAGCGGCAAAAATACGGGTTTTGGGATGGCCCTACTTCCACCAAACACAAAAAAGGCAGGAGTCTACACAAAAAAGCCCAAGCTTTCCGCTCGGGCTTTGGGTTCTTTATAACTGAAGCGTGCTACCAAACCCCACTCCGTTTTGACCAGACTGTAATTTTAACAAAAGATGCCGTTTTCCCGTAATCGGATATCGCGATTTTTCGGTAAGGGACGCATCCGCCCCTCCCCTAAGACCAAGATACATTTTCCCGCGGACATGCCTTTACGGAAAAACCGCCTATTTTGTTAATTAACGCTTCCTAAGCCGATCAGACAATCTATTGTACAATATGGGTAGCGGATGCGCTTCGACTTATGCGACCAGAGAGTTACGAAACACCAACTTCCCATCAAAACTATCCAATAGGATAATCGCGTCCGTCGTAATCGTACCTCCGAGTATCTCCTTTGACAACTCGTTCAGCACTTCTTTCTGGATGACGCGTTTCACAGGCCGTGCCCCAAAGTGCGGGTCGAATCCTTTTTGGGCCAGGTAATCGATGGCTTCGGGCGTGGCGTCGAGCGTGATGTTCTGCTGGGCGAGCATCCGGGTGATGCCTTTGAGGTTGAGCGCGACGATTTCACGGATGTCCTCCTGCGAAAGCGGCGTAAACATCACGATGTCGTCGATTCGGTTGAGAAACTCCGGACGCACCGTTTGCTTCAACAACGCCAGCACTTCGGTTTTGGCCGCTTCGGTCGCTGCTTCGATGCCACCGCGCAGGTTCTCGAATTTTTCCTGTATTACCTCAGCGCCCATATTCGATGTCATGATGATGATGGTGTTACGGAAATCCGCCAGACGACCCTTGCTGTCCGTAAGGCGGCCTTCATCCAATACCTGTAACAGGATGTTGAACGTATCGGGGTGGGCTTTCTCGATTTCGTCTAACAGCACTACACTGTAGGGTTTGCGGCGGACGGCTTCGGTAAGTTGCCCCCCTTCATCGTATCCGACATACCCCGGAGGCGCGCCCACAAGGCGGCTGACCGCATGTCGCTCCTGGTATTCGCTCATATCGATACGGGTCATCGCATTCTCATCGTCAAAAAGGTACGAAGCCAGTGCTTTCGCCAATTCGGTCTTACCAATACCGGTCGAACCCAGGAAAAGGAAGGTCCCGATGGGCTTCTTCGCATCCTGCAAACCGGCCCGGCTACGGCGTACGGCATCAGACACGGCGGAGATGGCTTCTTCCTGGCCGACAACGCGTTTATGGAGTTCCTCTTCGAGCTTCAGGAGCTTCTCGCGTTCGCCCTGTAGCATTTTGGTGACCGGAATTCCCGTCCATTTCGCTACAACTTCGGCGATATCTTCGCGGGTCACTTCTTCTTTGATGAGGGCTTTCCCTTCGTTTTCAGCCAGTTGCTTCTGCAAGCCTTCCAATTTGGCCTGGGCTTCCTTGATCTTGCCGTAGCGAAGTTCGGCTACTTTACCATAATCGCCCTCGCGCTCGGCCTTTTCGGCTTCTACCTTGAAATTCTCGATTTCGGCCTTGGTGGTCTGCACGCTGTCCACCAGGTCTTTTTCGCTTTTCCATTTGGCGAAAATCTCGTTTCGCTCTTCTTTGAGGTTCGCGAGTTCGAGTCCGAGTGATTTCAATTTTACATCGTCGTTCTCCCGTTTGATGGCCTCGATTTCAATCTCGAGTTGCATGACTTTGCGGTCGAGTACGTCGAGTTCTTCCGGTTTGGAATTGATCTCCATACGGAGTTTCGACGCGGCCTCGTCCATCAGGTCAATGGCTTTGTCGGGGAGGAAACGATTGGTGATGTAGCGTTGCGACAGCTCTACCGCGGCCAGGATAGCTTCGTCTTTGATGCGCACCTGGTGGTGGGTTTCGTATTTCTCTTTGATACCGCGAAGGATGGAAACCGCCGATTCGGTATCGGGCTCGTCGACCATCACTTTCTGGAAACGGCGTTCGAGCGCTTTGTCTTTCTCGAAGTATTTCTGGTATTCGTCAAGCGTAGTGGCGCCGATGGCACGGAGTTCCCCACGGGCCAGTGCCGGTTTGAGGATGTTGGCCGCATCCATGGCCCCTTCGCCCCCGCCTGCTCCCACCAGCGTATGGATCTCGTCGATAAAGAGGACGATGTCGCCATCCGAGGTGGTGACTTCCTTCACGACCGACTTCAGGCGTTCCTCAAATTCGCCTTTGTATTTGGCGCCGGCGATCAACGCCCCCATATCAAGCGAATAGATGATTTTGTCTTTCAGGTTTTCGGGCACGTCGCCGTCTACGATGCGGTGCGCGAGTCCTTCAGCGATGGCGGTTTTACCTACGCCTGGTTCGCCGACGAGCATCGGGTTGTTTTTCGTGCGGCGCGTCAGGATCTGGAGCACCCGACGGATTTCTTCGTCACGGCCGATTACCGGATCCAGCTTGCCATTGGCTGCCAGTTCGTTGAGATTTCGGGCGTATTTCGACAAGGCATTGTAGGTTTCCTCAGCGGACGCCGACGTCACGCGTTCGCCTTTTCGCAATTCCTCGACCGCAGCCTGTAGTCCTTTTTCGGTGACGCCCTGGTCTTTCAGTATCTGCGCCACTTTCGACGACGATTTGAAGATGGCGAGTAGTAGGTGTTCGACCGAAATGAACTCGTCGTTCATCTTTTGCGCGATGGAAATAGCGTCGTTGAGGGTTTTGGCTGTCTCGCGCGACAACTGTTGTTCGCCTCCACTTACCTTCGGAAAGGATTGCAGCGTACTGTCGAGTACTTGCCGGAACAGCGGCACGTTTACGTTCAGTTTTTTAAGCAGGAAGGGTGCCACATTCTCGTCGA
Source organism: Flavobacterium sp. HJ-32-4 (assembly GCF_022532105.1). Lineage (NCBI taxonomy): Bacteria > Pseudomonadati > Bacteroidota > Flavobacteriia > Flavobacteriales > Flavobacteriaceae > Flavobacterium > Flavobacterium sp. HJ-32-4. The sequence continues at coordinate 1,944,480 of NZ_CP092832.1, read as the reverse complement.
CTTCAAACACCGCTTTGAAGAGGTGCTCGTTTTCGATCTGTGGATGTTGGAAGGTCTGGGCGATCTGCTGCGCCTTTTGGATGGCCTCCTGTGATTTGATGGTGAAGTTATTGAATGTCATATGTAGTTGAGGGTTGATGGTTCAGGGTTCAGGGTTCGGGGTTGTTGGTTGTTGGTTGTTGGTTGTTGGAACTAAGCCTAACACCTTCCTCCGAGCTCCCAACTCCTAACTCCTAATTCCTGACTCCCCTTCTTGTCAATCCCCATTCCATAACGCAGTTTCCGCCAAAATGGCGTATATTCGGTTTTTTTACTACCCCAGAAACGCCAAAATGGCTAATAACGAGACATATGGGCATACTGAATAGCCTTTTTGGAAACTCGGAACGTACCGCATCTTCGGGGTTTCCGTGGACGGCGCTGACCTCAACCGGTCAATTGGCCGAAGCGATCGAGGCATCGCACAACGCACCCGTAGTGGTGTTCAAGCACAGTACACGTTGCAGCATCAGCCGGTTCGCGCTGAAGCAGTTTGAGCAGGAATATCGTTCAGATGAGGCCGCCGCACTCTACTACCTCGACCTGTTGGAATACCGCGACGTATCGAACGCCATTGCGGAAACACTGGGCGTCCAGCACCAATCGCCGCAGGTAATCGTGCTGCGGGATGGGGCGGTCGTTTACCACAGTTCACACGAAAATATCGAGGCAAAGGCCGTCGTCGCCCATTTCTAAAACCCGCAAACGTTTATCTTTGCCCCGTTTATGCGAAACGAGGTCGTTTTATTCACGTTGCAACGGATCATGGCACTGGCAGTAGCCGGGGCGGTGATTGGCGTGCTGCACCAGGACGACCTTACCGTGGCCTTCCTTCTCGCGGCCTATTCGATTGTGGTGTACCTCCGCAAAAAGAAGATGCCGGGTGCGAAACTCTATTTCCTGGGTTACATACTGTCGGCCCTCGGCGGTGTGATGGCCGAACACTGGGGCATCTCCAACGGCCACTGGACGTATCACGACCTGTCTGACGGGCGTACGTTTCCATATTGGTTGCCATTCGCCTGGGGACTCGCCTTTACGTTCCTCTATAGTTTTGAACGGGCCTATATACTGGCCTTCCGCATCCGTTCGTTTGGCGTGAAATTTTGCCTGACGCTGCTGGTTTCGGCGCTGTTCCCTACGATTGGGGAGATCGTCACCGTGAAATTGGGTGTATGGACCTACCATTGGCCGTATCAGGTACTGGGCATACCACTTTATGCCATAGGCTTATTGATGGCGTTCCACAGCGGGATGTACCTGCTGCTGTGCTGGACCGGAAAAAGGTGGCGCGTCAGTGACCCTGTCTTCGGGCGCACGCCAGTGGAAACGCTTTAAACCGCGGGTTCCTGCTGGCTCAGGCAATGGAACGAACCCAATCCCCAAATCAAGTCGGTCGAATCGATACCTACGACGGTACGATCTCGGAAACACGCTTGTAGGATCGCCAGTGCACGGGCGTCGTTGGCATCGCGGAAGGTAGGCACGATCACTTTTCGGTTTGAAATATAGAAATTGGCGTAGGAAGCTGGCAGCCGTTGGTCGTCCCAAATGACGGGCGATGGCATGGGCAATTCCACTATCTGCAGCGGTTCGCCGTTTTCGAGTTTCATCTGCTTCAACAACGCGAGGTTTTCCTGTAACAAGTGGTAGTTTTCATCCTCCGGATTTTCTTCCACCACGGTCACGACGGTCGTTTCATTCACGAATCGGGTGATGTCGTCGATATGGCCGTCGGTGTCGTCGCCGACAATACCGTCCCCCAGCCAAAGGATGTGGGTAACACCATAATAGTCGCGGAGGTACGCCTCAATCTCTGCCTGTGACAGGTGCGGATTCCGGTTTTCATTGAGTAGGCAGGCGGTCGTCGTCAAGAGCGTCCCGCGTCCGTTGAACTCTACGCTGCCGCCTTCCATCACAATCCCCGGATGGAACACGCGCAGTCCCAGTGCGGCCCCGATTTTCGTCGGTATGACGTCGTCGAGGTCAAAGGGCGGATACTTCCCTCCCCAGGCGTTATAGCCCCAGTCGACAATTGCTTTTTCTTTTGTGGCGGTATTGATAAGGAAAGCTGGTCCGTGATCGCGGCACCAGGCATCATTGGTGGGATGGAAATAGAAATGGACGTGTGGCAGCAACTCCTCTACCTCGACGGCAGCGGCATACGAGCACGTCCGTATTTTGTCGAGGGCGAACGCTTTCATCCCTTCATCCGCGACGTTGATGTTTACCGTCTGGTGATCCGCTACTTGCAGGATGAACTCGCAATAGGGATCGTAAATCGTATCAATCTTACCCGGCCACGACGCTTCTTTGTGCGGCCATGAAAGCCAGAGCGCGGTTTGCGGAGCGAATTCGGGGGGGAAGGAGAAACCGAGTTGGTTGGGAGTCATATAAATTAGCGAATGAGCGAATTAGCGAATGTGCCAATTATTGTACGCATGTGCTTTGCATTCGCTAATCGACTCATTCGCTAATTCGCTAATTAATCCTCGTCAATAAACCGCTTCATAATCGGCTGATAACTATCAATCCGTCTGTCGCGAAGGAATGGCCAGTGCATACGGAAGTAATCAGATTCGTTTTTGTCGATGTCGACCACAACGGTCTCTTCTTCATCGTGGGACGCGAGATACAGGAGTTTGCCCTGTCCGTTCGTGGCGAAACTGCCGCCCCAGAATTTCATGCGTCCTTCCTGTTCAAAGCCAACGCGGTTCACGCTGACCACGGGAACTCCATTGGCCACAGCATGCGAACGCTGTATGGTTTGCCAGGCGTTGTATTGGTCGCGGTTGGTTTCTTCGTCCTGGTCGGTGGCCCAGCCGATGGCGGTGGGGTAAAACAGGATTTCAGCCCCCATCAACGCGGTGATTCGGCTGGCTTCCGGATACCATTGGTCCCAACAGATCAGGATGCCAATCGTAGCGAACTTGGTCTTGAATACTTTGTATCCGAGGTCTCCGGGCGTGAAGTAGAACTTCTCATAAAAGGCCGGATCGTCGGGGATGTGCATTTTGCGGTATTTGCCCAGATAGGTGCCATCGGCATCGATGACCGCGGTGGTATTGTGGTAAAGGCCTTCGGCCCGTTTTTCGAAAAGGGAGGCGATGATTACCACACCGAGTTCCGCGGCGACTTCCGAAAGCGCTGCCGTCGATTTCCCCGGGATGGATTCTGCCAGTTTGAAATTCTCGTAATCCTCTACGTCACAGAAGTAGAGCGAGGTAAACAGTTCCTGCAGGCATACGATCTGGGCGCCGTCTTTCGCGGCTTTCCGTATTTCGCGGATGGCTTTGTCGAGGTTAGGCTGCTGCTCTTTTACGCACGACATCTGCACGAGGCCGACTTTTACTTTTGACATGGTGGTATACTGAAAAATGAGGCACAAAAATACGAAAAAGGAAAACGCCGGGAACTATCCGGCGTTTGTCTTGTTTAGCGGATGATGCGATTCCGCGCGATGATGTCCTTGAGTTTGGCCTTCAGGTCTTCACCGGTGTCGTACACCATTTGTTCATTCGGTGGAAACGGCACGGCGGCAGCGTCAAATAGCGGCCAGTATTCTTTTTCGATGGCGCGCTTATCACCGCGGAAACGGGCAAAGACATTTTCGAAAACGAACTCGGATGACAGCGGAAACTTCTGCATCGTCTGGTTATCTTTCATGTTTACATACTCCACGACGGCTGCGACCTTCGCGGCTTTCGTCTGCCGGAATTCGTTAACCTGTATCTTGACCAGTTTCATCACGTCTTCATAAATCGGTTTGCCCAAACTGTCGAGCAATACATTACCCTGGCGGTCGGTCTTCTTGCGTGTGCCGACTTTTATTTCCTTTTCGCGCGCGAACTCTTTTTCCTTGATTTGCTCGGGCGATACGGCGATCTGTTTGAACGCTACCACGATGGCAAAGTCGTAGTTGACATCCGATTGACGGCGGCCGTGGTAGACCGTCCATTTTTCGTTAAGGCCATACGTATTGAAATCGAGCAATTCGTCTTCGAGGCGACGCGGGATCATTACATCGCTTTCGTTTTTGGTGTAGACGTAAACGAAGTCGGTACCCGCTTTCTGGGCAATCGCAACGTATTTGGCCGCATCTTTGAAATTGGGTGAAATCTCATTGAGGTACAACAGGTCATCGTAAGCACGACGTGCGTTGTCTTTGTTTTTAGTCGCAATCAGCGCCTTTGAGTTTTCATACAGGAACTTGGCGAGCGCATTCTTGCTGCTGACGATTTGGTCGGAGTAGTCTTCAAAAGCGAAAGCTGCTTCCCGTCCTTCTTTCTGCAGGCGCAGCGGCAACAACGGACGGATGAGTTCCTGGCGGCTGTTCAGGTTTACGTAGGTCTGGTAGATTTTCTCGAGGTTCTGCGGATTGGCATCCTTAAACCACAAATCGATATTTCGCTTGTCGCGTTCCTTCGCCTTGGCGAATGCTTCTTCCAGCATGTAGACATATTCCTGCTTGCGTTTGGCGTCTTTATTGCTTCGCAACGACTGCGCTGCCATGTTGATGGCGCCGTCGTAGTCGCCCGAGGTGAGCATGTAGCGGGTTTCTTTTTTGGCGCACGACACAAGGCCCGCAAACGCCAGGAAGAGGAATAGTTTTCTCATGTGGTTTGGTTTGGGGCAAATATAGGAAAGGAAGTAGATATTTAGGAGTGTACCGCAATGGGTTCTCCTTGCTACTCTTTATGCAGGGAATGGAGGCGAACGTGATCAGGCACGCACAAACGGCGGCAACAATTTGCTGCACACCTCGCCGAAGCCGATACGTACTTCCGCATTCTCGCAATAGCCTTTCATGATCACCGTGTCGTTGTCGTTGATGAACTTGCGTTCGGTGCCATCCGACATTTTGAGTGGGTTCTTGCCGCCCCATGTCAGTTCGAGCATCGAGCCGAAACTGTCGGGTGTAGGGCCTGAAATCGTACCCGATCCCATCATGTCGCCGGAATTGACGCGGCAACCGTTTGACGTATGGTGCGCCAACTGCTGGCTCATCGACCAATACATATACTTGAAGTTCGAACGGGTAACCAGCGTGGGTTCGGCACCATCCGGTTGGATGTACACTTCAAGGTCGATATCAAAGGCATGTTTTCCTTTTTGCTGGAGGTACGGAAGCGGCGTCGGATCTTGTTTCGGACCTTTGGTACGGAAGGGTTCCAACGCATCCATCGTGACAATCCACGGAGAGATCGACGAGGCGAAGTTCTTGGCCAGGAAGGGCCCGAGCGGCACGTACTCCCATTTCTGGATATCGCGTGCACTCCAGTCGTTCAGCAATACCATTCCGAAAATATAGTCCTCGGCTTCGTGCACAGGGATGTTCTCCCCCATGACATTGGCATCCGTCGTGATGAAAGCCGTTTCGAGTTCAAAGTCGATGAGGCGCGACGGACCGAAAACAGGCGTGTTATCGCCATTTGGCACGGTTTGTCCCATTGGACGGTGCACCGGGATACCCGACGGTACGATGGTCGAACTGCGTCCGTGATAACCCACGGGGATGTGCAGCCAGTTCGGCAACAGGGCGTTGGCCGGATCGCGGAACATCTTGCCTACGTTGGTGGCATGTTCGCGGCTGGAGTAAAAATCCGTATAGTCACCGATCATGACCGGAAGCTGCATTTCAACGTCGTCTATCGAAAAGATGATTTCGGCACGGTCTTTTGCGTTGTCGCGCAACTCGGGGTTGTTCGCGTCAAAAATGTCGGCGATACGGTTGCGGATCAACCGCCATGTTTTTTTTCCCGTCGGAGATGAAGTCATTCAGCGTATCCTGCATGAACATATCATCGGTGAGTTCAATACCCTCGAAATACCCTAACCGTTGCAGGGCGCCCAGATCGATGGCGCAATCGCCGATGCGGGTACCGGTGGTGATGATATCGTCGGTTCTCAGGAAAACACCGAACGGAATATTTTGGATCGGAAAGTCACTATCGGCGGGCACTTCAAGCCATGAGGAGCGCTTCGGATCGTTGGCAGTAATGGGCATGGGGCTGTAGGTTTTTGTGGTAAAAAAACGGTTTTCAAATATAGACCTTGCCAAACCGTTTTCGTATTTTTGCACTCAAATTAACAAAATTTTACAACATGCGACACGACAAGGATATCTTCGACCTCATACTCGACGAACAAGACCGCCAAATCAATGGATTGGAGCTTATCGCCTCTGAAAATTTCGTCAGCGACCAGGTCATGGAGGCCGCCGGTTCGGTTTTGACGAACAAGTACGCCGAAGGCTATCCCGGACGCCGTTATTACGGTGGTTGTGAAGTCGTCGATATCGTAGAACAAATCGCCATCGACCGCGCCAAGGCACTCTTCGGTGCGGAATATGCCAACGTACAGCCTCACTCAGGTTCACAGGCGAATACTGCTGTGTTTGCTGCCTGCCTGAAGCCGGGCGACAAAATCCTGGGCTTTGACCTGTCGCATGGTGGCCACCTCACCCACGGTTCGCCCGTGAATTTTTCGGGGAAACTCTACCAGCCGGTGTTTTACGGCGTCGAGAAAGAAACAGGCCGTATCGATTATGATAAAATGCAGGAAATCGCCACACGTGAGCAACCCAAAATGATCATCGCGGGTGCGTCGGCGTATTCACGCGACATGGACTTCAAGCGTTTCCGGGAAATTGCCGATAGCGTGGGTGCGCTTTTGCTGGCGGATATCTCGCATCCGGCCGGATTGATCGCAAAAGGACTCTTAAACGACCCGATTCCGCATTGTCACATCGTGACGACAACTACCCATAAAACCCTTCGCGGACCGCGCGGTGGTTTGATCCTCATGGGTAAGGATTTCGAAAATCCGTGGGGTATTACGGGCCCGAAAGGTGATATCCGGATGATGTCGGCCCTACTCGATCTGGCGGTTTTCCCCGGTAACCAGGGTGGTCCGTTGATGCACATCATCGCAGCCAAGGCTGTTGCCTTCGGGGAAGCCTTGTCGGACGAGTTCTTTACCTATGCGATGCAGGTGCAGAAAAATGCCAAGGCGATGGCCGCTGCGTTCGTAAGCCGTGGCTATGACATTATCTCAGGCGGCACCGACAACCACATGATGCTGATCGACCTGCGCAACAAAGGCATCACCGGAAAAGAAGCAGAAAATGCCCTTGTAAAAGCCGAAATCACCGTCAATAAAAATATGGTACCGTTCGACGATAAATCACCGTTCGTGACCTCGGGCATCCGTGTGGGAACTCCGGCTATCACAACCCGCGGATTGGTTGAATCCGACATGGACAAAGTCGTGGAACTGATCGACCGCGTCTTGTCGAATATCCAAAACGAAGCCGTAATTGAGGAAGTGGCCGAAGAAGTAAACGAGATGATGGGCGAACGCGCGATTTTCGTTTTCTAAGACCCATTCCCTTTCCTAAATACCAAACCGCCTTCGGGCGGTTTTTTTATGGACGATCGTGTCGTGTAACGAAACAGGCGGAAGTAGCACCAATCGGAACCAAAAGAATAAAACATGAAAACGCCGAAACTGCTGCTGTCTGTCCTTCTCTTAGTATCCTTTTTTGCAACGGCCCAGGAAACCGGGTCGATCGACGGTACCATCCGAAGCGAAGGGCAACCTGCCGCCTCGGTGGTCGTGGTGCTGTTATCCGCGGAAGCGAAAACTATCGTACGCACCGAGTTGACCGACACCAACGGGACATTCCGGTTTAGCGGACTTCCGAACGACGGTTACCTCTTATCGGTGGAAGATCCTTCGTATTCGTCCTATCAAAGTAGCCTGGTCGCGATCGACGATGCCCACCGCAGCGTGTCATTACCGACGATAGAACTGCAAAAAGCCGCAGTCACCAACCTGCAGGAAGTGACGGTGGTGCGGCGGAAACCTTTGATAGAAAACAAAATCGACAAGGTCGTCGTTAATGTCGATGCACTCATGTCGGCAGCGGGGGGCGACGCGATGGACGTACTCGAAAAATCACCGGGTATCGTCATCGACCAGAACGGCACCATTACCTATAAAGGAAAATCCGGACTTTCGGTTTTCATAGACGGAAAGCCCAGTTATCTGTCGGGCGCCGACCTGGAAGCCTTCCTGAAGTCGTTACCGGCCGCGACCCTCAACCAGGTCGAACTCATGACCAATCCACCGGCCAAATACGACGCGGCGGGCGGTGGCGGCATCATCAATATTACCACCAAAAAAACCAATAGCCGCGGTTTCAACGGCAGTGTCAGTGCGCGGCTCACGCAGGGTAAGCGCTTTCGCGGACGGGAGAACCTCAACCTCAATTACCTAGGCGACAACGTCCGGATATTCGGTTCGGCCGGCGTCGACTATACCGCCTCGGTGAACGACCTCGACATCTACCGCCGTTTCAAGGATGAGGACGGAACCGTCGTACGGTATTTCGACCAGAACAGTATCCTCGAGAATAAAGCCCGAAGCGGAAATGCACGGGCCGGCATCGATTATTACGCCTCCGACAAGACCACTTTTGGCGCGATGGTATTCGGCCTGTACCGCGAATCGACCGTCGAATCCGATGTTAATAGTGTGTTGCGCAATGCAGCCCGTGCACTCGACTCGACCGTCGTGGCGCGCAACCGGAACGAGGTACCCTTCCGCAACCTCACCTTCAACCTCAACATGCGCCACGATTTTGCCGACGGCGCCAAATGGACAGCCGATGCCGACTACCTGTTGTACCGCACCGAGACCGACCAGCGCTTCCGGAACTTTGTCTACGGTCCGGATGGACAGGAACGCAACCAGGATGAATCAAAAGGCTACTTACCGTCAGACATCGACATCGTTTCCTTGAAAACCGACTACAGCCGGCAATTCAAGAATGGTCTTTCTTTTGAGACCGGCTATAAAGTCAGTCTGTCGAAAACCGACAACATTGCCGATTACCGCGATGCCATCGGAGGTGTTTTCGTGCCGAATTACGACCAAAGCAATCATTTCCGCTACGATGAAACCATCCATGCGGGCTATGTAAACGGCAGCCGTGCGTTTGGGCGTATCGCCGTGCAGGCAGGACTCCGACTGGAAAACACTGACTCTAAAGGAAATCAGTTGGGTAATCCTGAAAAACCGGCGTCGCGTTTCCGACGGAACTACACAAACCTCTTCCCCACTCTGTACGTGCAATACCAATTGGATTCCATTGGCAATCACGTATTGGTTACGTCGTACGGCAAACGCATCAACCGACCCTATTACGAAGACCTGAACCCGTTTGTCTCGCCGCTTGACAAGTTTACGTTTTATGCAGGAAACCCGTACCTGAACCCGTCGTTCGCGCACAATGTAGAGTTGTCGTATCGTTACAAAGGCTATTTTTCGACCACAGCCAGCTACGGCTTCACCCGCGATGACATCAATGAAACCATTGAAATCACCGATGGCATATACTACAGCCGCCCGGGTAACATCGGACAAAGCCGTTTTTACAGCCTGAATGCCAATGCGCAGATTCCGTTTACCAAATGGTGGACGTCAAACCTATATGCCGAGTTGACCCGCACCGAATACGAAAGTCGCCTTTACACCGAAACACTCGATGCGTCGGGCACGTTCTGCGTGTTCAACGCCACCAACACCTTTATCCTGCCTTCTGACTGGAGTGTGGAAGTGTCGGGTTATTACCAAAGCAACATCGTGTCGTCGCAGTTCGTATTGCTGGAACGCGGCGGTGTGAACCTGGCCGTACAGCATAAACTATGGAAAGGAAAAGGCAGCGTGAAGCTGATTGGCAATGACCTTTTCTACACCGGCATCAACCGCGGCATTATTAACAACCTAGCCAACGTGAACGCGAACTGGACGAACAAACCCGATTCCCGTTTCGTCTCCTTGGCACTCAACTACAGCTTCGGCAAGGCCTTTGAAACACCGAAAGCGTATGATGCGAATGGGGCGGAGAGTGAGAAGAGTCGGGTGAAAACGTGATAATTAGCGAATGAGGTGATGAGCGAATTAGCGAATGGATGAAGAGGGCGTATAAGTACTTTCATATAGAGTATGTTCCACCTACGCTTATTTCAAGCCAATTCATTTTGCCTTACTTTTGCAATCAGGAACGTCTGTTTCATTCGCTAATTTGCTAATTAATCCATTCGCTAATTACCATGTCCACCTTCCGCCTCCAACTTCCCACCGACCCACGTTGGGTTGACATCGTCGAGACGAACATCGAAGAAATCCTGACCGACCATGCGTGGTGCGAGCAAAAAGCCGCTTCGAATGCCATTACGCTGGTCACGCAGAATTCCGATTATCCCGATTTGGTGACCGAGATGCTGGCTATTGCGAAAGAAGAGATCGCGCATTTCGAGATGGTGCATGAGATCATCAAGAAGCGCGGCTACAAACTGGGTCGCGAGCGAAAGGACGACTATGTAGGGGAACTGGCCCACTATATGAAGCAAAGCACCAACGGCAGCCGCCAGTCGGCCTTCGTCGAGCGGATGTTGTTCGCTGCGATGATCGAAGCCAGAAGCTGCGAGCGTTTCAAGGTACTCTCGGAGAACATCAAAGACGAAGAACTGGCCACCTTTTACCGCGACCTGATGGAAAGCGAGGCCAGCCACTATACAACCTTTATCACCTTTGCCCGAAAATATGGCGGTAGCATCGACGTTGAAAAGCGTTGGCGCGAATGGCTGGCGTTTGAAGCGACGGTGATCGCTAAGTATGGAAAGAAAGAAACGGTGCATGGCTAACCGACACACTGACTGAATAACCACTTTCCATGATTACCCTATCCCCTGCTCTTCCGTCCGAATTTCCGATCATCCGTCACATAGCCGAACAAACGTGGCCGGTGACGTATGGCAATATCCTTTCAAAAGAGCAGCTGGAGTATATGATTGCCAAATTGTATTCGGATGAGAAACTACAGCGCGACGCAGCGGCGGGCCATCTATTCTGGTTCGCCCGGGAGGATGACGCCGTGTTAGGCTTTATAGGAATCGAGCACGGACTGGAGGGCGACGCCAGTAAACTCCACAAAATCTACATCCTGCCGGAAGCACAGGGCAAAGGCATCGGCGCGCTGTTGATGGACAAAGCCGAATCATTGGCCGAGGAGGCTGGATCGAAACGTCTTACACTCAATGTCAACCGTTTCAACAATGCCCGCTACTTCTATGAAAAACGTGGCTTTGTGGTCATGAGCCTGGAAGATATCGACATAGGAGAAGGCTTTTTGATGGAAGATTATGTGATGGGGAAGGAGTTGGGTTAGGAGTGGTTGGTTGTTGGTTATTGGTTGTTGACTTTAGACTTTAAACTTTAGACTTTCCACTTTTTCCTATCTTCCGGCTATGGAAACGGATGCCATTCTGCGTCACATCGCCCAACACATTACCCTGGAGCCCGACGAGGTGGCTTTTTTTACCTCATTGCTGCAAGCGCGTACCTTACGCAAAAAGGAATTGCTATTGCAGCAAGGCGCTATCTGTCCGGCCGAGTATTTCATCGTGACAGGATGCGTCCGGGTATTTACCACCGATGCGGATGGTGTGGATCATATTACCTTCTTCGGAACCGAGAACTGGTGGGTGGGCGATATGTACAGCTTCCTCTCACAGAAACCCGCGCTGCATTCCATCGAGGCACTTGAGCCCACCGAGTTGCTTTGCCTGACCAAAGCTGACCTTGAACATTTGTATGTGCGCGTACCGAAATTCGAGCGCTTCTTCCGGATCTTATTGCAGAACGCCTTCATCGCCCAACAGCAGCGCATCAACCAGACACTTTCGCTGTCGGCCGAAGAACGCTACCAGCAATTCCGGCAGCGGTTTCCGCAGCTCGAACAACGCATACCCCAGAAACAACTGGCTGCCTATCTGGGCGTCACGCCTGTTTTCCTGAGTATGATGCGGAGTCGTTGGGCCAAAGGCAATTTCTTAAAGTAGTTGAACTTTTTTGCGATGCGAGGTGACGTCCTTTGCCAAAAACAACGGATATGTCTATCGTTATCATTTACCACAGCGGCTACGGTCATACGAAAATCGTAGCTGAACACATCGCGAAAGGTGCTACTACGATTACGCCCGACGTGCGCTTATTGTCAACCGAAGAGGCCATGGCCGACTGGGACGTGCTTCATGAAGCGCGCGCCCTGGTCTTCGGATCGCCCACCTATATGGGCAGCGTGTCAGCCGGTTTCAAAACCTTTATGGAAGCGACGGGTCGTTTCTGGTACCAACAGAAATGGCGCGACAAACTGGCGGCCGGCTTCACGAATTCGTCGACCGTGAACGGCGATAAACTCATGGTCTTACAGCAGCTATCCATCTTCGCCGCACAACACGGCATGCTGTGGATTCCAACAGGCATCCTACCCGAATTTGAAAACGACGTACAGAAAGAAGAACCCAACGGACTGGCGAGTTACCTCGGACTAATGACCCTTTCCGATAATGCCATCGGCGAGGTACATACGCCCAAGGGGGTCGCCACCGCGGAACTATTTGGGGCACGCATCGCCCGTTTGGCTATACAGCAATAGTCCTTAAAACGTCCTCAACTGAGGAATTGAGGAACGGAGTAACGGAGTAACTGAGAAACTGAGAAACTGAGGAACTGAGGAATTGAGGAATTGAGGAATTGAGAACCTCAGGAATTAAGGCGCTCAGGGACTCAGGAGCTAAGGGACTCAGGAGCTAAGGGACTCACAGTCCAAACCCTCCGCCTGGATAAATTCCTTCAAAAACCCTTCACTCAAAACCCAAACCTCAACACCCAAACCTAAAACCCGTACCTTCGCTTCGTAGTAACCCCGGTGACCAGCGGGCGGCCCTACCGCAAAACTGCATCACCCATGGAGAAAAATTTCAAAATCGCTGTATTGATAGACGGCGATAATGCCCAACCGAAAATATTAAAGGAGATACTTGAAGAGGTCGCCAAATATGGCAAAGCCACCATCCGTCGTATTTACGGCGACTGGACGACCCATCAGATGAAAGGCTGGAAAGACATTGTCAACCAGCACTCGTTCAACCCCATACAGAAGTTTTCGTATACGAAAGGAAAGAACTCAACCGACAGCGCGATGATCATCGATGCGATGGACATATTGCACGAGCGTAACGTAGACGGCTATTGCATTGTGTCAAGCGACAGCGACTATACCGGATTGGCGAAGCGCATACGGGAAGAAGGTATATTCGTGATGGGAATCGGACGACAGACCACACCCGACGCATTTATACAATCGTGTGAAGTGTTCGTATTTGCTGAAACCATCAGCGGAGAGGCGGAAACCGAAACCGCTCCGGAACCGGTTGCGGTAGAGACGACGGCAAAACCATCACGCCAATCGACCTCAAGGAAAGGGGCAAAACCGCTTCCGCCGTCGCGCCCGAAGAAGCTGCAAGTGGATATCCGGCTGATCAACAAAGCCTTTGAAATCTCGGCCGGAGAAGACGAGCAGGTGCATATTTCGCAGATGGGACTCAACCTTCGGAAGATCGATCCCAGCTTCGACGCACGTTCGTTCGGGTTCAAAACCCTTACCAACCTTTTCGAGAATCTGGGCGGCTATGAAGTCATCCGTAAGGAAGCCAATGGCATCACCCATTCACTGCTGAAGAAAGTCGGGCGATAGGCGGACCTATACTGCGTTGTAAACCGGAAAGCTCCGAAAGAAAAAAGCGAATAACAGGACGACGTTGGTATTTGTATTTTTTTGTACATTCGCCTCCAACGAATAGAGAAATCGAAAAACTTCTCCCAAAAAAACAAAACAAACACCGAAAACAATCGAACCGTTATGAGACTATTCTTACTTGCACTTGTCACTTTCCTGTGCCTGGGCGTTGCGGCGCAGGATTCCATCCCTTCACACATGGCCGCCGACAGTATTCCGGCTTCCAATCCCATCCCGGAAGAAGTAGCCACCGAACAACCCGAAGCCAGCGGCCAGACCGTTCGCTTTCCTATGAGTCCTTCTGCCTTCAAACTATCGCTTTGTGTGTTAGGCTTCGGCTTACTGATCCTCTTAGGGGAAATCGTATTGGTATGGAAATTAGGGATCTCACCACAAGACACCATCAAGTTCATCGTGGTGACCATCATCGTGATTGGGTCGCTTTACCTGATTACGGCTGGCTACACCAACGACCAGATCGCGCCGGCCATGGGACTTTTGGGTACCATAGCAGGTTATCTGCTCGGTAAGATGGGACCTGAGAGTGCCTCTAATAATAAGCCCGACGCACAAGGATGAAAAAGCTATTTTCACTATTATGCCTTCTCATAGGCATTAGTTGTTTCTCACAATCCGATTGCCAGACCGATATCATCGTGACCGTAAAATCGGCCGACCTGCAAAATCCGATTGACGGAGCGGCAGTCAGTTTGGTGGATAGCAACAATACAATATCCCCAGACGTAATGACCGACGCGACTGGTGTGGCCAAACTTTCGGCCCGTTGTGACGCAGCTTACTTTATCAGGGTATACAAAAGCGGATATGAGCCAACAGAACTGCCTGTATCGACCAAAAAAGGGGAAGTTTCGCAGCTGGAAGTAAACCTCATACCGATCGATGCTGTACATGCATCTGCCGGCTATATCGACCAGTTTATCGTACGGGTCTACAACCCGACGACCGCACCACTCGACATCCGGTTTGGTCCTAACGAGCGCACGCTCGCAACCCATACGATACGTGCGGGCGAACTCTGGGAAAGTGAACCGTACCAAAACATATCAGATCTGATGTTGTGGATCTCCACGGGCAGGGTTACCAAAAAATATATGACCAAACCGGGTAAGGCCTACCAAATTGAATTCAATCGTGGTCAGCGCTGCTACGTAATTAAGGAGGTAGATGTACATAGATAGGGCACGACACCTGTTTTTTTCGACCTGCACCTTCTTTTGTCTGACAATGGTTGTACAAACGGCGACGGCGCAGACGGAAACGCAAACGGAAACGGAAATGACGGCGACGAATACCGCTTACATCCAAACCGGATTTGCCGGTGCCTGGGTGGGAGCCGAATGGAAACTGGGACGGTTGTGGGCGATTCGCACCGAGGCCGGACTTGACTTCGGTTTACGGGGTGGAGATATCGTGGGCGAGACAACGCGGATATGGGCACCTGTTTTCAATGTAGAACCCCGATTTTACTACAATCTTGCCAAACGGGCATCAGCCGGAAAGAACATTTTTGGTAATAGCGGTAATTTCCTGGCGGTTCGAATGGACTACCATCCGGATTGGTTTACGATTTCCAATCGAAGTGATGTCAACGTAATCGAGCAATTTCAAATCATCCCGAAATGGGGTATTCGTCGGCATATCGGATCTTCGCGCTTCCACTATGAAGTCGGTATCGGCGTCGGCTACCGCCATCTTTTCCTTTCGCGGTACAACATCAACGATACCGAAGATGAAATTGCGGTCGACGTCCACATACGCATTGGCTATACCTTCTGAGTATACATCGCGCCCTTTTCGTATTTTGCAATAAAAAGCATGCGAAGACTTTTGCTTTTGGTGCTGTGGACGACGGTGTCGTGGGGACAGGACGTAACTCCTCGTCCAACGCCCTTTTTCCGTAACCTGAACGAACTGGATGGGTTCCGCGATTTCCGTGATGGCGGCGGACAGATCGTACGCAGTAACGACAGCACGTCAGGTCGCTTCGCGCTATCTGTTTGGCATAGTGACGAGCGGACGGTCTTCGCCTTTCTGGAGATTGTGTCGCGAGACAGCGCAGGAAAGGCATACTATCGCCTGTTAGACAAGCTGGAAACAATGCCTTCCACCCCCTACAAACGATGGGTGATGGTGGACTGTGAAGCACCGACCTCCGTTTTCCGTACCTATGTGATCGTGCAAGAATTAGACGATGATGGCCAACCCTTCCCGATCAAGACCGCATGGTGCGCGAATCCATCTACCGGACGGCTTGAGGTCGTTTCTGAACCCCAACGCCTTCATTGTCAAACCGAAAACGACGGCAGCGGATGCTCAGACGAATGACGGTGTAGTGCCAAAACTTCCGTATCTTTCCCTTGTACAAACCACACTATGAAAATCAAACACGCCCTCTTCCTCATCGCGGCCGGCTTCGGACTCGACTTCGTCGGAGCTTTCTGGAAAATCATGCATGGGCCGTTCGCGAATATTCTGCTCATGGCCGCATTGGTGTTGAAGATAACGGGCCTGATTGCGTTACTTGTAAAACTGGTCTCAA
Source organism: Flavobacterium sp. HJ-32-4 (assembly GCF_022532105.1). NCBI lineage: Bacteria > Pseudomonadati > Bacteroidota > Flavobacteriia > Flavobacteriales > Flavobacteriaceae > Flavobacterium > Flavobacterium sp. HJ-32-4. Next base: position 1,928,233 of record NZ_CP092832.1, on the reverse strand, counting down.
ACACACGGTTTCGGGACTTCATGAACCAATAAATGATGGAACTACCTTCTACCGCAAAACCACTCACGGGCGTCCAATCCCTTCGCCCTTTCCTCGGCGCCAAGGATTTTGAAACTTCCCGCCGTTTCTATCGTACCATTGGTTTTACCGAGACACTGTTATGGGACGGCTTCGCGTTGTTTTCTACGCCTTCGGGTTTCTCTTTTTACCTGCAGAATGCCTATGTAAAAGACTGGATTGACAATACACAGGTGTTTATGGAAGTCGCCAATACCGAAGCCATACACGATGCGCTGGCTGCACTCGATCTTCCGGCGCAGTTTCAAGGCGTACGTCTCACACCGGTTCAACACGCCCACTGGGGCCGCGAGTGTTTCCTGCACGATCCATCCGGTATTCTGTGGCATTTTGGTACCTTTATCACACCATGAAATATTATTTTATCCTAGTACTCATCCTGGCCTCACTTTCCACTACAGCCCAGTTATCCGAAAGCGCGCTGATTGGAAAATGGAAGGTGTCGGAAGTCGTTTTGACCGCGGAAGATCCCGGCACGCGTCAACTCTACCAGGGATTTAAAGACGCGTTGTTTGTTTTCTCAGCCGATCACCACCTGCAGTTCTCGTCACCCAGTACGTCGCGCACCTTCGGGCTTATTGCAACTAAACTGGCTACCAATGATTGGGTGTTGGAAGGAAAGAACCTCCGTATCGGATCGAAAGCCGATCATTTCCAGACCATGCAGATCACTATCGACAGTTCCGGCGGCAATACGTTTTTTGTGCTTGAAGGCACGCCCGTCCGTTTACGGATGGTGAAACAATAAGCGATTGTTGCCTTACCGTCATCTCTATTTTCGTTCCTATGAAAGTGTCGTTTTCTTTTTGCCTTTTCCTTCTTGCACTGATCGCCACCGGTCAACAACCGACCCGCCTGATTGTTCGGGGTGACGACATGGGCTACTCGCATTCAGGCAATGAAGCGCTGATGGAATGCTTTAAGGGAGGCATACAGAAAACCATTGAGGTTATTGTGCCTTCGCCCTGGTTTCCGGAAGCAGTGAAGATGTTACAGGAACATCCGAATGTAGATGTGGGCGTACACTTAACCCTTACCAGTGAATGGGACAATGTGAAATGGCGTCCGCTTACCAAGGCGGCTTCCCTTACGGATGAAAATGGCTACTTCCGCCCGATGATATGGCCGAACCCGAACTATCCCGGAAAGGCGTTGTTGGAAAACCACTGGGATCTTCGCGATATCGAAGCGGAATTTCGGGCACAAATTGAAATGGCCAGGAGGCTAATTCCGCAGGTCAGCCACATTTCATCGCACATGTGGTGTACGGAAATGACACCCGAAGTGAAAGCCATGGCGAAGCGACTTGCCAAAGAATACCAGATTGACATTGATCTCGACGAATTAGGTGTCGGTACGTTTCGTTATGATGGTCCGTCGGGTACGCCTAAAGAAAAGATGGCTTCCTTTCTGTCGGCCTTGTCAAAGCTCGAACCCGGTAAAACCTATATGTTTCTCGATCACCCGGGTCATGACGATCCGGAATTACGGGCCATCCACCATATCGGCTACGAAAATGTAGCGGTCGACCGTGCCGGAGTGACACAGTTGTTTTTGTCACCGGAAGTGCGAAAATTCCTGTCGGACAAGCACATAGAGCTCATTTCTTACGCGGACCTTCGACGTCGTCCCTAACGGCTGAAACTTTTTTTTATTTTTTTTCCCAATCCAAAGCAACCCCTATTGCGTATATGCATCTACAAGGCATAACAATGGGAGAATTTGCTATGAACCTTATTTGTTAGATCGATTTGTTTTTGGTTTATGTTATGTGAAGGCCATCCCCCCCGGATGGCCTTTCTTTTTGCTTCGCTGACGTTCGTTATATTTGCGTCATGAGGATACCCAAACGCGATATCGTTCTCTACGGTGTGGGTGCCGCGCTACTGCTGGTGGGGTTGGAAGCGGCACAATATCGGTTTACGGTTTCGGCCAACCGTTTTGAAATATATGCCGCGGTCGTTGCGGTTGTTTTTGCCTGCATAGGCGCCTGGATCGCTACCTCGGTCAAACCCAAGTCTGACAAAACCACTACTCCCCAAACGATTACTCCTACTTCAGTTGCTGATGACGCCCTACGACAACAACTTGGAATTAGTGCCCGTGAAATGGACGTTTTACAACTCATGGCCGCCGGGCACAGTAATGAGGAGATCGCCGAACGCCTCTTCATTTCTACCAATACCGTCAAGACCCATAGTTCCTCACTATATGGGAAACTTGATGTAAAACGACGCACGCAGGCCGTGACCAAGGCGAAAAACCTGGGACTTATTAACTAGTACTAACGGATGAATTTTACAAAATCACCCAAAAGTATGACCCCATTTCAACTTTGACACGGCAACTTTGACACCACTAACACAAAATTCACCACCATGAAAAAAGTCATTTGGACGTACGGCGCGATTGCCTCTTCTATTGTAGTAGCGATGATGATCGCTGCGGTCATTATTCACGAAAACCACCCCGATAGCCAAGGCAGCATGGCGATTGGCTTTCTGGGTATGTTCATCGCCTTCGCCTTTAACTTTGTCGCGCTGGCTCGTTACCGTCGCGATCATGTAATCGAAGGGCTTTCATTTGGAAAAGCAATTTCGATCTGTCTCCTGATTTCCTTGATCACCACCACGGCCTACGTGGGCGCCTGGGGCGTATCCTATCACTTTTTCTTTCCCGATTTCATGGACCAGTACCTGGCTATGGAAGTAACGAAACTTCAGGAAGCGGGTCACACCGCCCAGCAAATTGCAGCCGAAACGGCCGATACCAAATGGATGGCCGATCATTATGATAACCCACTCGTGTTTATCGGCCTGACGGCCATTGAGATTTTACCGATCGGACTGGGAATGTCCTTACTGGCAGCGCTGATCATGAAACGAAAACCGGCACACGGAGCTTCCCAACTGTCGCATACCTAAAAAGAAAGGGCCGTCGGAATGACAGCCCTTTTGTCTTTTTACTCAGTTACTTAGTTACTCAGTCACTCTATTTCTCACGATCAAACGGCAGTTCGCGTCCCTGTACGAACAGGATCACTTTAGAACGGTCTTCGTTGAACTGGACATCAAGTCCGGGTACGCCAAACTTATCATTGCCTTTTGACTCCAATGGAATGGGCGGGTTATTTGGAAGCGTTAGGGTCAACGTGCCGCGTTCATCCGAAAACGTCAATTTCACCGGCAACATCGGATTACCAAATACCCCAACGAATTCAGTTACATCGATGGTCGTATCTTTTTCGATTTTGTCTTTATCAGACGTCCAGACGTTGTTCACTGCGTTCACGTCAGGAAGGGCGTGATCCGGATCGAGCTCAATACGGGTGATCTCTTCTGTGGAGGGGAAACGGAATGTCCATTGTTTGTTGCGTTGCCAGATTTCCACCGGAAGGGTTTTGCGCACTTTCGTACCGCTTTTACCCGTTACTTCCACGGTTACCGGCATCGGCATTTTTTCGAGATTGGTGATGGTGATGACCGTTCCTTTCTCGGGTTTGTTTTTCTGGTACATCACGTTGTCGATCTTCACATCGAAGCGCCAGTTGTTGATGAACCAACCACGCCAGAACCAGGAAAGGTCTTCGCCCGCCACATTTTCGATGGTACGGAAAAAGTCGTCCGGCATCGGGTGCTTGAACGCCCAACGATGGGTATACTCGCGGAAGGCGCGGTCGAAACGCTCTTTACCTAATACCTGTTCACGAAGAATGGTGAGTCCGGTCGCGGGCTTGTCATACGCCAGCACCCCCAGGTTCGCCTCCTTCAGTCCGTCGGGCATGGTGTAGATCGGCTCCAGGTCGGGAGAGGTTAATTCTTCCGACTTGTAGTTGACATTCGGACGCTTGTAGAGGTATTCTCCTTTATTGAAATCTTCGGCGCTCAGCGAGTTGATGAACGTATTGAAGCCTTCATCCATCCAGGCGAAGAGGCGTTCATTTGAACCTACGATCATCGGGAACCAGCCGTGGCCGAACTCGTGGTCGGTAACGCCCCACAGATCCGATCCTTTTGAGGTATACTCACAGAATACGATGCCCGGATATTCCATCCCACCCACAATCGACGCCACATTGGTAGCGGCCGGATACGGGTATTCGAACCAACGCTTGGAGTAATTCTCAATACTCGTTTTCGTGTATTCGGTTGACCGTCCCCATGCGTCCATTCCGTCACTTTCGACCGGATAAGCCGAGATGGCCAACGATTTCTTTCCACTTGGAAGGTTAATACGGGCCGCATCGACGATAAAGGCAGCCGACGACGCCCACGACACATCGCGCGCATTCTGGATGCGGAAACGCCAGGTGAGCTCTTTCTTGCCAGACGGACGCGATGACGCCTCGGTTACCTCAGCTGCAGAGCGAATGATCACCGTTTTGTCGCTTTTCCGCGCTTCTTCCCAACGTTTTACCTGAGCCGCCGTATACACTTCCGTCGGATTCAGCAATTCACCTGAACATACAACAATGTGGTTGGCCGGAGCGGTTATCGACACATCGAAGTTGCCGTACTCGAGGTAGAATTCTCCGGCTCCCTGATACGGAAGCGTGTTCCATCCTCTCACATCATCATACACCGCCATGCGTGGATACCATTGGGCGACAGAGAAAATATCGCCGTTTTTGGTCGCCTGTACGCCCATTCGGTCAGAACCGAAGATCGGCGACACGAACGAGAAATCAATCTTCAGTTTGACGGTGCCGCCCGGACGCAGATCCGTTGGAAGGAACACCTGCATACGGGTATCGGTGATTTCATATTTCAGCACTTGTTCAGAGGTCTTTCCGTTCACGGTAGACACAAGTTTCACTGCGCCAATTCGATGGCCGCCGTCAAATTTTTCATTTTTATCCCCGTTACGGCTGCCCGTTACCGGAATGACCGCCTTCCCGCGCGAATCGTTGGCGAAGAGGTTTTGGTCGACATACAACCAAAGAAAAGAGAGTTTGTCGGGACTGTTGTTGGTGTACGTCAGGACTTCGCTTCCGCGGATGGTACGCGTGGCCGGATCGAGTGATGCCGTCAGTTGGTAGTCGGCGCGGTTCTGCCAGTAGGCCGGACCCGGTTGACCTCCGGATGACCGCGTGGGGCTTCCGTCTTTCGTATAAAACCCCGGTGCGAAGGCTTCGTGGTAGTCGTAATTGGACTTGACGTCCTCGTCCTGGGCCAGGGCCGACAGGGAAACAAAAAGCAGCGAGGCCAGGGCCAGGCCACCCATGCGGAGATCTCTCATCTTCATAAAGGATTAGCGGGACAAATTAACAGAAAAAATACGAACACTGCGTTTCACATGATCCGCTCTTACCATAAAAATACGTTAAAGGTGGTAGTGGGCAACGAAACTCCGACCGTATCAAAAAATCGTAGCTTTGTCGTATGACCGAAATTACACTCCAAAACAACCTACTAAACGCAACGGTACGCTTCAAAGGAGCCGAACTCGTATCCCTGCGCGACGCCAAAGGCCGGGACTATATGTGGGAAGGCCGACCCGACGTGTGGGGCAAACACGCGCCGGTGCTTTTCCCTATTGTCGGAACACTGAAAGACAACCAGTATAGGTATAACGGCGTCACTTATACGATGGGACGTCACGGTTTCGCGCGGGACAAGACATTTTCGCTCGAACAGCAATCAGGATCCGAAGCCGTATTCCTCCTCACCGACGATGCCGAGACGCGGGCGATGTATCCGTTTGCCTTCGAATTCCGGATTCGGTATCGGCTTTCCGACAGCACCCTCACCGTTACCTACGAAGTGCGGAATACCGACACCTCGATCCTTTTCTTTTCTGTGGGAGGCCATCCGGCGTTTGCGTTGCCCCAAGCGTTCGACTCGTATTCGGTGGCTGTGGAACCGGCGGCTGTGTTGACCTATCGCCTACTCGACCGCGACTTACTGTCGGATGAAACGGCGGAACTGGATGCGACATCGGGCCATTTCGCCCTTGATTACCGCCTTTTCGAGCGGGATGCTTTGGTGTTTACATCGCAGTCATGCAAAACGTTGACCATCCGCGAAGAGGGCCATGACCTGCTCTCAGTCGACCTGAGGGACTTTCCGGATGTAGGCCTGTGGACGAAACCCGGTGCGCCTTTCCTTTGCATCGAGCCGTGGCACGGGTATGCCGATACGACAGATGCATCCGGCGTACTTGAAAACAAAAAAGGTATACGCCAGTTGGCATCTGGGCAAGATTTCCATACCGCCTACACCATTAAAATTCACGTGCCATGACCGTTCCGACGCTATATGTGAACTTTGATCCGTTTCCCGTTTTGGAAACCGAACGGATGATCCTGAAACAACTCGATGACCAACAGGTGGATATGCTTTTCGAATTGCGTTCCGATCCGGAGACGATGCGGTATGTCAACCGTCCGCTGGTGAAGACACGAGAGGAAGCCGAACAGCACCTGCAGTTGATTACGTCCAAAATCGAGGCGAATGAAGGAATCAATTGGGGACTGTATCTTCGCGAGCAGCCCGATAAAGCGATTGGCGTGATGGGTCATTATAGAATACACGTCGAGCATTTTCGGTCAGAAGTCGGTTATATGGTACTGCGCCCGTATTGGGGTCGTGGACTCGTGACCGAAGCACTGCATGCTGTCCTTCGCTACGGATTCGAAACGATGCAACTCCATTCGACCGAGGCCATCATCGACCCGGCTAATACCGCATCCGCCCGTGTTTTGGAAAAGAACGGGTTCGTTAAGGAAGCGCATTACATAGAAAATGAGTTCTTTGAGGGCACTTTTATCGATTCTATGGTCTATTCATTGCTGAAAAGCCGTTGGCTTGCGCAACCACCCCGGTAAAATTCTATCTTTACAACATCAAAACCATTGCACATATTAGTTATGAAATCACGCTTTTTACTGTTTTCCACGGCTCTTTTCCTGTCTATCTTCCTGAGCGGATGTGACATAGGATCTTCATCCTCCCAAACCTGTACGGCATCCGGCATCGGTACAGCCGCTACGGCCGTGACGGGTGAAGAGGGCGGCACCACAACCGTCGTTACGGGTACGCCTGTCACCTTCGGCGTCTCCTTCAAAATTCCGAACCAATGCTACAGCTTTGATCGCTTCTACCAGCAAAATATCGACGCTACGGAAAGACAAATCACGGTCAATACGAAATACGATGGTTGTAGTTGCCAGGATCAGGAAAGTACGCTGACCCAGACCTACACCTTCACGCCGACTACTTCCGGGACCTACGTTTTGAAGTTTAAGAAGAGTAACACCGATTACTTCGTCCGAAACGTCGTCGTAACAGAATAAGAAAGTCCCGGGCAACCGGGATTTTTTTATATTTGGTGCAAACCACGCCACATGAATGAATTCGAAAGGCAGTATGCAGAAATCTGCGACTTCCTGCGCTTCGGTGATACCTCGCTCGTCGTAAAACGCATCATCGATCTTACACTTGACACAGAAGCGCTTTCCCACTACAAAGAAACCGTCGATCTTCTACAGTGGCTTGACCATCACACCGACGCGTCGGTTGTGAACCCAAAACTGGAGCATCGCCTTGCAGCCCTTCACGCGACCCTTTCTAAGAAACCGCTTGCCAACAACGACTTGTTGGTAGTAGCGAAAGGCCTTTCGAAATCCTATTCCGGAGGGCGTTTCCGCCTTGGCCCCATTGATTTACAGATAAAACAAGGGGAGATCATCGGTCTCGTCGGTGAGAACGGAAATGGCAAAACAACACTGTTGCGTTCGTTGGCGCGCGAACTGGTGCACGACGGAGGGGAACTGGTGTATCATTTTCCTTACACCGACGGTTATGACCTTCGCACTCAATTGGTCTACATCCCGCAACGCACGGATACGTGGTATGGGTCGATGCGCGAGAACCTGCTTTTTACGGGCACACTCTATGGATATGGCCCCGAAGAAAACGAGTGGGTCGTGGAATTGATCGTGAGTCGTTTAGGACTGCGTAAATTCAGGGATCACAGCTGGAAAAGCCTGTCATCGGGTTACAAGATGCGTTTTGAGCTTGCCCGGATGCTGTTACGTCGACCGAAGATCCTGCTGATAGATGAACCGTTGGCCAACCTTGACATCCTGGCCCAACAGACGATACTGGAAGATTTCCGTTCCATCGCCAAATCTCCTTTCCGTCCGATTGGCATTGTATTGAGTTCACAGCAATTGTACGAAGTAGAAAAAACGTCCGATCAGGTGGTATTCCTGAAAAACGGGGCACAACGCAATCTTTTCGAAAAAGGTTCAGGAGAAGCGGCAGCACCCCCATTAGCCATCGAGTTGGAAAGTGCCTGGACGCAGGGACAACTTTACGACGCGTTTGCCACTACTATTGATTCTATCCAGTTCAATGGCGGCACCTACATCGTGTATTTCAAAGAAGGGACGTCGGTTTCCGATGTCTTGAAAGTGATCATCGACCAGAACATCCCGCTTCTGTACTTCCGCGACATCTCATTATCCACACGGCGTTTCTTCGCTTCCTAATCCGCGACCATGTTTTCAAAATTACAGCACCATCTTCTTCTGCGCCGCCCCCTCATATGGAACACTCGCATCATTCCCGTAACGGTTGTACTCCTGCTCCTGAACGCCCTGTTTTTTGCATGGGGATTCGGTAACGGCGCCATCGACTTTGCTGATAGTCACGAGGAATATTTTTCCTCAATTTATCCAGCGGTGTTTTTCCTGGCTATTGTACTGGGATTATTGGTCTTGATCATTTGGCTGGTCTATTACCTGAAAAACAACTCCTTTAAGGCATTGTATCCGCGTGCACGATTCAGTCTCTTCGCCGAATGGGCGCTCGTTTTTTTGGGATGTTTCCTGATTGCGTGCATGCCTGCCAGCTTCTTTTTCGCCGAAGGCCTCCGCAAACGCTGTTATTTCAGTGAGGAAGAACTCGCCCATAGGTCGAAAATCATTGAACGCGCATCGTTTTTTTATGAAGGTGCCTACCAGGACCGTGACATTAAGCGTTTTGACAGTGTGAGAAGGATATGGCATGTGCAACATGTTTCATCGTTTTCGTACCGTGACAAGCGTTATGCTGTGAACTCCCTTTTCAATAGGTTGGCAAATGTCTCAGAACATAACTATCCGGAGTACGAGTACGACGTTGTCCAACCCATAAAAGCGTTCGGTGATACCACGTCCACCCACCAGATGAGGGAATGGTTGTATAACGACCGACGCGATTCGGTGCAGCAACTGCTGACAGACTTTATTCGGTTGGCAGATGAACATCACCTGGCCCACTCGGTTTCGGCGAAACAATGGTTGGGGATGGTCTATCATGCACCGGACTTTACCGACTATGTCCGTATACGAAAAAAAGAACGTGAACGCTATTATCCAGGTGTGGTCGCCGCACCAACCGCGATTGACACCACCGATGCAGAAGTTGTCGTCACCGGGGAGGAGCCCACGGCGGAGCTTGCCACGATCGACTCTACAACGCAGGCAGTGCGAACGGTAGACGGACAGGACTACGTCTATAACAAATACTTCGTTCCGGGGGATAATCTCGAGGTATCCTATCAGGAACTACGGAAGAGCTACCGCGACAAGTACGATATTTTTGATTGGTTAATCGCCGTATTTTACGTCTCGGCGATCCTATCCCTCCTGATTTTTTCCTACCGTGTTAGCTCGGGGCGCAACTGGCTCATTGCCCTTATAACAACCGGTGTACTCGGTATTACCGAAACATTACTGGCGGTCGTATTCAGCAGTGGGGATAGTTTTCTTGTGATGATCCTTCTTACGGTGATTATATTCAATATCTATTTCGCCCGCATTTGGCGGGAAGGTCGAAAAAAGTGGTCGGGTATTGCCCTGAATACCCTACTATGGCAGCTTCCGGGGGTCGTATTACTTTGCTACACATTGGGAATTGAGTTGGCAAAGCAAGTATCGGGTTACTACCAATCCGAAAATACCCTCGTCGATTTCCCGGTTCTCGAATCGCTCGATGATAACTCCGTCATGCGGATCGTGCACTATTGTAACATCTTATTCGTTTTTGGCGCCGTTGCCTTGCTCTCACCTGTTATCCGACGCTGGAAGGGCATTCCGGAAGACTGATGCTTTCCGCATTGCCCCAGATGTAGTATCTTTGCCGCCTGATGCAGAAAACGGCCAACATACTCAATAAGCGCGCGCGGTTCGATTACGAAATCCTCGAAACCTATACGGCGGGCATTGTGCTGACCGGTACCGAAATCAAGTCGATCCGATTGGGAAAGGCACAGATTGCGGAGAGTTTCTGTGAATTCCATGACCTCGAGCTTTTTGCCATCAATACGTATGTGGAAGAATACGCCTTCGGCAACCGCTTCAACCACGCGGCCCGGAGCGAGCGGAAATTGTTATTGAACAAACGCGAACTGAAATCGTTGCATCGCTCTGTGCAGGCAAAAGGACTCACTATTGTCCCACTTCGACTTTATACGAACGAAAAAGGGTTGGCAAAACTGGAAATCGGACTATGCCGCGGTAAGAAGACCTACGACAAACGTGAATCACTCAAGGAAGCGGACAGCAAACGTGACCTGGACCGCATCAAAAAAGCCATGCGCTAGTCGCGAATCATTTTGTAGCGCGTAACGCCGCGTGCATCCCACAATTCGATGATGTAGAGTCCGGACGGCCAGGAAGCCGTATCAAGGTTGGCAGTGCCCTGCGCACGTCCTTGGTAGACCAAACGGCCCTGCATGCTATACACCTTTAGTTCTTTGGGTTCCACATCCGTCATTTCAATCGCCAACACATCCCCAAACGGATTCGGATATAACTTCGCCATTGGCACTTCTTCGTCCCCTACCGAAAGGGCGCAGGTCGCGGGCGTTCCACTCGTCTGCAGGAAAGCCCCGTCTGTGACTTTCCAGTGAAACCATGTCCCACCCGATCCGGTCTGCCAGTCGTTGAGTTTGAAATAGTTTTGGCCCGTCATAGTACCGGGCACACGGTAGACCTTAAGCGCACTTCCTCCGTAGTTCCAGGTAAGCGGTTGGCCCGCGCTGCAGAGTTCGGGTCCGAAATCGCCGCTGCATCCCGATTGCACGAAATAGGCGAACTCCTGATAATTCGGATAATCGCCATACACCCGTGCCAAACCCGTTTCGTCGACACACACCGCTACATATTCATTAGCGGCGATCCCGAATGACCGTACGTCATAATCCTGCGTGATGCGCGCCATAAACGCCGAAAGACGCCCACGACGGTCGGGGTTATCAAAATGTGTATCGGTGATGACCGACTCCAAAAACGGAACCGTCATAAAGTCGCCAGCACCAATTGTCATATTCGAAGCATACGGATTGGACGTGGCGGTTGAGGAGGTAATAGAACCATTTTGGGCCGAGAAGTAGTAACCACCGAGTACCGCCATTCCGGCGCTTGTGCCGCCGATCGGATAGTGTTTGACTGCCACATGCTCATTGAGAAGGTCTCCAAGCGCATTGTTACGGAAAAATGAGACGTAATTGTATTGGTCGCCACCGGCCAGCCAGATCATCTCAGCATTTGCGACCTTGTTGAGAACGTACGGATTCGTCGCGCCCGCCACCGACGTAATGACGAGTGTTTCGACCGAATTCACGTTGATACCCAATTCGCTGTAGAGGTAGTCGTTGTAGCCATCGCTCCCGGTGGCGCGAAGTACGACCACATCACCTCCATCCGCTTTTTGAAGCAGCCATTTCATGGCGTTGTCGTGTTCGGTAGCCCCACCCATGAGGCAGACTCCGAATGACGGTTGGGTAGCTACATTGTTGGCATTACCCGTAAAATAACTCGTGTACCCCTGCGCGGCTGCCACCAGGGGTAAGAAGAAGACCCATATTCGTTTCATACCGTCAGTTTTTATTTTCGAGTAGCGGAACGAAGCGAAATCCACCAAATTCGTGCTTCTCGAACTGTGTTTCGTTTTTGCGGATCAGCAATGTCATCACCTGTTCCTTCTCCCCCAGCGGAATCACGAGACGACCCCCAATCTTTACCTGCGCGAGAAGGGCGTTCGGTACGACAGGAGCGCCTGCGGTGACGATGATACTGTCAAAAGGCGCGTAGTTGGGAAGTCCTTTGTAGCCGTCTCCGAACGACAGGTGTTTGGGATGGATGCCTAGTTTGGGCAGCAGAACGGATGTGGACTTAAAGAGTTCATTTTGACGCTCGACACTGTAGACCTTCGCACCCATTGCAAACAACACCGCAGTTTGGTAACCCGATCCTGTTCCGATCTCCAGGATTTTGTGGTCTTTTTTTACCTCGAGTAGCTGCGACTGGAACGCCACCGTATACGGCTGGGAAATGGTTTGCCCTGCGCCGATGGGAAAGGCCTTATCCTGGTAGGCGAACTCCTCAAAGCCCGAGTTCAGGAAAAGATGACGGGGAATCCGGGCAATAGCGGACAGTACCGCTTCATCGGTAATCCCTTTTTCCCGCAACTGGTTGACGAGTTGGTTCCGTAATCCCTGGTGTTTGGCTGTATCCTTCAAGTCGGTTTGGCTTTGGTGTAAATGTAGCGGACAAAACGGGTATGATGCAAGGGTGGGGCGTGAATAAAAAAGGAAAGGGAGCGTTGCAGAGTTAGGAGTCGGGAGTTAGGGGGCTGGAAATTTGAGTGACAACCTATGATTCCGAGCCTTCAAACTTTCGACATTTAACAAAATAGGCGGTTTTCCCGTACCGTAATGTCCGCGGGAAACCGTAATTTAGAATTGGGGAGGGGCGGCTGCACCCTTACCAAATCCGGCGGAGACTACCATACGGAAAAACCGTACTTTTTGTTAAATGTTCGCTAGTTCTTACAACGACTTTTCAATTTACTTCCGACCTGCAACTTTGCCCGATCAAACCTGAACTGTCAACTATCACCCTCAACTTTCGACTTTCAACTTTAACAAATTAGGCGGTTTTCCCGTACCTCCATGTCCTCTTGAAATCGTATTTTGGATTTGGGGAGGGGCGGATGCGTCCCTTACCGAAAGCAACTGAGTCGACCATACGGGAAAACCGTACCTTTTGTTAAATGTTCGCTTGTTCTTACAACGACTTTTCACTTTTTACTTCCTACCTCAACGCCGCCCGATCAACCCTGAACTTTCAACTCTCACCCTCAACTTTCGACTTTCAACTTTCAACTTTCAACTTTCGACTTTCAACCCTCCCCCCTCCTACCTATCAAACTTATTCCTAAATTTGCCTAAAACCATGGATATGCTAAAAATCGGGGTCCTGGGCGCCGGACATTTGGGAAAAATACACCTAAGGCTGCTCCAACAATCGGACAAATACGAACTGGTCGGATTCTATGATGAAAATCCAGAGTATGCCGAGAAAATAGAAGCCGAATTCGGCTATAAACGGTTCCGTACCATCGCATCCCTGATCCACGCGGTCGACGTCATCGATATCGTCACTCCCACTCTGTCGCATTACAAATGCGCGAAAGTGGCCATCAAGTCGGGAAAACACGTGTTTATCGAAAAGCCCATTTCCAATACCGTGGAAGAGGCGGAGGAAATCATCGCGCTTGCCAACGAATTTGGCGTAAAAGGGCAAGTCGGCCACGTCGAGCGTTTCAACCCTGCTTTCATGGCGACCCGCGATATGATTGAGACACCGATGTTCATCGAAACGCACCGCCTGGCCGAGTTCAATCCGAGAGGAACGGACGTGCCGGTTGTGCTTGACCTGATGATCCATGATATCGACGTCATCCTGAGTGTGGTAAATTCGCCGGTGAAAAACGTACATGCCAGTGGTGTGTCGGTTATTTCCGAAACCCCAGACATCGCCAACGCCCGCATTGAATTCGAAAACGGCTGCGTCGCCAACCTGACCTCAAGCCGCATTTCCCTCAAAAACATGCGGAAATCACGTTTCTTCCAAAAAGATGCCTATATCTCGGTGGATTTTCTTGAGAAGAAATGCGAAGTTGTAAAAATGAAAGATGCACCCGAACAACCGGGTGATTTCGATATGATCCTGCAAAATGCGGAAGGCATACGCAAGCAAATTTACTTTGCGAACCCTGAAGTAGGACAAAACAACGCCATCCTCGACGAACTCGAGACCTTCGCCGACGCCATCGTCCACAACACGCGCCCGGTCGTGACGCTGGAAGACGGAACCGATGCCCTTCGCGTAGCCTACCAGATCATCGACTGTTTTAGCTCATCCAACCAACCTAACATACACTAATGCAAACAATTGCTGTAATCGGTGCCGGAACCATGGGGAACGGTATCGCCCACACGTTCGCCCAAAGCGGGTTCACCGTAAAACTGATTGACATTTCGGAAAAAGCCATTGAAAAAGGCATGGCGACCATCGCCGCCAACCTTGACCGGATGGTAGCCAAAGGGACGATTACGGAAGCGGACCGCGATACGACCATCGGAAACCTCATCACCTATACCGACGTACGCGACGGTGTGGCCGGATGCGATCTCATAGTGGAAGCGGCGACCGAAAACGTGGAATTGAAACTTAATATCTTCCGGCAACTAAGCGAGGTTTGCTCGCACAGTACTATTCTTGCCACCAACACCTCCTCTATTTCCATCACCCAAATTGCGGCAGCGGTCGTGCATCCAGAGCGGGTCATCGGCATGCACTTCATGAACCCGGTGCCGATTATGAAGTTGGTAGAAATCATCCGCGGCTATAACACGTCCGACGCCGTCACCCAAACCATTATGTCCCTGTCGGAAAAACTGGGCAAAGTACCGGTAGAAGTCAACGATTACCCGGGCTTTGTCGCCAACCGCATCCTGATGCCGATGATCAATGAATCGATCGAAACACTATACAACGGTGTGGCAGGCGTATACGAAATCGATACGGTGATGAAACTGGGAATGGCACATCCGATGGGACCTTTGCAACTGGCCGATTTCATCGGACTCGACGTGTGTCTGGCGATCCTGAACGTCATGTACGACGGCTTCAAAAATCCGAAATACGCCCCATGTCCACTACTGGTCAACATGGTTCGCGCCGGAAAACTGGGCGTAAAATCGGGTGAAGGCTTCTACGATTACAGCGAAAGCAAAAAAGCAGAAAAGGTCTCGAAACAGTTTTCCCGCTAGCATTTGGGGCTAAGGGTTGACTTTACAGACAACACGTATCACCCAAAACCCAAAACCCAAAACCCAAAACTCAACACCTTGGCAAAAATCTCCCCTTTCCGTGCCGTTCGTCCGCCTGCCGATAAGGTAAGCCTCGTGACCACGCGTTCGTATGACGAATATTCACCGGCGGAATTGGCGTCGCAACTTGACTTCAACCCTTTCTCATTCCTGCACGTACTGAATCCGGCCTATGCCAACCAGCAGAAAATCGGGTTCGAGAAACGGTTTCGGAGTGTCGCACAGAAGTACCGCGATTTCAGGGAAGAGGGAATTCTCATGCAGGAGGAACTTCCGGTTTTATACCTGTATGAAATTCAGGCCAAAACCCGAACATTCACGGGCATCATTGCAGCCACGTCGCTTGATGATTACCGAAAGGGCGTCATCAAACGGCACGAAGATACCCTGCCATATCGCGTGGAATTGTTCAAAGACTACCTCCATTATAGCGGTTTCAACACCGAACCCGTACTCATGACGTATCCGCGCAATGAGGAAGTCGCGCAGTGGATTACCGACAAGAAAAAGGAAACGCCGCTCTACGCCTTCTCCACTACCCGTCGCGAGAAACACACGCTGTGGCGCATTTCCGCCTCCACCGAAATCAAATGGCTCCAATATAAATTTGAGGAGATCGGCGACCTGTATATTGCCGACGGCCATCACCGTTCCGCCTCAGCGGACCTTTTGTATGAGGAAGACAAAGCGACCGGGCACGAAGCACTCGGCTCCTTCATGAGTTTCCTGGTATCGGGCGACGACCTTCACATCTATGAATACAACCGGATGGTACGCGACCTCAACGGCCATTCCAAAGAGGAATTCCTGTCGCTTTTGGCACAGGATTTCTGGATCAAGGAGCACCCGAAAGAACTCTGGAAACCGGAACGGAAATTTGAATATGGTATGTACCTTGATGGCACCTTCTACAGCCTCCACCTCAAAGACAGCCACAGTCTCACCGGCGTACTTGAGCGACTCGACGCGCAGGTGCTGTATGAAAAAGTACTGCACCCGATCCTGGGCATCGACGACCTCCGTAACGATGAACGAATCGAATATATCCCAGGTACACAATCGGTGATCACCCTCAAGGAAATCATCGATGAGGGGGGGTTTGACATCGGGTTCACACTCTTTCCAGCCACTATCGACGAAATCATGGAACTGGCGGATGAACACCTGATCATGCCACCAAAAAGCACCTACATCGAGCCCAAATTCCGAAGCGGATTGGTAGTGTATGAGTTGTAAACGGATGAGGGACCGATTGCCATAAGTTTCAGGGACACGACGGGTCTTTATCTCCTTCTTTTCGGTAAGCCATTGTATCTTTGCATTATGACAATATCCGAACGTATCCAAGCCATCCAATCCTCCCTGCCACCGCATGTAACCCTTGTAGCGGTTTCCAAAACGCAACCGCTTGCCGCTGTCCGAGAGGCCTATGACGCAGGCCAACGCATTTTTGGGGAGAACCGCATCCAGGAAATGACCGAAAAATGGGAAGCGCTTCCCAAAGACATCGAATGGCACATGATCGGTCACGTGCAGTCGAACAAGGTCAAGTATATGATTCCGTATGTAAAACTCATCCACGGGGTCGACAGTTTGAAGTTGTTGTTGGAAATCGAGCGGTTGGCCCGCAAATGGCGGCGTACGGTTGACGTTTTGCTGCAGGTACACATCGCGGAAGAAGACACGAAGTTTGGCCTGTCGGATGCGGAATTAAAGGAAGTCTTCGCAAGTGCCGACTACAGCTCGTTGACCCACACCAATGTACGCGGACTGATGGGCATGGCCACTTTCACAGACGATACGACACAGGTGAGGCGCGAGTTCCAGCACCTGAAAACCCTTTTTGACCAAACGAAGCAAGGCCTCGGAAAAGCAGACTTTGACATCTTGTCGATGGGTATGTCGGGCGATTATACCGAAGCCGTTGCTACAGGAAGTACGATGGTTCGGATTGGAAGCAGTATATTTGGGGAAAGAAGTAAACCGTAGACCGTGTCAGCAGGCTTTTTCCCAACTCATATCGAAAATACATCGAATTTCGGATGTCGTTTTACGCGGCTCCTGTTCACTGTGACCGCGACCGCGACCGAAAACTAATGTACGCTATCCTCGACATAGAGACCACCGGAGGCCAATACAACGAAGAAGGCATCACCGAAATCGCGATCTACCGCTTTGACGGACACGAAGTCGTAGACCAGTTCATCAGTCTGGTCAATCCGGAGAAACCCATCCAACCGTTCGTGGTCAAGCTGACGGGGATCAATAACGCCATGTTGCGGTCGGCTCCGAAATTCCATGAAGTAGCGAAACGGATCGTGGAGATCACGGATGGCTGTATCCTCGTGGCCCACAATGCATCGTTTGACTACCGGGTATTGCGTACGGAGTTCCGTCGTTTGGGATACGATTTCCAGAAACATACGCTTTGTACGGTCGAACTCTCGCAGAAGCTATTGCCCGAGCAGCCGTCGCACAGCCTCGGAAAACTCGTCCGGGCGCTGGGCATCCCGATGGCAGACCGGCACCGCGCAACGGGTGACGCCTTGGCCACAGTCAAATTGTTCAAGTTGTTGTTGGAAAAGGACACCGATAAGGAAATCCTGACCGGACTGGTGAAGTTTGAAATCGAAAAAGGACTGGCACCCAAACTGCTCGATATCGTCGACCGAATGCCATCAAGAACCGGCGTGTACTACCTCCACAATGAGGCCGGCGAGATCATGTATATTGGAAAAGCACGCAATATCCGCAAGCGCATCAACCAACATTTCACCGACACGCTGGCGAAAAGTAAGAAGATACAGGCGCTGGTATACGATGTCACCTATGAAGAAACCGGAAGCGAACTGATTGCCGGCCTGAAGGAATCGGAAGAGATAAAACGATTGAAACCAACCTTTAACCGTGCGCAAAAAAAGACGGTCTTCCCGTTTTCGATTTACCACGAAGAGACGCCCGGAGGCTACCTCTCGCTACGCATCGCCAAAACAGACCCCACGCGCCGTGAAGTCGATGCCTTTGTCAACCGGCAGCAGGCACAAAATGCCCTTTACGATATCACCGAACGGTATACCCTTTGCCAGAAAATCAATGTGCTCGATACGGTCGAAACGTATTGCTTTCCGCATTCGCTGGGAAAATGCAACGGTGCCTGCCAGGCAGACGAGCAACCCGAAGCGTATAATGCCCGGGTAATGGATTTTCTCGAAAACGAACGCTTTTTCGGTGCCAACCTGTTGGTGACCGACAACGGACGAACGGTCAACGAGCGAAGCGCCGTGCTAATTGAAAACGGCATCCTCAGAGGATATTGCTATTTCGATTTGAATTACCAGGTCACCCGCCCGGACATCCTGCACAACATCCTGATTCCGATGCCCGCTAACCGCGATACCACTAACATTCTCCGGTTTTACCTGAAACGAAACAAGTTCAAAAAAATACTCCGGTTCTGATGTTGCCATCTTCGCCAATAACCGATATTCGTTTTCTACTTGTGTTGTTTCTGGTTAGCCACTATTCCTATCGATAGTCCATCCTACATTAATCCGCTTATCATCTCATTTATTACCTGCCCCATTCCTCATTCGCTAATTTGCTAATTCGCTAATTCCCAATGCCTCACCTCATTACCATCATCGGCCCCACCGCCATCGGAAAAACGGCGCTTAGCCTGCAATTGGCGCGACATTTCGATTGCGAGATCGTTTCGTGCGATTCGCGGCAGTTTTTCAGGGAAATGACAATAGGTACGGCGGTTCCGGACGCGGAAGAACTCGCATCGGTGCAGCATCATTTTATACATAACAAGTCGATTTTCGACGATTATTCGGTGGGAGATTTCGAGAAAGAGGCGTTACAAACCCTTGACCGACTTTTTACCAAACAACCGGTGGCGGTCATGGTCGGCGGATCGGGTTTGTATGTGGATGCGGTATTGAAAGGCTTTGATGCGTTCCCGGAAGTGCCGCAACACGAACGGGATTACGTTCGGGAAGCCTACGAAAAAGACGGTATCGAGTGGCTGCAAAGGGAACTACAACAACGCGACCCGGTTTATTACGAAAGTGTCGACCGGGCAAATCCACAACGTATGATGCGCGCCCTGGAGGTGTGCCGGGCCACCGGGAAACCTTATTCTTCGTTCCTGACGAGCGCAGAACGGGCACGGTCTTTCACACCCATTCTGATTGGTTTGGATACACCCCGTGAGACGTTATACGAACGCATCAACCGCCGGGTCGACCTGATGGTGCACGAAGGGTTGGTGGAGGAAGCGCGACGCCTTTATCCCCATCGCGAACGCAATGCGTTGCAAACAGTAGGATACCGGGAGCTGTTTCGGCATTTCGATGGCGAATGGACACTTGATGAAGCCATCGAAGAAATAAAAAAGAACACCCGTCGTTTCGCCAAGCGCCAGGGTACCTGGTTTCGCAGGAACACGGGTATCGAATGGTTTGACATTTCGACTGACACATCGGAAATAATAGCATTCGTAGACCGTAGTATCAGAGACTAGTAACGCCACGAAACTCTATATTTGTACTTAAAAAAAGCTAATGAAATTACTTACACTCGCCTGTCTGGGCATCTTTCTCACGACCTGTGATCCCAACATTGAACTCGACGGAAGTTCGAGATTGGTCAGCGAAGGCATCGTGACAAACGCCGCCGGCACACCGCTGGCCCACACCAAGATCGTTGTTACGGCCTCTATTCCGGGCGTAACAGATACATTACAGTCGGTGAAAACCGATGGCAATGGCCATTTCAAGATTGCCTTTCTGTCCCCCTCATCTGCCACTACCCCACTAAGCATTCGCGCAGAAGCGGCAGACGAACAGTACCTCCCCACTAGCGTGAATGGTCTTAATAAATCCACTTTTACAGGCTATTACCGCGATATGGGAACCATTCGCCTGTTCCGGCAAACCGAACTCGTTACCTTACAGATTGACTATCCCGAAGAAGCCTATTATGGCCGACTGGATAATATTTATCTCGTCGCAGAAGGAGCCATTGCACCACTGGAAGACTATCCGACACTTCCTACAACCTTTAAAGTCGCCCCAAACCAACAGGCCGTCTTGCATTATACACGATTGGCGAGCGTGCCTGGCGAGCGTGACCAGGAAGAAGAAGTTGTTATTACGATAGGCCTGACCGATACCGTCTTTACTTTTACACTCTAATATGAAACAACTTATTTTCCTCCTCTTTTGTGTATCGATCAGCGCTTTTGGCCAGGAAAAAGAGAAGAAACCGACCGTCGAATTCGAGCCCGGGTTCCACATTGGGTGGGCGCTGGCGATGCCTGTAGGAGACACGGCCCTTTCAGACGGCTATAATCCCGGCAGCGGATTGAACATGCAACTTGACCTGTTGAACTATCGTAACGTATTGCTGGGGGTGGGTGTAACGGGGCAAATATTCAGTGTCACAGATCAAGCCGTTGTGGGCGAATACCATCGTGGTTCTTATTCGTCGGCGTATCTGGCCGTTTCATACAAACACAAGTTTTCCAAAAAATGGGTACTATTGCCGTCGGTGGGTATGGGTTTCAATCGGTTTAGGTTGAGGGAAACCACCAACTTAAGCCCGTCGCACCAAAAAGGCCGCGAAATCCGGGTGGGTTCTACCCTTAACTTCAAATTGGACGGGGCTGTCTGGTTGTATACCGGTGCCTTCTATACCTGGTCAAAAATGGGGATGAATACGACTTCCGAATTTGATCGCTACTATTCTGATTTCAGC
Organism: Flavobacterium sp. HJ-32-4; assembly: GCF_022532105.1. Lineage (NCBI taxonomy): Bacteria > Pseudomonadati > Bacteroidota > Flavobacteriia > Flavobacteriales > Flavobacteriaceae > Flavobacterium > Flavobacterium sp. HJ-32-4. The sequence continues at coordinate 1,907,227 of NZ_CP092832.1, read as the reverse complement.
CATGTGCAGTTTCAGGTGGGAATTTATTTCTTTTAATTACCGACATGCCCATCGCATCTGACTTCCGCTCTGTTTGTGAACGTAACTGGTATGTGCACTTCACCTATTGCCATCCGGGCGGAACGCTCCGGTATACCGACCTGTGCAATATCTTGCAGTTGACGGCCGGTTTCCATGCAGAACAGGGTGGCATTGCCTTTCACGACATGCAGGCTTCGCAACAGGCCTGGGTGTTGTCGCGGATGCGGGTGGAAATCGATACGATGCCGAAGTGGCGCGACACCATTACCGTCAGGACCTGGATTGAATCACTTGAAAACTCGCGCTCGGTGCGGGCGATGGAAGTCTGGTCAAACCAACAGAAAATCATCGGATGCGAAACCTTCTGGGCGGTTATCAACACCGAACTCCGACGTCCGGAGCCGCTGGCGCTACCACATGACCATTTTGAAAAATACGCCGGCCGTTATGCCACGGAAGCACGGGTGCGGAAAGTGGAGATGCGCGACCATGAGATTGTCGGGGAACGTCGTGTGTTACTATCGGACCTCGATATCGTCGACCATGCCAACAACGTCAAATACCTGGAGTGGTGTTTGGATTATATGGAACCGGCTACGGTTCTGGAAAACCGTATCAAAGCACTCGACATGAATTTTATGAGGGAACTGGTATTAGGTGACACTGTGGAAATCAGCCGGAATGCGGGCACTTTTTCAGTTTTGAAGGATGGAAAACCCTGTTTTGCGCTTGAGGTGACCTTTTAAGAACGAATTCCGGCCCCGATGGAAGCGGATAGCCCGGAGGCGCGGTCACCATGGGATGCCGACGGGTGACGGCGACCGCAGGAAGCCGGACAGCCGACGTGCAGGCCAGGTGGCCGGGCTGAGGACTAAGAGCGGACAGCGGGGAATGTCCGGCGTTAGGAAAGTCGCAGTCGCAGTGGTGGTCGCAGTCGCAGTCGCGGTCGTAGTGCTGGTCGCAGTCTCAGTGGCAGTAGGGCATAAAAAAACCCGGTATTTCGACCGGGTTCTGGATTATTCTGATACTTTGTTTTTGACGACGAGTCGGAAACCTTCTCCGTGGATGTTCAGGATTTCTACATCTTCATCGCGTTTGAGGTATTTGCGGAGTTTGGCGATGTATACGTCCATGCTTCGGGAGGTGAAATAGTTGTCGTCGCGCCAGATTTTGGTGAGCGCCATTTCACGCGGCATGAGGTCGTTTTCGTATACGGCCAGCAATTTCAGCAGTTCGTTTTCTTTTGGCGACAGTTTGATTGGCTCTTCGTTTTTGTACGTCAGGAAGCGCAGTTTCGAATTCAGGTGGAAATTCCCAATCTGGAATTCGAACTTGGTAGCATCGGTTTTTACTTCGGATGCCTTGCGCTGCAGGATGGCCTTGATTTTCATGAGGAGTACCTCTGAATCGAATGGCTTGTTCAGGTAGTCGTCGGCGCCTACTTTGTAGCCTTTCAGCACGTCTTCCTTCATTGATTTGGCGGTAAGGAAGATGATCGGCACTTCTTTGTTTTTCTCACGAATTTCTTTGGCGAGCGTGAAGCCGTCCTTATACGGCATCATCACGTCGAGTATGCAGAGGTCGAAGGTGTCTTTCTTGAACTTTTCAAAGCCTTCCATGCCGTTTTTGGCGAGCGTGACTTCGAATTCGTTAAGGATAAGATAGTCTTTGAGAATGGAGCCGAAGTTGGGGTCGTCTTCCACCAAGAGTATCTTCTTGTTTTCTGTTTCCATAATTCAATTTTATATTAAGTAGCTATATTGGGTTATTGATGTCTGTTTGTGTATGCTTTATTCTTTACTGCCTCTTTCCTCTTTCCTCTTTCTTCTTTCTTCTCTCCCCTCTCCTCTCTCCTCTCTCTAATTTATCAACGGAAGTTTCACAATAAACGTACTTCCTTTTCCTTTCTCACTTTCGACAGCAATCTGTCCGTTGTGATCGTCGACGATCCGCTTCACGTAGGCGAGCCCGAGTCCATGCCCTTTCACATTATGCAAATCGCCTGTGTGTTCGCGATAGAATTTCTCGAAGATCCGCTTCTGTGCTGCCTTGCTCATACCCGATCCTTTGTCTTGTATACGGATGATCACGAAATCTTTCACGTTTTCAGTATAGATATCGATAACCGGCGCATCGGGTGAGTATTTTATCGCGTTGTCGAGGATGTTGACCACTACGTTGGTGAAGTGGACATCGTTGAGCAACACCGTGCTGCGCATCGCTCCATAGTGTTTGGTAATCGTACCGCCACGGTCTTCTATGATGAGGTGGACGTGTTCCGTCGCATCGTCGATGATGTCGTGGATATCGGATGATTCTTTCGCGATGTCGAGTTCTTTGCGCTCGAGTTTCGAGATACGCAACACGTTTTCGACCTGTGCGTGCATCCGTTTGTTTTCCTCGCGGATCATGCCGAGATAGCGCTCCATGGTCGACTCGTTGTCGCGCACTTTAGGACTTTTCATGGCATCGAGTGCAAGGTTGATCGTGGCGATCGGCGTCTTGAACTCGTGTGTCATGTTGTTGATGAAGTCGGTCTTGATTTCCGAAATCTGCCGTTGTTTGATCAACTGGCTCAACGCACTGCTGTAGGCGATGATGATAACGAGGGTGAAGACAATCGACAGGATGGTGATACCCAGGAGTTCGGAGAAGATGTACTGCTGCTTTTCCGGAAACGTCACGAACATCTGGTAGGTACTGTTTCCGCCCTGATCTTCAAATATCTTGGTTTGGAAAACGCCTTCCTTATCGAACTTGAAGTTATCGGATTTCACCTTCGTCACGATGTTATGCGAATAGACCGCAAACTCGAAAGGGGTGCGAACACCGGCTTGGTGAAGCGAGCGTCCGAGCAACTCTGCCAGATGCTCTTTCGTCACGCGATCGCGAAGTGGCTTCGTCTCGGCAATTTCATGGAACGCGGCTTCAAAACGCACTTTGTCGACAATATCGAGATTGGTGCGTCGTTCAAAAACCTTGTCCGGTCGTTGGCTGTGCTGCAATGTCGATTTATCAATAGACGAACCGTTGTAGACTTCGGTGCGGCTTTTGCTCACGAGGCTAACGGCCTTTATCGAATCTTTCTTACTGTCAAAGAGCGTAACGTTGAAATCCTCTGCAATGATGCTGTTCGAGTAAATAACCGTTTCGTTGGTTACCCGGTTTTTTTGTACGAGGAAAAAATCCAATAGTTCACTTCGCTTCGGATCCTTCCCTATACTATCCTTCAGCATATTGTATTGCTGGTAGAAACTGAAGGTTTCCTCCTGGCTCAGTTTTTCGGACACATCATCCAGTACCTGGTTGACGTGGTACTTAAACTGCTCTTCATTGTTTTTGAGTGAGGTGTTGATCAGGTATAACTGCACGAGTATAATACCGATCATGGAAAGGCTCATCAAAAAAACCAGAAGCCTGAAAACCGTTCTGTTCATTAGTCACAAAATTAACATTTTAACATTTGGCGCTATAGCACATTAACCAAACATTAACACCGTAAACAGTTGTTATAAATGCTGTAATTCCGTGAAAATTTTGAGGATTTGTCGACGTGTTTCAGCTAAATCGTCATTTACAATGACGTAATCGCTTAAAGCAATTTTTTGGGAATCAGGCCATTGGTGTGCCATTCGCGCTAGTATTTCCTCCCGGGTGATGTGATCGCGCTCCATTATCCTAAAAATTCGCAATTCGAGAGATGCAGTAACGACAATAACCTTATCACAGTCGACATTCGTACCACTTTCAAACAGTATGGCAGCTTCGCGGATGACAAAATGGGTGTTTTGTCGGGACAACCATTCCTGAAAATGGGCTTTCACCAACGGGTGGATGAGGGCGTTCAGCGACGCTAACTTTTCAGGATCGGAAAAGACAACCCCTGCGAGTTTTCGACGGTCGATGCCACCTTCGCCGTTTACAATCTCTGGTCCAAATTGCGTGATGATTCGGCCTTGTACCTCCTTTTGTTCGGAGATACGGCGGGCTTCGTCATCGGCTATATAGACGGGCACGCCCAATTCGGCAAAGATTTTGGAGACGGTGGTTTTACCCGTTCCGATACCGCCCGTGAGTCCGATTACTTTTGTCATCGCGTAAAGAAAAGGGTTGGGAACACCCGTCTCGGATCACGGCGTAACACCCGAACGGCCAGGAACGATCGGATAAAGCCCCATCCGTATCCATAAAATTGCACCGCCACGGCAATCAGGGAAAAGAAGGCGATGGTAAGGCGGCGGGTCTCGATAGCGGCAGCGAGGAAGAGTAAAACGAAGTATACTTCATACAGATACAACAACCACGGAATATCGAAGAAAACCAACACAACGGCGGTTATAAAACCCAAAAGGAAGGCCGAAGGGAAAAAATACGTGAGTTTCGCGTATTCGGGATACCATTGATCAAGAATAGGTCGGACCTTCCCGAATTTCCCTACCTGGATGTAGAACTTTCGCCAGTCGATACGGCGTTTGTGGTAGACAAAGGCTTGTGATACGAGACGCGTACGGAAACCCATTTTCCACAATCGAATCGAAAGATCGGGATCTTCACCGGGATGTATGTCACCAAATCCGCCGGATGCTTCAAACGCGCGTCGTGACAGGCCCATATTGAAACTACGCGGCTGGAACTTGTCGAGTTTCTCGGAACCACCGCGTACGCCGCCCGTTGTCAGGAACGACGTCATCGTAAAGTTGATGGCTTTCTGAATATCGGTAAACGACTCGTGGGCTGCATCAGGGCCGCCGAAGCAGTCTACGTAATCCGATGCGAGTGCATCCGCCACCGCAGACAGGTAGCCTGACGGAATCAAACAATCGGAATCGAAAATCAGGAAATAGTCACCCCGTGCCTTTTCCATACCGAAGTTTCTCGAGTCGCCGGGACCTGAGTTTTCCTTAGAGAAATACCGAATATCCAGACGATCGGTGAATGCGGCCACTACCTCGTCCGAGCGAAGCGTCGAGCCGTCCTCTACAATAACGACTTCGAAGGGCTTTCCATAGTCTGACGCCGCCAGGCTTTCGAGCAACTCGCGGGTTTCATCAGGTCGGTTATATACGGGGACGACAAGCGAAAAATACATCCTGTTGTTTTAACAAAGATACGGTGCCTGTACCAAAAGAAAAAGCCATCCTTCGGGATGGCTTTTGTATAATTAGCGTAAAACGCAGCTTACTGTTTTACCACTTTAAGTGTTTTGACAGCTCCGTCCACGGTTACTTTCACCAAGTAGGTTCCGGCAGCCAGTGGCGTCATATCCATCTGGGTCGCGGTAGCGCTGACCGCTTTAGCCAGTACTTGTTGCCCGAGCAGGTTGAACACCGCCACATTCGAGATGTTTTTGGTGTACGACAGGTTCAGGACCGTGGTGACCGGGTTTGGATACGCAAGGAAACTATCCGCATCGAAACCTGGAGCAGTAAGCGAGGCATCATAGGCCGAGAGAGAGAATGGTGCCACGTTGTCGTTGCTGTATTCCCAAACACGGATGTAGATTACTTCGCCAGGTGTACGATTAGAAACAGTGAGTTTTGAGAAGGCGTCGGTAGCCGCACCGTCGTCATCACAGCTAATCAGCGTCATGCTTCCGCAATCACCTGAATAAAGTGCAATGGCAGAATCGAATGTCGTGATACCCTGTGCTGGTCCTGTCTCTACAGTGAGGTTTCCTGTACTAGGGACCACCACACTATACCAGACATCACCTCCCAAATAGCTACCACAACCTGGAGCCGGAACTCCTGCTGTGCCCGTTGCACCACCTGTGGTGGCTTCCATAGAGCCTGATGCAAAATCAGTGCCCGCTGTCATCGGAACAGCGCCCGAACAATCGTCGTTTGCTGGTGGCGGTGGTGGCGTTCCAACGCAGACGTTGAAGCTAGTGTTAGGGGTACCTCCCGTTGCATAACTGAATACGCGAACATAATAGGTGTTTCCAGGAACCAGTCCAGACGGGTTGCTTGTGTTTGCATCGCTGATGAGAACACTTGTAAGTCCGCTACAGTCGCCTGAAAGCACTTCATGCACCATATCAGTAGGCGTACCGGTAACATTGAGGATAGAAACCCTGTGTGACGTTTCGGTAGCTACAAAAGAAAACCACACATCATCGTCCGGGTTTCCGGTGCCACCATTGGAAACGGCGCTGGCTGTCGCGCCCGCCAGGCTTCCCTGTGTGACGGTGCCACAGTTGTAATCGGGATTTACGGTAAGTTCCAACGGATTATTACACTCGTCATTCGAAGGAGGACACGCAATTTGCGTAAGCGCAGCGCTGTTTACAACGCAGTTGCTGTCCTGGTCATTCGTAAGGGTGATGACGACATTGGTACCGATGTTATAGGGACCAAAGGTGTATTGACCTGCAGACGAAACTGTCTGGGTAGCACTGTTCTGGTCATCAGAGGCCGTAAGGGAAGTAGCTGATCCAAGATCGGTAACATCAACAGACACGAGGAATCCACCGCTGTTATCGCAATCGCCAACGGTTGTGAAGGTAGCCGTGGCGTTTGTACAGGCAATTACCTGCCATGCCAGTGTAAACGTACCACCATCGTTTTGCGTGGCATTTCCATATCCGTCCTGGATCCAGTATACCACCTGGTCAGAACCGGTGTCATTAGCCCACACGACATTCTGGATGTCTGGGTCGTCAAAGCACGAAATCTGGGTACGGTTGTCACAGTCGCCGTAGAAAACGGTTACGGTAGAATCGTAGCTGTTCGTCGTCTGTCCGATTGTGAGAGTTGAACCGCTTGGTACGGTAATTGAATAATACACGTCACGCTGCAAGTTTGCCGTCGCACAAGTGGTGAGGTTGTCGTTTGTAGCCGCCTGGGTAGTTCCGTCCAACGGCGAAGTCAGGTTATCAAGACTGATGGCAGTGATACATGTATCGTTAGAGGGAGGACATGCTGACTGCGTCAAGGCACCACTGCTAATGGCGCAGCTAGTGTTTTGGTCGTTCGTGAGGGAAATCACGACGTTGGTACCATTTGTATAGGGACCGAATACATAATCACCCGTAGCAGTTACAGATTGCGTGGCACTATTCTGGTCATCAGAAGCGGTGAGCGATGTGGCTGACCCGAGGTCGCTGACATTTACCGAAATTATAAAACCTCCGCTATTGTCGCAATCAGAAACTACGTTGTAGGTTGCAGATGCATTGGTACAAGCGATAACAGACCACGTAAGTGTGAAGTTTCCTCCGGCACCCGTGGTTCCGTTGCCATAGCCATCCTGTATCCAATAAACGATTTGGTCAGAGCCCGTATTATTGGCCCATGTCACTACCTGCTCATCCGGGTCGTCGAAACAGGTAATCTGTGTACGGTTATCACAGTCTCCGTAGAAAACGGTAACTGTTGAATCGTAATCGTTGGTTTGGTTCATAGTAAGCGTCGAACCATTCGGAACAGAAATGGAATAGAAGACGTCACGTTGTGTGTTCGCAGTCGTACAAGTAGTAAGGTTATCGTTCAGCGCACCGATGGTGGTTCCTGACAGAGGAGACGTCATGTTGTCGAGGCTGATGGCAGAAGCACAGACGTCGTTCTCCACACCCGTCATAAACTGAATGGTCACCCAAGGGCTGTTCGATCCGGAACAAACTGTCCGAATATGAAAATAATAAGTAGTAGAAAAATCAAGTCCTGACGCGGAATACGTCGTATTCGTCGTGGTCGTTCCAGATGCAGGATCGGCAGCGTCCTGATCGAGTACATATTCAAAAGTACCTATACCCGTCCAGTTGATGTCAGCCGACTGTCCCACTACATTTGAAGCAGCTATTCCTGTAGGAGCGAAACAGGCAATGGAAATGATGGTCGGCGAATCGAAGCAAAAACCATAGTTCCAGTCGGCGCCATTAGGATCGTCGTCGTATGAAATTCTGTACCTGAAGTTGGTAAGCTGGTTGGCACTGAATTGTTGGATGTTCAATGCTCCTGTTGAGAAAATGGCCTTTGGAATCGTACAGAAATTGTCGTTAATCGTGGTGCTGTTGTTCGGAAGCGTGGTTCCCCAGTCTACCCATGTAGCAGCATCTGCGTCCCAATACTGAAAAATCAACTTATCGTTAGCCAGGTAACGATAACCGTACATTACAGATACCTCAATCCCGTATTCACCCGCATTGAAAGCAGGTGTCAGATCGATTGTAGGCGATTCCGCTGCGATGTTGTCTTCATGACCACTCACCGCATCGTCATCGTCAAAAGCAAAGTTCGCCGTAACGGTCGGATCCGCTTCAAAGGCAGCCGCAGTGGTCGCATAACTTCCTGTTATGGTCCATTCGGCATTCGGCCAGTTAGCCGACTGATTAAGTACTTGTGCAAAACCCCCGACCGAAGCAAGAAGAAGCGCAAGCAGTGTGTAAATTTTTCTCATTTAAAAAATCTTTTGTTTAAGTACACGAAAATAAGAAAATATAACAAAAGCCAAGCAAAACCGTAACGTTAAAACAATACAGACCATCCTAGCGTAAAAAAAGTAATGAACAAAAAAAGGCCGTCAGATTGACGGCCTTTCCCAATTATAGACGAAAGTCTATCCTTATTCTTTGATCACCTTAATGGTTTTCACGATTTGATCAACTGTCACTTTTACGATATATGTACCAGCAGAAAGCGGACTCATGTCTACTTTGGCCGACACGGCATTCGGTGAAGTTGAAATTACAGTTTGTCCGAGTAGGTTAACTACTGACACATGTGTAATTGGTTTCGCGTACGAAATATTGAAATCGTTTGCAACCGGATTCGGATAGGCAACGAACGCGCCCTCTACGAATGAACCTGTGTTCAATGGGTTAAGGTCAACAATATTAATTCCGAATGTACCATCTGGAGCAGTACCCCAACGGTCGACCTGAACGTAATAGGTTGATCCCGGAGTAAGGGCGTTGGCTCCGGTGAAGTTAATAAAGGAATTGTAGTTTACAATAGTTCCTTCATCCTGGCTACAAGCAAGAGCAGTTCCCAAAGACGACATATCGCCACAGTCGACACCGTCGCCTGCATAAACAGCGATTTCTGTATCGTTGCAAGTACCACCTGCAATATCGGTAGTCACACGCACCTCACCTGAATCAGGAGCTACGAAAGTAAACCATACCGAACCATTGACACCTCCGTCGAAACATGCGCCTGTTGGCTCACCTGTTTCACCGGTAGCATCCGCAAGCGTGTAGGCGTCACCAGCAACCGTGGCGTCTACTACGAGCGCCATTGCCTGACATACCATATCGTTCACTGGAGGACAACCGTACGCGAAGTTTCCTACTGGAACATCGCATACTCCATCCGATCCGTGCAGGATATTCAGGCTAACCGAAGCCCCTGAAGGATACGGACCAGCCTGGACGGTACCTGCTGAGGTGATAGGATACGTGTTTGTACCGTCTGTCAACACAGGTGCACCGCTTCCTAGATCGGTAACGTTTACATCAATGTAGAATTGGTTGTTATCACAATCAGGCGACACTTCTGCAGTATCGAACGCAGGCGGTGTACAAGCAGGAACGACAAGATTGAATGTGAAGTCAAGCGTTATACCGTAGAAACTGCTGTAGCAAGGGTCTCCCGGATCTAGGTCTTGTCCGCTATCCGCAGATGCCAAGCGTGCTTTGTGAACACCCGGCGTAACCCCACCGTCAAGCACGAAACTTGCATTGAATACAGTTGGGTTCGCATTGGTTGACGTACCGAAGAATACCTGCTCATCTGTAGTGAGCTCATAATCATCGTTGAAGTCAATCCAAATACGTGTACCATAGGTATAGCCTGTTGCAAAAGTCACCTGTACGTTGTTATTGATACCGATACCCAAGTCGACTGTAGTTGCTGAGTGATCATAGTACGTAACGTCCGGTGTCGCAAAATTGGTAGCACCAATTTGTACATTCGTGATTCCAGCACCGTCATTGCTGACAGGAAGTGATTGGCAGAAACACTGATTTGGAGACGTTGTATAGGAAAGCTCGGAACAGCCAGTCGCAGATCCGTTTGCGTTGTATGGCGTTACAGTGAAGTAGTACGTAGTACCTGGTTCACCCTCATATTCGAAGGTAGTGGCACTAAGAAGATTCTGACTATCAATCAAATCGTTCGCGCCGGCTGCTGTTCCCAACGAGAAATAGTAACCGTCAGCTCCCGGAACTGCGGTCCAGGTGAATTCCGTAGCATACGCACCGCAATTTGCATTTGGCGTGGCAGCAGCATCGGCCGCACAGGCAGGTGGCGTAACAGGAATTGGTTCCCAAATAACGTCATCTACAAAAATGTCACGGTAAGTACCACCGTTTCCATGTTTGAACGCAAAGTAGGTATCTGCAGTCGCCGGAATAGAAACATTGTAATCAGCCCATGCTCCGGTAAGTGAAACAGACTCTACTTCAGTAAAGGTGTTCGGATCCGATGGGTCAGTCATAGTACCCACGACGATAGTAGCGCCTGTTGTATACGAGAGTGACTTAAATTTCACACGGTGGTCACCGGCACCGATATTGTTGACTGGCGGCGAAATAAGAATCAGTGTTGCAGCCGAATCACCTGAGTTGTACAACTCGAAGCTGTTTGGAGCAGAGCTAGAGTTCCAGTTGACGGTTTGCAATGCAACGAATTGGCTAGTGCTCTGCTTAACAGTAGACCAACAGTCAGGAATCGCATAGGTAGCCGTGGTATCAAAGCTTTCACTGAAATCGCCTGTGGCGTCACAAGCAGTACGGAACGAAAGTACGTCTGACCAGGCACCAAAGTCACCACCGCAATCAGAACGGACCCATACTTTATAAACGGTGTTCGAATCAAGACCCGAAAGTATCACAGTTGGGTTTGTTGAAACCGCCACCGGTGCAAGTGTGTTCGGATCGGTATCCGCTGCTGTTCCCACTACATACTGCCAGGCTGTCTCAGACCCACCTGCTTCCCATGAAACAGTCGCTCCTTCGTTGGTAAGCGCGGAGTAAATGAAAGTTGACGTCACAATGTCGGCACATGTCGGGATTGCTTCCCACACGATGTCATCAATGTGAATTGTCTGATAGGTACCTGACAAACCATGACGGAAAGCTACGAAGTCACCACCGCCACTTGTAAATTCTACTGTGTAGCTAGCGTACGAGTTCCCTAAAGAGATACTCTGTACTTCTGTGTAGGTAGACGGATCTGAAATGTCTGTCATAGTACCCACGCTTAGGGTATATCCGGAAGCACCTGTGGCTTTGAAACGCATACGGTGCGTGCCGGCTGCGAGGTCAGCCAAAGGAGGCGACACCAACATGATGTCAGCGCTAGTGTACTGCGAGTTGTATAGCTCATATGCATTCGGAGCGGAAAAAACCGTGTAGTTTACAACGCTAGCGTTTGTGAAAGCGGTGTTACCCGACACCTCGATACCCGTCCAGCAGAGTGGAGTGACACCTGTTGCAGTACTGTCAAAGTTCTGAGAGAGATCACCAAAAGGAAGACATAGGGTTGTGAATGCAGCACTTGATACCCATCCGCTGAAAAGACCGCCGCCACAATTCGAACGAACGTACGCGTAATAAACGGTTCCGTCGGTAAGTCCTGATATAGTGGAAGTTGGAGTTCCCGAAACGGCTGTTCCCGAGGTAGCGTCATCAGGCGCAGGTGAAGAAGCAGGCAAAGTCAATACCTCCCACGCAGTTTCCGACCCCAACAAATCCCAGTTGATGGTCGCGCCGGAAGACGTAATAGCCGATGCCACTACATTGTAAGGCGTCGGACATGACTGGGAAATGCCATCAAAAATGACATTTGGAACGAACGCCGCAAGGCCGTCGAAGTTGGCATTCTGCGGCGCAAAAGGATCTGGGTTAGTGAAGTCATTGTAGTAGGTGATGGAACGGTTGCCCGCTACAGGACTACAATAAAAATCATCGTCAAGATCATCGTAGTCAGCCATGTTCTCATCTACCGCTACGATCAGGTTGTCCGTTCCGTTGTATGAAAACGGTGTGTCGAATGTGATGGTGACCCAACCCGGCCCACTCACAGAAATACCACCTGCATACACCTGCGTCAAAGACGTAGCAGGCTCCCAATCCGAGTTGGAGGCGAACGAAGTCTTAGACGTGTGTCCGAGGTAAATCACGAGATCCTGGCTGGTGGGCAGCGTAGAGGTTCCGGAAAAATACCATTGTAATCCGGTAATGTCGCCACTCGCATTGATTTCAGAAGCGAGATAAATCGACTGGGCATACGAGTAGCCATAGAACGGCTCGAACGGTACACGCTGGCTTTCGTTGGTTCCGGAACCAATCAAGACCTGCGCGCGACCCGGGAGCACGAAGCAAACTACGAGCGCCAAAAGAAGGGTAATTTTCTTCATTTAATAAAAGGTTTTGCGATTATACATGGTCGCTAATGTAGTAAACTATTGAAAATTCTGTAAGTGGTTAACCAAGATTTTTTGAAAAATCCGATGTTTATAACAAAAAGGTCGACAATTGTAAAATTTAACGGCTGTTGACACCATAGCTTTTCCTACATGAAAAAACCCGGCCTGTGACCGGGTTTTGATTTATTTATTCCAAAAGTAATTTAGATACTTGGAATGGCTACCATTTCATTAGCATCTGCCTTATAATCAACACCCTCCACATCAAACCCAAAGAGGTTGTAAAAATCGCGGCGGTACCCTTCCAGATCGCCGATAGCCGAGAGGTTTTCCGTGTCCGCAGTGGTCCATAACATTGCTACTTGTTCCTGTACGTCCGCAGCCATTTCCCAGTCATCGATACGGATCCGTCCTTCGGCATCCACCGGCACCTCGCCCCCTGTGTAAAGGCGTTCTGCATACAAACGGTAAATCTGCTCAATGCATCCTTCATGCGTTCCTTTGGCTTTCATGATCTTGAAAAGAAGCGATATATAAAGTGGAATAACCGGAATCGCCGAACTGGCCTGCGTAACCAAGGCCTTGTTTACTGAAACAAAGGCCTTCCCTCCTATATCCGACAAATCATCCGAAATGCGGAATGCCGTGGCTTCCAGATGGTCTTTGGCGCGACCGATGGTGCCTTTTCGGTATACGGCTTCCGTCAATGCCGGACCTATATACGAATACGCCACAGTGGTAGCTCCCGGCGCCAATAAGTTCTCTTTTTTGAGGTAGGCCATCCACATCTGCCAGTCATCTCCTCCCATCACCGCAACGGTGTTGGCAATATCCTCTTCATTGGCCGGTGCAATCGACACTTCTGTCACCTTTCCGCTATGGAAATCAACCGTTTTGTTGGTGTAGGTTTGCCCGATCGGTTTCAATACCGAGCGATGCAGGATGCCGGTCGTCGGATCAAGACGAACCGGAGATGCAAGACTATAAATGATCAAATCGACCTGCCCCATGTCCTTGCGAATCAAATCGGCGGCCTGCGCTTTTACTTCGTTTGAGAAGGCATCGCCATTGATGCTCTTCGCATACAATCCGGCCTCTTGCGCACAGGTTTCAAAAGCAGCGGAATTGTACCAACCCGGTGACGCCGTTTTACCTTCTGCCGGTTCTTTTTCAAAAAACACACCAATCGTCGCCGCGCCCGAACCGAACGCGCTGGTGATCCGGGAAGCCAGGCCAAAACCCGTTGAAGCGCCTATGACCAACACCCGCTTAGGGCCGTCGACCGCGCCTTTTGACTGAATATACGCTATTTGATTCCGGACATTCTGTTCACAGCCTTTTGGATGGGCCGTGGTGCAGATAAAGCCCCTCATTCTCGGTTCGATAATCATGTTTCTATAGATTTATGTCTGACAAAGATATTGTGTTTTCAATTAAGGAGTGTTCGGGCATGGGCAAGTGCCGATTCTGAGGGCGCTTTACCGGACAGCATCTCGGCGATTTCCCCGATGCGCCCTTCCTCCGATAGCAGTTCTAGTCCGGAGATGGTGCGCTCCCCTTCCGTCTTTTTGAATACCCGGAAGTGTTGTCGGCCTTGAGCTGCTATCTGTGGTAGATGCGTAATTGCAATGACCTGCATCCCCTCTCCCATCTGTTGGAGGATGCGTCCCACCTGGCCCGCCACCTCACCCGATACGCCCGTGTCGATTTCGTCAAAGATGATGGTTGGTAATTGGCGATATCCCGAAACAATGGCCTTGACCACCAGCATAATCCGTGACATCTCACCACCGGAGGCAGTTTTGGAAAGCAAACCGGGCGCTGTTCCCTTATTGGCTGAGAACAACCACCGGATCTCGTCTTTTCCATCCGGACGGAACGCATCGGCTTCCGTCAGGCGAATATCAAATTGGGCGTGTGGCATCCCGAGTTGCGCCAACAAGGTTTCCATTTGTGTCTGTATGCGTGGTATGGCTTCCTGCCGTCCCGCATGCAGTGCAGCAGCCCATTCTGAGAGTTCCGCTTCGTGTTGGGCAATCTTTTGGTCGAGCGCGGCAATAGCGGCTTCACAGGCATCCCCCGACACTACTTCTGTCTCCAGCCTTTCCTGTATTTCCAGCAAAGCCGCCACCGTGGTGACCTGGTGCTTGCGTTGCAAATCGTAAAGTATGCGAAGGCGTTCTTCCACCCGTTGCAATTCTGACGGATCGTCGTTGATGCGGCTAAGGGCGGCCTCCATTTCGCGACCGATGTCGTCGATTTCAATCTCGGCTTGCGTAATCCGTTCCAACAACTCCGCGTATCCGGCATTGAAAGCGGCGATTTTCTGTAAGGACGAGCGCACGTCCCGAAGCTGGGCCCGAATGCCTACCTCGTCCGAAAAAACCGATGTGACCGATCGACCTAGTGCTTCCTTTATGGTTTCAGCGCCCCCTAGTTCTTGTAACGCCTGCTCCCATTCTTCCTGCAGGCCTTCGCGCAGTTGTGCCTGTCGCAATTCCTCCAATAAATATTGGTTGTAATCAGCATCGCGCTGGGTGGTCGACAACTGGTCTACCCAACGTTGCCGCTGGCGACGATCCGATTTGAGTTGTTCCAGTTGCTTACGAAAGGCTTCCACCTCCGGGCGTTGTCCGGCCAGGGTATCCAGGATTTCCAATTGCACGGTTTCGTCGGAAAGCGTGCGGGTTTGTTGTTGGGAATGGATATCAATAAGGTAGCTTCCGAGCTCCTGCAAATCCGGAAGTGTCACCGGGGAATCGTTCACGAAAGCGCGTGATTTACCGGACGGCAGTATCTCGCGTCGCAGGATCGTATGCGTATCGTAGTCGAGGTCGTGGGTTTCGAAGAACGACTGGAGTTCGTATCCGGAAAGGTCGAAATGGGCCTCAATGACACATTTCTCTTCTTTGTCCATGAGCGACGATAGATCGGCCCGTTTTCCGAGTACATGGCCGAGTGCGCCCAACAAAATTGACTTCCCGGCACCGGTTTCGCCGGTTATTACAGAAAAGCCGTCCGAAAAGTGGATTTCGGTCTTTTCGATCAGCGCGAAATTGCGAATGGAAAGAAATTGCAGCATCTTGTTTGAAGCGGGCGTTGCCGCTCTAAAGATACTAATTTTTAATGGCTGTCCACTTGGAAGCGTTCATCGGTGAGATGCGGGTCAAAAGTTCCTGTAAGCCAGAAATATCGATAGCCGGACCTGATGAAAACAGGGTTTGTATCTCGTCTGCCTTGGCATCAAAAAACACCCGCGTGAGGAAGGCGTTCGGTCGAACCGCATACAATTTACTTACTTCCTGCAAGGCTGCCTTTATCTTTTCCTTACCTGCCTTTTGGTTATCAGCCATCACATCGAGGCCTTCCAGGTGGTAGGTATACATGGCATTACGAATTGGCTCAAAAGTACCCGACAACATATCGTTGGCGAGAAAAAACCGGTTTTGGTTACCATCCGCCTGGCTCCATCCCTTAAAGCCTCCCTGTTGGGCCAAGGCTGAAATAGACTGGGCGGTTTCGTAGTATTGGGTGCCTCCGAGTGGTGAAAAAGTATCCGCATCCATAGCCAGGATCATGTAGCTGTAGAATGCGACAAGCGACACAAGATTCGAATCGAAACTGTTGGGGTTGTAGATCAGGTTCTCAAACTCGACGTAGCGGAAGTTGATATCTTTGTCATTGAAGTTGAAAACAGGTGTCGAATACGTAGAGCCATACACCGGACGGGATGACTGCACCTGCAATGTGCCTGAGAATTGGTCGGATGCATAGGCATTCACGGTAATGAAAAAGGTACATTCGATGCGTTCTTTCTGGCGAAATGTCTGGTTGGTCCATTTCGTTTTGTTGATCAGTTCGGCCAATGACTTCTCCAGCGTCTTGAAGATCTGCTGGTTCGTTTGCTGCACTTTGTCGGAATTGATCTGAACCGTACAATTGAGCTCCTGTGCCGCGACCGGCAATGCAAGGAACCATAGGATGGCGAGTACTTTACGCATGGAAATGTTGTATTACCTTTTCTACTATATCGTCGGCCACCTCTTCTTTGGATTTCAGTTCCATCGCTTCGATTCGGAAGTCGGCGTCAATAAAGGTAACTTTATTGGTGGGTTTTCCAAATCCGGCCCCTTCGTCGCGAAGCGAATTAAGCACGATAAGGTCGAGGTTTTTCTTTTGGATTTTCTGCTTGGCGTGTTCGATTTCGTTGTCGGTTTCAAGGGCAAATCCGATGACGAACTGCTGTTCCTTACGACGGCCCAATGATGCCAGGATATCGTCGGTTTTCTCAAGTTCTATTGACAACGTATCACCCGCCTTTTTGATCTTACTGTCAGCCGGAAATTTTGGCCGGTAGTCGGCGACGGCAGCGGCAGCAATGAAGACATCCGCGGACGGAAACGCCTCACTACAGGCTTCGTACATCTGTCGGGCGGACGTCACCCGCACTAAATTGAGTTGTGGATGCGTCATCGAAAGGTGGGTCGGACCCGATACCAAGGTAACGTGTGCCCCTTGTTTCAGGGCGCTGGCGGCGATGTCGTATCCCATTTTTCCGGATGCATGGTTTCCTATAAAACGTACGGGGTCGATCGCTTCGTATGTAGGACCTGCCGTAACGAGCACTTTCTTTCCGCGAAGGGGCAATTTTCCTTCGATATCGCGTTCCAAAAAGGACACGATATTTTCAGGTTCTGCCATTCGTCCCTCACCCTGCAGTCCACTTGCCAATTCCCCGCTTTCGGCCGGGATAATCGTTACGCCAAATCGCCCGAGGGCGGTAAAGCTCTCAAGCGTCGACGGATGACGGTACATGTCAAGGTCCATGGCGGGCGCGACGTATATCGGACATTTGGCCGACAGGTAGACGGCCAGCAACAAGTTATCGCAGTTGCCGTTCGCCATTTTGGAGAGGGTATTGGCTGTGGCGGGTGCGACCAACATGAGGTCACCCCAAAGGCCCAATTCGACGTGGTTGTGCCAGCCGGCACCGGGGTCTTCCTGGTCGTAGAAATCGGAATAGACCGGATGTTTGGACAGGGTAGAAAGCGTAAGCGGCGTCACGAAATCGCGCGCCGCTGGTGTCATGACAACCCTGACCTGCGCTCCCGCTTTCACGAGAAGTCGCACCAGGGGCGCCGTTTTATACGCGGCGATTCCACCGGACACGCCCAGTATGATATTCCTACCGCGTAAAACCGACATCTTTATTTAGTGGTATCCCGGTAGTAAATCTTACCGTCAATCCATTCCTGAACCGCAAGTGCATGCGGCTTTGGTAGCTTTTCGTAGAATTTCGACACTTCGATCTGCTCTTTGTTTTCGAAGATTTCTTCGAGGCTGTCGTTATAGGTCGCAAACTCTTCCAATTTCTCGGTCAGCTCTTTCTTGATCTCAGCATTGATCTGGTTGGCACGCTTTGCCATGATGGTAATGGCTTCGTACACGTTTCCAGTCGGCTTCTCGATCACGCTCTTGTTATACGTTACCGTATTGACCGGCGCATTGGTTTTCTTAAGATCCATGATGCTCTCTTATTTAGAAAATTGTTTTAAATCAGTTTCAATCCGCGCAAGCATGTCATCCGCTTCGCTACGGTATTTGGTATCGGCTTTGAACTTTATCAACGCATTGTAGGCCGCTTTTGCGGCTACAAGACGCTCCTGCATTTTAGACGTAATACTATTGATGGCCAGGTTATAGGCCGAATCGAGACGGTAATACAAGGCTTCTTCCTTGTAAGGCGTTCCCGGGTAATCCTGTATGAAATTATCAAGCGCTACAAGAGCTGCCTTATAGTCCATGATGGTATTGTACTGGCGCGCCACTTCGAAGCTCTTCTTCTCAAGTTTTTCGCGCAGTTCCTTCGCAATGGCATTGGCGTCACGCATGAACTCTGAATTCGGATAGTTGTCGATGAACGCCTGTAGCTTGTCAATCGCTTTATACGTATCCACCTGGTCAAGGCTGTAGCGGGGCGACAACATCGAATAGCTCTTTGCGGAAAGGAAGGCGGCCTCCTCTACTTTTTCGCTTCTTGGATAGCTGCTTACAAACTTATCGAACTGGTAGCCTGCAGAATAGTACTGTTTTGAGTTGAAGAACGACTTCGAATACATGTAAAACAGTTTCTCGGCCTGGGGTTTTCCCTGGTAGGACGGGGCGATCTGCTCGAACAACCGGATGGCTTTGTCCCATTTACCCTTTTCGTACATGGACGTAGCCACTTCGTACTTGAAGGCAATATCCTCGGATTTAAGCGCTTTTTGATACGGACTACAGGAAGTCAGCACCGTCAAGACAATAAGTAACGCAATGAGTTTTTTCATGGGCAAAACCGGATGTGGGCGAACTAAAAGTTCCCCAAAAACCAGACGGCAAATTTAGTTATTAATCACAGACTACAAAACAATTTTTTGGACTACGACCGCGACGGAACAGCCGCCAGTTCGTCAACCGCGGCGTGAAGCCGTGATGCGAGGTTCTGATCGACGTTCACCAACGGAAGACGCACTGCATTTCCGGATAGGCCAAGCTTTTTGTGGATTTCTTTGATTCCGGCAGGACTTCCCTGTTCGAAGATCATGTCGATGGCGTCGGAAAGGCGGTAATGCAGGGCATACGCTTCGTCGACTTTACGATCAAGGGCAAGGCGTACCATTTCGGAAAACTCTCGTGGGAATCCTTCACCAATAACCGAAATCACGCCTGATCCGCCAGCCAGCGTCATCGGTACGGTCAGCATATCATCCCCCGAAATAACAAGGAAATCAGCTGGCTTATTTTTAATCAGCGTCATCGCCTGTACAATATCACCCGCCGCTTCCTTCACGCCGATGACATTGGAAAAATCCCGCGCGATCCGCAACACGGTCGAAGGCAACATATTGCTGCCGGTGCGCGACGGCACATTATAAAGAATCACCGGCAGCGGCGACGCTTTCGCTATGGCACTGAAATGCTGGTAGATACCTTCCTGGGTGGGTTTATTATAATAAGGTGAAACCGAAAGCACCGCACTGAAGGCAGAGAGATCGCGGGTTTGAAGTTCGTGGACCAACGCTGCGGTATGGTTGCCACCGATACCCAATACCAACGGAAGACGTCCTTTATTGGCCTCGATGATGGTCGTAATCACCAGTTCTTTTTCCTGGGCGGTCAACGTAGCCGGTTCTCCGGTTGTACCGAGAACAACGAGGTAGTCGATGCCTCCTTCGGTCACGAAATCGACAATGCGCGTCAGTGCTTCGGTATCGACGGAAAGATCGGCGCGAAAGGGTGTCACCAACGCTACGCCGGTGCCCACAAAAACGGAACGGTTCATATTTTCTGGAGTATTTTCAAGTATCGAAATAATTCGGCCACGAAAACAGAGTGGTTCTCGGCGACCGTGGTTATGGTCAGGTGGTTCAGTCGCTTGTCAACGGTTGAGAAACCGGCCTTGAAAGCAGCCTTTGACTGTTGCGTCACCAGCATCAGCGGCGTTTTCTCTATATCGTAGTAACTTACCAAAAGATCGAACGGTTGCCCGGAAAACGTCATGACATCCTGTTTTAGTATCGCCCCTGACCAACTGATATCCTTCCATCCAAACACCGGATAGTCGAACGTTTCCTGCTTGCGGATGCGGTCGCGGAAGGCAAGCACCTGGATCGTGTCACGCTCGATGCCGTTAGCCACTAATTCATCCAGTACGGCCTCACGTGATTCGAGATAGCTCTCGTCGAGTAGCAGACCCACGCTTCGAATAGCGCCCGAAACCCGCTCTGGCTTTACGTTGGCAAAGCTGTTTTTTAACTTTCTTTTTAAGAAAAACTCCTTCAAAAAACGTAAAAACATACTACTTTTACCTTATTACAAATGTATAGATTCCCTAGCGTCAAATGGCGGTAAAACTAAAAAAACATCAGGTTTCCCCGAAACTTTTTGTTTTATTCTTAACAATACTTGTCTTCTGGGGTTGCCAATCGGTCTACCATCCCACCCTGATCGAAGGCAAGCGTCTTCCGGTGACAGAAACGGCAGGCGCACCCGCTTCACTTGAAGCGACGATCCAACCGTACCGGGCCTCGATGGAAAAAGACCTTGCAACCGTTCTCGCCGTCGCTCCGGAACCACTTGAAAAAATGACCGGTGAATGGCAGACCAACATCGGTTGCCTGATGGCAGACGCTTCGATGGCGCAGGGTGATAGTGTCTTCGTGAAACGAACCGGTGGCCACCTCGACTTTTGCCTTCTGAACCATGGGGGTATCCGTGCCAGCATCGGAAAAGGAAACGTAACAGTTGGATCCGTATTTGAAGTCATGCCTTTTGAAAACAGCCTGGTGGTGGTCACGATGCCGACAGCAGCCGTTAAAGAACTGGTAGACTATATCATCCGGGAAAAGAAACCGCATCCATTATCCGGACTCTCGTTTACTATCAATAGTTCAGGGAAAGCGGAGAACATTGCCATTCACGGCGTTCCCATACAGGAAAACGCATCCTACCATGTATTGACTTCCGACTATCTTTCGAACGGCGGCGACAATATGGTCTTCTTCCAGGGCCAACCCACCCTGACGCTCGATTACAAATTACGGGATGTGTTGATCGATTATTTCCGTAAGAGCCGAACGCTGAAAACCCGATACGAACCCCGTATAACAGTAGAAAAATAATGCAAAGGCGTGAATTCATACAGAAATCAGCGGCGGCATCGGTAGTGATTGCCGGGTCCGGACTTATGTCGTTTGCGCCTGACAAGGGCATTCACCTGACGGTACTGCATACGAATGACGTCCATAGCCATGTAGACCCGCTGCCTGCCAACGATCCCAAAAACCCGAATATGGGCGGCGTATCGCGACGGGCCGCTATCATTGAAGCCATACGACGGGAAAACGACAATGTGCTTTTGCTGGATGCGGGTGACATTTTTCAGGGAACGCCCTATTTCAATTACTATGGGGGCGAGTTGGAAATGAAACTCATGTCGATGTTGGGCTACGACCTCGCCACACTGGGCAACCACGATTTTGACAACGGGATCGAAGGGTTCTACAAACAACTCCCCCATGCAAAATTCGGCTTTGTCTCCGCGAATTACGATTTCAGCAACACCGTGCTGGACGGCATTGTAAAACCCTATCGCATTTTCCGGAAAACAGGCGTAAAAGTGGGCATCTTCGGATTAGGCGTAGAGTTGAAAGGACTGGTGGACCCACGGAATTATAAAGAAACCGTGTATCGGGATCCGATTGAAATCGCGACCGATATGGCCCGCACGCTCAAACACGACGAGGGCTGCGACCTTGTCATTGCGCTCTCGCATATCGGCTATGCCTATAAAAACGATCCGGATAAAGTCTGCGATATGACCCTCGCCGCTAAAACACGCGATATTGACCTCATTATCGGCGGCCACACGCATACGTTCCTCGACAAACCCACGATTGTGAAGAACCTCGACGGTCAGGACGTCATCGTAAATCAGGTGGGATGTTATGGCGTCAACCTGGGACGGGTTGACTTCTACTTTGAAAAGGGGAAAGACCGCAGGAATGTGTCGCGGGTGATCAATGTGTAAGTTACCTTTAACAAAATATGCGGGAAAGCCGTAATGGGGTTTAACCTGCGATAGTTAGCTTTGGGCCAGACCTCAAAGGTTTTAAAAACCTTTGAGGTCTGGACGCTTTCAGCCTAAGAGGGCGATAAAATCGTCTTCCGAAATGATGGCAACGCCCAACTTCGTCGCTTTTTCCAATTTGGCCGGTCCCATATTATCCCCCGCCACAACGAAATCCGTTTTGGCCGAGATCGAACTGCCCACCTTGCCACCATTGTCTTCAATCGCGCTTTTCAACTCGTCGCGGGAGAATTTGGAAAACACACCCGAAACCACAAAGGTCTTGCCCGCCAAAACATCACTTGCCACTTCTTTCGGTGCGTCGACCTCCATTTTGACACCATATGCCTTTAACCGCGACAGGATATGCCTGTTGTCATCGTTCCGGAAGAAGTCGATCACACTCTGGGCAATCTTTTCGCCTATTTCTTCTACCCCAACTAAGTCGTCCAAAGAAGCTTCTGAAAGTGCCTCGATACTTTTGTAATGCCGGGCCAACTTCTTCGCAACCGTCTCGCCTACAAACCGTATACCGATAGCATATAACACGCGTTCAAACGGGATTTCCTTCGACTTTTCAATACCGTTGACGAGGTTTTCCGCTGATTTCTGCGCCATGCGGTCGAGGGGAATGACCTGCTCTACCGTCAGGTCATACAGATCGGCATAGTTGCGAACCAGTCCGTTGTGGTACAGCAACGCAACCGTCTCTCCGCCCAACCCTTCGATATCCATCGCCTTTCGCGAGATATAGTGCTGGATGCGTCCGATAATCTGCGGTGGACAACCATAGAAATTCGGGCAGTAATGCTGTGCTTCGCCTTCCGCCCGTACGAGTTCGCTTTGGCACTCGGGGCAATGGGTGATATAGTCGGTCGGAGCGGTTCCGTCTGGGCGTTTCGTAACATCAACGGCAATGATTTTCGGGATGATTTCCCCTCCTTTCTCAACAAACACGGTGTCGCCTATTCGGATGTCAAGCTTCTCGATCTGGTCGGCATTGTGCAAAGACGCGCGTTTCACAATCGTACCGGCCAACTGCACGGGCTCGAGATTGGCAACGGGCGTGATGGCACCGGTGCGGCCCACCTGATACGAAATCGAGTTAAGGCGTGTAGCCACCTGTTCGGCCTTGAACTTGTAGGCAATGGCCCAACGGGGGGATTTGGCGGTATAACCCGCTTCGTCCTGGTAATGGAAATCATTGACTTTTACCACCACGCCGTCGGTTTCATAGGGCAAATCGTGGCGATGGGTGTCCCAATAGTCGATGAACTCGTACACCTCCTGCAGGTTGGCCGCGGCCTGGGCTTCGGTCGGGACTTTAAACCCCCAATTACGCAAAGTCGCCAATCCGTCAAACTGGGTTGAAAAGGGCAGGTTACGCCCCACGACAGCATAGGCGAGGCACTCTAACGGTCGTTTGGCTACTATGGCGCTGTCCTGCAATTTCAGGCTACCGGAAGCGGTATTGCGCGGATTGGCGTAAGGCGTCTCACCAATTTCTATTAGCTCCTGGTTCATTTTCTCAAAGCCGGCAAACGGAAGGATGATCTCACCCCGCACATCAAAACGACCTTTGAAATCGCCTTTGATATGTAGCGGAATGGACTTGATAGTGCGGATGTTTGTGGTAACGTCATCACCCTGGAATCCGTCTCCCCTCGTGACGGCACGTTGTAGGGTGCCATTCTCGTAGGTAAGGCTGATGGAAGCACCGTCGTACTTCAACTCACAGGTGTATGAAAGGCCAGACGTACCCAACGCCCGTTCGAGGCGCTGTTCCCAGTCTGCCAGGTCTTCTTTCGAATAGGAATTATCGAGGGAATACATGCGGTTGTCATGTACGACTGTGGTGAAGTTTTTGGTGACGGCCCCTCCTACCCGCTGTGTGGGTGAATTGGCGTCGAAATACGCCGGATGGGCGTCTTCGAGTGCCTGCAACTGTTTCAATTTCTGGTCGAACTCGAAATCCGATATCTCGGGTTGGTCGAGGACATAGTAGTTGTAATTGTGGCGATTCAGTTCGTCCCGAAGGGCTTTGATCTGGCTAAGGGCATCCATTCCTATCGTTTTTAAACGGCTCACTAAAATAAGATTTTTGCTTCTCTGCGTGGTGGCCCCGTCGAAGAAATGTCGACAATTATGAAATATCTTTGGCCTACAAGGGTTATCATCTAAAACTGTGCATCATGAAACGCGTCGCATTCTTCTCTTTTGCATTCCTGGCAGTGGCCTGCGGAACCGACCGCGATGGTGGTTCCACGCCCATACGCGACTTCCGCCAGGAGATGCGCAACCTGGTGATCGGTATCAGCGAAAAGGCCAAATCAGAACATCCGGGTTTTATGGTTATCCCGCAGAATGGCATCGAACTGGTCAGCACTTCGAACGATGGACCTGCCGCGCCGTCGCTTTCTTACCTCAACGCCATCGACGGTAACGGCCAGGAGGACCTTTTCTACGGCTATGACAGCGATGACAGCGCCACACCGGTCGCCACGACGGGCTATCTCCGCAACTACCTGAACATCGCCAAAGGACAGGGAAAAACGATACTGGTCATTGACTATGCTTCGACCCCCTCAAAAATGGCCGACTCCTATCTTCAGAACGATGCCGCCGGATACGTGGGTTTCGCGGAGCCGTATCGCAATCTCGACGCGATCCCGTCCGATCCGCCGCATAATGAAAACACTGCTGACGTCACACAACTTTCGGAGGCAAGAAACTTTCTGTTCTTTATCAATCCACAGTTTGCATCCAAAGCTGACTTCCTTAATGAGGTAAAAGCCACGAACTACGACGCGGTCATTCTCGATCTTTTCTTCGAAAATACGGCGCTCACACCTGCCGACCTCAACGAACTTCGTTTCAAGGCGAACGGCGGGCAACGGCTATTGATTTGTTATATGTCAATCGGTGAAGCCGAGGACTACCGCTACTACTGGCAAGACGGATGGGACAGCAACCGACCGGACTGGCTGGAATCAGAAAACCCCGACTGGCCCGGGAACTACAAAGTGCAATACTGGAACGCCGATTGGCAGAATATCATTTACAAAGGCAATGACTCGTACCTCGATAAGATTCTTGGTGCAGGCTTCGACGGGGTATACCTTGATATCATCGATGCCTTTGAGTATTTTGAGGCGCAGTAAAGCGGGAATACGAGACGTATTTCTGGAAAATGTGTGGTTTTGCCGTAACCAGCGTATGTCGGGATTTGCTATTTTGCACCGGGCGGGCTCGGGAAAGCGGCGTTTGAATTACGCAATCATTTCCTTCAGGTCCCGATAGCGGCTACCATCGCTAAGGAAAGCCCCTTGTTGGATCAACTGGAAAATGGCTTGGTTACGGTCGTCGTTATCATAGGCTTTAGTACCGACTTTCATTTCGATTTGGTCCGAAAACAGGTTGTCGGTGAGGAACTGCAATCCTTCGCGGGTGAGGAAGTCGACGTCAATACCCACTGTTTTGAGGATAATGGAATGGATGTGCGTCTCACCACAATGGAAAAAGAACACATAATTCTTCCCGAAATGTTCGAGGTATTCGGCACGGTTTAGGACGCCTTCCCAGATCAGGTCGGAGAATACGTCCAATTCCTGCTCGGCAATATGAGGTTGCTCCTTTTTCAACTGGTCCCATTCGTCTTTGTCGATGGATTGCGCGGCAAGGAAATTGGTGAATTCAGGATGAAGTTCTTCAAATTGTTCTTTGGTGAGGCGGGCGTATTTCAAGGGGTTAGGGGTTAGGGGTCAGTAGTCAGTAGTCAGTGATCGGCGGTCGGTGGTTGGTGGTTGGTGGTTGGTGGGACAAAGGTACGGTTGGAAGGAATAACGGGCAAGTACAAGGCGGGACGATTTGTGTTGGATATAAAACCGGATGCGGAGCTAGAGGGGCGTCAGTCGCAGTCGCAGTCGCAGTCGCGGTCTCAGTAGTACCAGTCGCAGTGGTAGTGTAGACGGACGGTTTACGTAGAAAAACCAGATATAAAATAACTGGTTCGAAAACCTGGAATTTCATGTGCCGGCGCCAATCTACCCACTGCCCACTGCAACTGCCAACTGCCTACTAAGAACTGCCTACTCAAAACTGCCCCGGATGGAAGCGGCAGCCCCGAAGCCTGGCAGGCCTGACGCCCGGTGCGGCGGGGCGACCAGCGGAAGCCACAGCCGGGCCGATGGCGGAAGTGCCTGGTGGGCGAGGGCTATAGCGGACAGCCGGATGGGGCCCTTTTAAAAGTAGGCAGTAGTCAGTAAGCAGTAGACAGTGAACAGCGATGTAGGGGTGGTAGTTCGCTACCGATTAAAATAAAGCACAAAAAAACCCGGTTCTAAAACCGGGCGTTTTTATCTGAGGGTGTCGATTTGCCTACTGCAAACCGCGACTGCCTGCTGTGTTATGCTTGCTCAGCGATAATCTCGTAAGCAAGTTCCACCACTACATCGCGGTGAAGGCGAACGTTGGCGGTGTATTTACCGGTACGTTTCACGATACCACTGGTGATGTATTTACGATCAACTGGTTGTCCGGCTTTTTCAAGCGCTTCCGCAATGTCAGCGTTTGTAACCGATCCGAAGAGTTTGTCGCCTCCTGCCTTCGCAAGGATTTTGATTTCAAGGGCCTTAAGCGCTTCGGCCTGCTTCTTCGCATCCTCTACGATTTTGGCTTCCTTGAAGGCACGTTGCTTCAGGTTCTCCGCATGTACTTTCTTGGCAGAAGCGGTAGCGAGCGTAGCGAAACCCTGTGGAATCAGGAAGTTACGGCCGTACCCTGGCTTCACCGTTACGATATCGTCTTTGAACCCTAGGTTCTGTACGTCTTGTTTCAGTATCAATTCCATAATGGTCCTTCTGTATTATTTAAGCAAGTCAGCTACGTAAGGCATAAGCGCCAGGTGGCGTGCCCGTTTGATGGCTACCGATACTTTGCGTTGGTATTTGAGTGAGGTTCCGGTCAGACGGCGTGGAAGGATTTTTCCTTGCTCGTTGACGAATTTCAAAAGGAAATCAGGGTCTTTGTAATCGACATATTTGATTCCGGCTTTCTTGAAACGGCAGTATTTTTTCTGCTTGTTCGTTTCGATATTCAGTGGGGTCAAATAACGGATATCTCCGTCTTTCTTCCCTTTTGCTGCTTGTTCGATGCTAGACATGGTTACGCTTTTTGTTTGAGTTTTTCTCTTCTTCTTTCAGCCCAGGATACGGCGTGCTTGTCAAGTGCGACCGTGAGGAAACGCATCACGCGCTCGTCACGACGGAACTCCGTTTCGAATGGAAGCAGGTGCTCACCGTCGATTTGGAATTGGAACAGGTGGTAAAAACCACTCTTTTTGTTTTGGACCTCGTAAGCCAGCTTTTTCAAGCCCCAGTCCTCTTTGGCGACCATCTTGGCACCCCTCGAAGTAAGGAAATCCTCAAATTTGCTTACTGTTTCCTTTACCTGCTGCTCAGATAAAACGGGATTCAAGATGAAAACAGTTTCGTAATGATTCATAATGGTTATTTTAAACGTGGGTGCAAAAGTAGTCTTTTAATCTGATTGCACAAATGCAGACGGTGAAAATATCGACGAAATGCATTTTTTTTCGCCAACATTTGGTTTGTAACCGCAAATTACCCTACTTTTAATTTCCCAAGTGTTAAAGAGGACGGATTATGAAACTGAATTGCGTTATTGTGGACGATAGCTCCATCCAACGGATGATCGTCGGTAAATTGGCGTCCAACCACCTCAACCTTAACTTGATAGGTGAGTTTTCAAACGCCATTGAGGCCAAGAATTTCATGTCATATAACCAGGTTGACCTACTGTTTCTGGACGTGGAAATGCCTATCGTAAGCGGCTTCGACCTTCTTGACGGACTCAAGACCAAGCCACAGGTTATTTTCATCACCTCCAAACCGGAATATGCGGTCAAGGCATTCGACTATGACGCGACCGACTACCTGCAGAAACCCATCACCCATCACCGCTTCGAGATCGCCATCAAACGCGCCCTCAACATGTATACGATGTTGCGTGACGCACAGGAAGAAGACGGCGAGTTCATTTTCATCAAGAGCAAACTAAAGAAACTCAAGGTGTTCATTTCGCGTATCAAATGGGTGGAAGCGTTCGGCGACTACGTGAAAGTAGTGACCGACGACGAAAGCCATCTGGTATTGTCCACCATGAAGTCGTTCGAGAATGACCTGCCAGCCGAGAAATTCGTGCGGGTACACAAATCGTTCATCGTCAACATCGACAAAGTCGACAAATTCAACAGTAAATTCGCCGAAATCGGACCGAATAAAATACCGCTTAGCCGCAACAAGAAAGACGATTTGAAGAAAGCGTTGGAGTATGTGTAATTAGATAATTAGTCAATTAGATAATTAGATAATGGAAGACCTGTACGGTTCAATTGAACTGGCAGTTTTTTTTAATTAGCGAATGAGTTAATTAGCGGATTAGCGAATGGAAGATCGGAAGATTGGAAGTTCGGGAGATAGGAAGTAAATCACGATGACTCCGACCTGCAAGGTTTTAAAAACCTTGCAGGTCTTTTCATATCAAGTACACACACCGCAATACAATCCCCGAACTACCCCCATGTCTTCTGGTCAGTCCCGAAAAAACTCAATAAAAATCAACGTTCACCACTACTCTCACCGACCGATAGTGTGGCACGGCGGAAAAACTCGTCCGGATGCGATCAATACGCGATTTGACCGGAGCGGGATTGCTACTACCTGGTATCTTGACCAATATCTGCCGGATATATTCATTTCGGATACGGGCAATAGGCGGCTCTTCCGGACCCAATATCGGCATATCAAGGTGTTGCCGTAATACATCGGCTAGCCAGGCAGATGCTTCCCGAAGGCGTTCGTACTCACGATACCGCAACGTAATACGGATAAGACGGAAAAACGGTGGGTACTTATATATACGTCTCTCATGCAACTGCTCGTGATACATCGCGGGATAGTCGTTCTCCATCACCTGCCGGATGATGTTATGGTACGGATTATACGTCTGGATGATGACTTTGCCCTTACGCTCCGAACGCCCGGCCCGGCCCGCCACTTGCGTGAGCATCTGGAAGGCCCGTTCCTGTGCACGAAAATCAGGATAGTAAAGCATGTTATCGGCGTTCATAATACCGACCAACCCTACATTGTCGAAATCGAGGCCCTTTGACAACATTTGCGTACCAATCAAAATATCGGCTTCCCGATTACGGAACGCATCTATAATGCGCGAAAAAGCATGCTTGCCGCGGGTCGTATCCTGGTCCATACGCAACGATCGAATCGCCGGGAACAACGCCTCAAGTTCCTCCTGCACCTGCTCCGTGCCAAAGCCTTTGGTGGTAAGGTTTACCGAGCTGCACGCGTGGCAAAACTGCGGCATGGCGATGGCGTGGCCGCAATAATGACAGCGCAATTGGCTTTTGTGCTTGTGATACGTCAGACTTACGTCGCACTGCGGACACTGGGGCACGTGACCGCAGTCGAGACATTCGACTACGGGCGAAAAACCACGCCGATTCTGGAACAGGATGGCCTGTTCGCCCCGTTCCAACGTCTCCTGCAGGTTCTCGATCAGCGTATCGCTAAAATGCCCTTTCATTTTTTTGCGGAAATAGGCGTCTTTCAGATCGACCAACGCAATTTCAGGCAACACGGCATCGCCATAGCGTTTGGTGAGTGCTACGAGTCCGTATTTTCCCGACTCGGCGTTAAACCGTGTCTCCAGCGAAGGCGTCGCCGAACCCAATAGCACTTTTGCACCGTGGTAGCCCGCCAGCACGATAGCCGTATCCCGGGCGTGGTAACGCGGGGCCGGATCCTGTTGTTTGAAGGTCGGCTCGTGCTCTTCGTCTACGATAATGAAACCGAGATGGCGGAACGGCAGGAATAATGCAGAGCGCGCGCCAATGATAATCCGGGCTTTTGGGCTTCCCTCTAACACCCGTTGCCACGCCTCTACCCGTTCGTTGTTGCTGAATCCGGAATGGAAGACCGTAACCTTCTCGCCAAAATGCCATCGGAGTCGCTCGACCAATTGTGTCGTTAATGCAATCTCGGGCAACAGATAGAGTACCGATCGGTCTTCTTCAAGGAAACGCTCGATGAGTTGTACGTAGATTTCCGTCTTACCGGATGCCGTCACACCGTGTAAAAGCGTCACGTCATGCGACTGAAACGACACCCGGATAGCCTCAAATGCCTCCTGCTGCGCAACGCTCAACTCCAGACGGTCTTCGCGTACCGAGCCATCGAAAACCTGCCGATCCTGTTGAAGCTGGTAGCTTTCGAAAATCCCTTTTTCCACCAGACTTTTCAAGGCGACGGCACTGCCTGCCGCATGTTCCAACAAAAGGTTGACGGCAATAGGCTTCCGGTCGCGGGCCTTTAGTTGGAAATAGGACAGGACGAGATCACGCTGCTTGGGTGCGTTTTTTAATTCCTCGAGCAGCGGTTGCAGATTTTCCGGATCATCAAATGCCTCAGCCAGGCGGATATACCGAACGAGCTTGGGCTTATACGCATCCTGTATTTCCTCACGCAACCGAACGAGGTTCTTCGCTAACATACCCTGCAAGACAGGAAAGACACGCTTCTTGTTAAGCAACGCCGATACTTCCCGAACCGACAAAGACGACTGACGCGTCAATGCCGCCTGTATCGCCTGTTCGTCGGGTGACAACGATAGGTCAGAATCGGTATCAGGAGCGGCCGACAAAAGCGTTTCGCTTTCCAATAGTAAGCCCGAAGGCATCGCACTGCGATAGACCTCACCTATCGTACACATATAATAGGACGCGATCCAGAACCAATGTGCAATCTGTATATCCGTCACGATCGGATGTGTATCGAGTACTTGTTCGATATCGCGTGCCTCGTAAAGTGTCGGTGCGTTATCATGTGTTTCAATCACCAATGCTGTGTAGATACGCGTACGGCCAAACGGCACCGCTACCCTCGTGCCAGGTTGCAATTCCGCATCACCTGCTTTGTAGGTAAAAGTACGCGGTAACGCGAGTGGCAATATTACTTCAACGAAGCGCATGCTCAGGTGTCGGCGGTTTGCTTGCTCCGCCTGATCTTCTGCTTGTGTTCCTCGATGACATTATTGAGCTCAAAACCGAGCAGCAGAATGGTGCAGTTGATCCAGATGTAAAACATGACGATGAGCAACGTCCCGATAGAGCCATATAGTTCATTGTAGCGGGAGAAACGTACCACCCAAATACCGAAAAGGTATGACGTCATCCCGAAAAGGATGGTCGTAAAAACGGACCCCACCGAAATAAACGGACGTTTCTCCAGTTGCTTGGTACCGAACTTGAACAATCCCGATGTCACTATCAATACCATCAGGATCAGGAAGGCATAACGTCCTAACTGCAAAAGTGGAATTCGGTCGCTTACCACATCCT
Organism: Flavobacterium sp. HJ-32-4; assembly: GCF_022532105.1. NCBI lineage: Bacteria > Pseudomonadati > Bacteroidota > Flavobacteriia > Flavobacteriales > Flavobacteriaceae > Flavobacterium > Flavobacterium sp. HJ-32-4. The sequence continues at coordinate 1,875,791 of NZ_CP092832.1, read as the reverse complement.
GAAGGCGTGTTTGCTGCACGAAAACTTCAAAGACCAGAATGATACACACCGTTACAATCAACAGGATATTCAAGGAGAACGAAATCCCCAAGGCCACGATATACTGCGGCAGAAACGGTCGCTTGGCATGGTGCGGAAGCGCGTTCTCGAAAGCGGTCAGGATGGCATTGACCCCGTTCGCCTGCAGGAATATCGACAGGAGGAAACCGGAAGACAGCAAACTCCCGTAGCTGTGGTTGAGGATGTCGTTGATGATACCCGATATCGCATCGTACGTATTAGGCGGCACACTGTCAGCCACAAACCGAAGGAAATCCTCCTGGAAATGGTCGATAGGAATAAACGGAATCAGGTTGAGTATGAACAGTGCGAACGGAAACAACGCCATAAAGAAGCTGAACGCAATGGCCTTGCTGCGGTTATTGACGGCACTGCGCCCGAGTCCGACGATATAGATCTCGAGCAATTCATACAACGTCAGCCCTTCATAAAGGGTGATACGGTGCGCCCAACGCGCCACACTGCCTATTAGGGGCCATTTGAAGATACGGTCGCGCGTGGTCATACTCAGATCGCCTTGAGACTAAGGTCCATGTTGTAGACGGAATGCGTCAACGCGCCCGATGAAATATAATCGACACCGCATTCGGCATAGGCACGTATCGTCTTTTCGTTGATATTGCCGGACGATTCCGTCTGGCATTGGTTCCCGATCAACCGCACGGCCTGACGGGTGGTTTCGTAATCAAAGTTGTCCAAAAGAATACGGTGGATACCCGGGCTTTGAAGGATTTCCTCTACCTCCGCCAGATTCCGCGCCTCGACGATTATCTTCAGGTCCAATTGATGTTGTGTGAGAAACGCCTGCGTTTTACGGATGGCCTGTGTAATCCCACCGGCAAAATCGTTGTGGTTGTCTTTCAGCATGATCATGTCGTAAAGCGCAAACCGATGGTTTTCACCTCCGCCAATCGTCACCGCCCACTTTTCAGCCGCGCGAAAACCGGGTGTCGTTTTACGGGTATCGAGTATCTGTGTACCGGTTCCTTCAAGCAACGAAACGAAATAGCGCGTTTTGGTGGCAATCGCACTCATCCGCTGCATCGAATTCAATACGGTACGTTCCGCCTTGAGTATGGATTGCGAACGACCGGACACGTGGAACACGACATCGCCCTTTCGAACCGCCGTACCGTCTTCGATGAAGGTCTCGACCACCATCTCCGGATCGACTTTCTGGAAAATCATCCGGGCAAAGTCCACCCCGGCAATCACGCCGTCTTCCTTCACCAATAGCTTCGCTTTTCCCAGGGCATCATGCGGGATACAGGCCAGGGAACTGTAGTCGCCCGGACCTATGTCCTCTCTAAGGGCGTTCTCGATGATAAGCGAAAGTTCATGGCGGAAATCGGCTTCAGAAATCATACACATTCTTTGAACCGCTAAATTAAAAAACCCACATGGATTTCCGGCTGCGGTTTTCCCGTAATTTTCCGGCGCTCCTCCTACTTCCTTTTTACAAAATGTTTAACTTGCAGACCCTGCGAAAGGCGATGGTTTTTAACGGAATTAACGTATTTTCGCATGCTGCACGGACTGTGTATACACGGCGCAGGCGAAAAACCGGTACATGAAACAGGAAGAAATCGAAACGGTCAGGAACTGGCTGTCATCCCCTAAGAAAATAGCCATTATACCCCACCGCAGTCCGGACGGCGATGCCATGGGCTCCACGCTCGGACTCTACCACTTTCTCCTGAAATTTGGCCATGATCCACTGGTTGTGGTACCAAATGAATTCCCAGATTTTCTGGCCTGGATGCCGGGCTCGGAAGCAACGGTCGTCTATGAGAAAGACCGCGAGAACGTATCGCGTCAATTGGAAAAGGCAGAACTCGTATTTACCCTCGACTTCAATGCCCTGCATCGTACCGGTGAAATGGAAACCGTGCTGAAACGCCTTAAGGTGCCTTTCATCATGATCGACCATCACCAGCATCCGGAAGACTATGCAGCCGTGCGCTATTCGGAGACGCGGTTTGGTTCGACCTGTGAGATGCTTTATAATTTCATTGGTTTCCTGGGGCACGAAGGCGACATCGACCATACGATTGCTACCTGTATTTACACCGGTATCATGACCGATTCGGGAAATTTCCGGTTCCCTTCTACCTCCTCCACGACACACCGAATCGCCGCCGACCTCATCGATAAAGGTGTTGACAACGCACGTATCTACAGCCAGGTCTACGACAGCAACTCGTATGAACGTATGCAGTTAGTGGGACGCGCCTTGCAGAATATGAAACTGATTCCGGAAAAGAAGACCTCCTATATTACCTTGTCGCAGGAAGAACTCGATACCTTCCGCTATATCAAAGGCGACACGGAGGGTGTGGTGAACTATGGCCTGTCTGTAAAAGGCATTGTCTTCACCGCTATTTTCATTGAGCATCGCGACGAGAACATCATCAAGATTTCCTTCCGATCAAAAGGCGATTTCGACGTGAACCGATTTGCTCGCACGCATTTCAACGGCGGCGGCCATATCAACGCAGCCGGTGGAAAATCAAATGATTCACTGGCGGAAACCGTCCGTCGTTTTCAGAAACTGGTGGCAGATATTGAGATACACGACTACGTATGAAAAAGAAACAGATTATACTATTCATAACCGCCCTGGTCGTAGCCATTGGCTGCTCACAACAGCAGGCGCGGCGGCCGGTGTCGCACACCTCGGGGACCTTCATGCGCGAGTCGGTCGCACGCAACAAGAAACTGATTGCCGGGGAAGAAGCGGTCATCGACTCGATCATCCGGGCTGACAAAGCGCATCAGTATACCGCTACGCCCAAGGGATATTGGTTTTATTACCTTGAGCGAAATGCGACAGACACACTTCGTCCAAGAAAAGGCGATGTGGCGGAATTTGACTATTCCATCCAGGACCTGAAAGGAAATGTGATATACTCGGAGGTCGAACTGCGGCCGCAGACGTATGTCGTCGATAAGCAGAACATCCTGATGGGCCTGCGCGACGGTCTCAAACGAATGCACAAAAATGAAAAAGTGGTGTTCCTGTTCCCCTCCCACTTAGGATACGGGTATCGTGGTGACACCAAACGGATCGCGCCCAACACTCCGTTAATCGTGACCGTGACGCTGAACGATTTTAAACCTGAAAACAAAACAAGTACTGATTGATGAGAAAACTATGGCTTCTGGCCCTGGGATGCCTATTCCTGGCCTCGTGTAAAGACGAACATTCGGATCTGCCTGACGGACTTTACGCCGAAATCAAGACCTCAAAAGGCGACATCATGGTGATGCTCGATTACGAGACGACTCCGGTAACCGTGGCGAATTTTGTGTCGCTGGCAGAAGGAACGAATACGTTCGTAGACAAACGCTTCCGCGGAAAACCCTTCTACGACGGATTAAAGTGGCACCGGGTGGAACCGGGCTTTGTCATCCAGGGAGGCGACCCGCTGGGGAACGGATCTGGTGACGCGGGCTATAAATTCAAGGATGAAATCACGGATCTACGCCACGATTCCGCCGGAACACTTTCGATGGCGAATTCCGGACCCAACACCAACAGTTCCCAGTTTTTTATTACGCATGTAGCCACGCCACATCTCGATGGCAAACACACGGTCTTCGGCCACGTGATTGGAAATGGTATGGATGTCGTCAATAAGATCCAGGTCAACGACGTCATCACCTCCATCCGGATCATCCGTATTGGGGAAGCCGTGAAAAAATTCGATGCGCCTAAGGTATTCGGCGACTACTTCCGTTCGGAAGCCGACGCCCGTAAGAAAGCGGACGCGGATGCACAAACGGAAAAACAGGCGTACATAAACGAACACAAGGCAGTTATCGATGCGAAAAAGGCCTACCTCGACAGTTACCGTCCGAAAGCCACAAAAACGGCGACCGGCTTCTCGTATGCCATAGTAAAAAAAGGAACAGGTGGTAAATTGAAGCCCGGCCAGAAAATAAAGGTGGTATGCTCGGGCTATTTCCCTGATGGCATCCTGTTCTGGACCACACAGGCCGATATTGCCAAAGCCTATGGAAAACTCGATCCGGGGCAGGCGGCGCAAAACGGCTACCAACCCATCGTCTGGAGCTACGGCCAACGTACCGGGATGATCCAGGGGTTCATTGAAGGACTCGACCAGGCATCATTGGGTGATAAGGTTATTTGGTACATACCGTCGATATTGGCGTATGGCGAAGCCGGCCGACCACCGATCATTCCATCAAACGCCGATCTCGTCTTTGACGTCGAAATACTTCCAAGCAATTAAAAAAACCGAAATCCACATATGAAAACCAAACTCATTTGCCTGTTGTTGTTGACCTTATCGACAGGTGTATTCGCCCAGACCAAAAAAGCGTCGCCGAAGGCAGCAGCGCCTGCGTCGACAGATGGGCTCTTCGCGGAAATCACGACCACCAAAGGAAAAATCCTTCTTAAACTCGAATACGGAAAAACGCCCATTACGGTCGCCAACTTCGTGTCGTTGGCTGAAGGTAACAATCCGGCGGTGACGGACGCAAACTTAAAAGGAAAGCCATTTTACGACGGACTCAAATTCCACCGGGTCATTGCCGACTTCATGATCCAGGGGGGTGACCCAGCCGGTACCGGAAGTGGCGGCCCTGGTTATAAATTCAAGGACGAAATCACCGACCTGAAGCACAACCGCGCCGGAACGCTTTCGATGGCGAACGCCGGAGCCGGAACCAATGGCAGCCAGTTCTTCATCACCCACAAAGACACGCCTTGGCTGGACGGAAAGCATACCGTTTTCGGGTATGTCGTTTCCGGACAGGATGTGGTGAACGCCATCGCACAGAACGACCTCATTGCGAAAGTGACGATCATTCGTAAAGGTGCAGCAGCGAAAGCCTTCAATGCGGTAAAAGTTTTCGGTGACTACATGGCCACACGCGACGAGCAGGAAGCCAAAGCGCGTAAAGAGAAGGAAGAAGCGGAAGCTGCAAAACGGAAAGCGTATGAGGCCCAATATGGTGGCGTCATCAGCGAGAAGAAAGCCTATTTTGATAAAGTGCGTGAAACCGCTACGGTATTGCCAAGCGGAGTAGCCTATACCATCATTAAAAAGGGCGCGGGTACGAAACCAGCCGACGGGCAGCAGGTATTTATCCATTATGCCGGTTACTTCAAAGATGGTCGCCTGTTCGACAGCAGCTATGCCGACGTGAACAGGGCGTTTGGCACCTTTGATGAAGCCCGTGCAAACGGAGGTGGCTATGCCCCTTTCCCTTTCCAGTATGGCAATAAAAAAGGACTGATTTCCGGATTCATCGACGGCATCCAGAATATGGCGTTGGGCGATAAGGCGGTGGTATTCATCCCGTCTGCTTCCGGATACGGAGAGCGCGGTGCCGGTGAACGCATCCCACCTAATACCGACCTGATCTTCGAAATCGAAATGCTCGAGAAAGCAGAATAAAAAAAAAGTCCCTTCGGGGACTTTTTTATTGGAACTTCCAATCGAATTCGTCGGTCTTTTCGTTGATGGCCGCACCTGCCTCGATCTTTACCACTTCCCCGAATTCGGTCTGGATGACCAGCCAATGCTCTTCATTGACAAAGTTCTCATAGGTATCGAACGCCTCTGTTGTCCATTTCGGGAAACCAGCCTCTCGCATAGTCGGAAGCAGCGCCTCCTTGGTCAACCCAATCGGTTTTACACCGGCGACCTCAACATCCGGATGGGCGGTAATGATGTATCCTAAACGGAAGTCTCCCTCTTCGTAGAACGAAAGGCGCAGTTTCGCGTTATCGTACAAAAAGATCACGTTGCCGTCCTCGTCTTTGAATTGGCGTGAAGGAGCGCCTTTGCGGGCGATTACATCTTCTTGCTTCATACCGAACAAAAGATCGTCTACTCCGAAAAAAGGGGTTAGTATCATAAAAGCTTGATTTTATTTTCCAATAACGATTTGACACGCTCCTGCCATTCGTCTTTCAAAATGCTAAGGACGATGCTGTCGCGCCGTCCACCATCGGCGGTAGGCATATTCGCCCGCAGGACACCATCTACCTGGCAACCAATACTTTTCATTGCGGCAATACTCCGGGCATTACGGGCGTCGGCACGAAACTCCACCCGTTCCATTCCCCATTCTTCAAAAGCATAGCGAAGAAGCAGGTACTTGCAATTGCGGTTAACGTGGGTACCCTGAAAGGCACTTCCGTACCACGTATACCCAAGTTGCACGGTTGCGAACGGAAGGTTTATGTCGTAAAAACGTGTGCTCCCGGCATAGCGGCCGGTTACTTTATCGAATACGATGAAGGGGAATTCCTGACCTGTCTCGCGGGCCTTCAGGGCAATATCCATATAGTGGCGCAATCCGTCGGCTCCGGCTGCGCGAACGAGCGAAAAATACCAGATTTCGGGCTCTTCCAGCGCAAAAGGCAACAGCAGTTCAAAATCGGATGCCTCCAACGGCCTTAGAAGTACCTTTTCATTTTCAAGGACCAGATCGCGGGGTATCATGCGTACTGAAAGTCTCCGTATTCACTGATGACGGTCAGTCGCTTAGGACCCGCTTCCACTCTGCCTACCACCTGCGCCGGAATGCCGAACGCTTCGGAAATGGCGATGATATCCTGTGCAATCGCTGCCGGGACGTAGAGTTCCATCCGGTGGCCACAGTTGAATACCTGGTACATCTCCTTCCAGTCTGTGCCGGATTGCTCTTGTATCAACCTGAAAAGAGGCGGCACCGGAAACAGGTTGTCTTTTATCACATGGAGGTCGTCAATGAAATGGAGGATTTTCGTCTGTGCCCCACCGCTGCAATGCACCATGCCGTGGATATCAGTCGGACGAAACCGCTCGAGGATCTTGCGGATGACCGGGGCATAGGTGCGTGTTGGGGATAACACCAATTTTCCAGCATCCAGGGGACTTCCGTCCACCGCGTCCGTCAAACCCATCGTCCCGGAATAGACGAGCGATTCCGCAACGGCAGCGTCATAACTTTCCGGATAGGTCGCCGCCAGGTGTTTGGCAAAGACGTCATGCCGGGCAGAGGTGAGTCCGTTACTTCCCATCCCTCCGTTATACGCCTTTTCATACGTCGCTTGTCCGAATGATGCGAGTCCTACAATCACGTCCCCTTCCGAAATCCGGGCGTTATCGATTACATCTTCCCGTTTCATGCGGGCTGTGACGGTCGAGTCGACGATGATCGTACGAACCAGGTCGCCCACATCGGCCGTCTCGCCACCTGTAGAATGAATGGTAACGCCGTAGGTTGCCAACTCCGCAATGAGTTCTTCCGTTCCATTAATAATGGCAGAAATCACCTCACCCGGAATCAGGTTTTTGTTACGTCCGATGGTGGAAGACAATAGGATGTTATCAGTCACACCCACACACACAATAGGTCGTCAAGGTTCATCACGAGGGCATCCTGTGCAATGCCTTTCCAAACGGAAACATCTCCGGTTTCCTTCCAATACATGTAGGCCAGTGAAGACTTTGTTCCGGCTCCGTCCGCGTGCATCAGCAGGCAATAGTCGGGGTCGCCGGTGAGGTAATCAGGAACGATTTTACAGAATGCTTTCGGGTACAGCCCTTTGTCGATATTCCGGATGGCGTTATGTACATCCTCCTTTGAAGCCGACACGCCGCGTTGGGCATACCGCTTGCTGTTTTCGGAACTCATGATGTAAGTGTGTTGTGTGGCGCAAAGGTAGCGAAAAAACCGGGCAGGCCAAGGTCAGAGGAGTTCTTCGAGATCGAAGCGGAAATCGAGGATTTTCTCGTCGCGTTCCACCTCTACTTCCACATGACGGCCTTCCTCCGACTTCAGTAATAGGTTTAATTCCTGGAGGGAATACTGATAGCTGTCGCGCCCGTTTACCCGTTTTAAGAGATCGCCCTTTCGGATACCAGCCTTCTCTGCCGGTGAATCCTCTCGTACCGATACGACGACGTAAATGGGCTTGAGCGAGAAGCGATAGCTGACCTGTACTTCCTTCTCGCCAAAAGAAAGGTCGACCCTGTTTCCGGTCGAATTAGCACGTTCCTGCACTATTTGGTGTCCGGCGTGGTGCAGGGTAATACCACTCATGTTATAGGTGAAGGGCTCGGAAAAAGAGCCATTGCGTTTCAAATACAGTTTTTGCTGTTGGTAATCGAAACACACGGTAAATCGTTTGAGTATTTCGCCCCCGATCGAACCGACACGCTGGTCGACCATCCTGACATGGCGCACGGAAGTGGTGTCGGGAAACGCGACGATAGGTCGTTTGAACGAAAAAGTCTGTAACTGCAATTGGGATATCCTGGCTTTGTCGCCATAGATTTCCCCACTGAAACCACGACCGAGGAAATCACGCAGCCGTTTATCCGGAACGGTGATTTTCTTGTCGCGGGACGGAAAAAGCCAAACCGCATCGCTATTTCCGGTATCAATCAGAAGTTTAGACGACCGGGGAATCGAATCAATACTGACGTCCACCTTCAGATAAGGCTTGGATTTCTCGATGGTAAGATCGAAAGCTACAAAATCCCGAAGTACTTTACTCATGTCGGTGCGGGCACGGTTATATACCCGAAGTCGCTTTCGGGCATAGTCGATCGTCACGGGGTGATCGCGGAAGAAGCGGTACCCGATGATGCCATTGACGGGAACACCGAGGCTGGCTGAAAAATCGAATTGTTCGTCAAGTACGACATATAGTATCTGATTGGTACTTTTCATTCCTTTCATACCAATCATATTCCCCACCGACTTCAGGCCTTCCACCGATTCCTCGCTGCCCAGACCCCGAAGCTCGATTTTCTCAACGTTAAATAGCGGAAGTTCTTTTTCCTCAAGACTGAAAAGGATATTCTCTTCTACGCCCGTATCCAACAAAAAGTCGAGTTGTGTGCCATTTACGGTTACCGGCACGATGATCAGGTTATTAATAAGTCGGAAGGGAATCGAAACCGATTTGCGATTGCCCAAAAACGTAAAAGAGTCCTGCGCCCAGGGAACCAGACTCGTAAAAAGCAAGGCAACGAGCAACCACCGTTTCATTTCTTTTTTCCTAAAAATACTAAATAATCGCCAATGAAATAGAAATACCGCATTTAGATACGGGTTGCGTGACCGGATGCAAAAAAAGTTGCAATTTTGCAGTCGTAAAAACAGTCACATGCCAACCATATCAAGCAAAGGGCAGCACATGCCTGAATCGCCCATACGGAAGTTGGTGCCTTATGCAGAAGGAGCAAAGAAAAGAGGCACCAAAGTCTATCATTTGAATATTGGACAACCCGATATCCGCACGCCGGAAGGAGCCCTTGAGGCCATCCGAAACGTTCACCTTGAGGTACTCGAATATAGCCACTCGGCCGGTTTCGAAAGTTACCGCAAAAAACTGGCGGCCTATTACACCGCCCATGGCCTGCCTGTTGATACAGCTGATATTATTATTACCACCGGTGGCTCGGAAGCATTGCTTTTTGCCATGGGAAGTACGATGGACGCGGGAGATGAAATCATCATTCCCGAGCCGTTCTATGCTAACTACAATGGCTTTTCCACGGCGTCAGGTGTCAAAGTGGTGCCGGTCATCTCGACAATTGATACCGGATTTGCACTTCCTCCCGTCGCCGAATTTGAAAAACTCATTACGCCCCGTACGAAAGCGGTATTGATTTGCAACCCGGGTAACCCAACCGGTTACCTGTATTCAAAAGAGGAAATGTTGCAATTGGCCGAACTCGTCAAAAAACACGACCTTTTCCTGATTGCCGACGAGGTGTACCGCGAATTTGCGTACGACGGCTACATACACCACTCGGTGATGAACATTCCGGGTCTGGAGCAACACGCGATTATGATCGATTCGGTTTCGAAACGCTACAGTATGTGTGGTGCCCGAATCGGCTGTATTGTGTCAAAAAACAAGGAAGTGATGGCTACCGCGATGAAGTTCGCACAGGCCCGTCTGAGCCCGCCGACCTTCGAACAGATTGCAGCGGAGGCGGCACTGGATACGCCTCAAAGCTATTTTGACGAAGTAATTGGCGAATACAAAGACCGTCGCGATACATTGGTAAGCGAATTAAGTAAAATCGACGGTGTAGTCGTTGCAAATCCAAAAGGTGCTTTCTATTGTATGGCGAAACTACCTGTCACAGACGCCGACGACTTTGCGCAATGGCTGTTAGAATCATTTGACCTCAATGGCGAAACCGTTATGGTCGCTCCGGCTGCCGGTTTCTATTCCACTCCAGGCGCTGGTAAGGATGAAGTCCGGATTGCGTATGTACTTAAAAAAGAAGACCTCGTACGAAGCGTGGCGATATTAAAAGAAGCGCTTCAGGTATACAACGCAAAGTAGTACGCGTAACCCCAAAATAAAAAGGCTGTCACAATGGTAACAGCCTTTTTTATTTGAACAAAACCCGCTTTTAGCGCTTAAGGGTAAAGTGTGCCTTGAATTCTTTAGTAATGCCGGCTTCTTCATATTGGATAAGGAACCAGTAATCATCGGCAGGCATCTGGTTGCCGTTGAATGTACCATCCCAACCGGTACCGCTCGGATAAATTTGTTTCAATAGTTTACCAGAACGGTCAAAGATGTAAACCAGCGCACCCGGTTGACCACTAATCACCGGAATATTCCACGTATCGTGGATGCCGTCGCCATTCGGGGTGAAATACTTCGGGTAATCTACCAGATACACCGCATACTCTACCTGTCCACAAGACTTCAGGTCGCGGGCATATACCGTATGACTGCCCGTTTGGGCATAGCCCAATACGTTGCTGACACCCGTGAAGGTATTGCTGGTCTGCCACGGACCGTCATCCAGACGGTATTCGTAGTCTCCTACAGGGTCAACCGTCACTACAATCGAAGCCGTATCGGCGAAGTAACCCGTAGTCACATCCGCCGCCGTGATCGAAGTCGGAGCCGTCGAGGACACAACCGGAGCCGTAGCAGCCGAAGTACAATTCGTCGTATTATTGGTTATTTCCACACGATACTGGCCCGCACTGTCGGGCGTATAACCCGATCCGGTAGCTCCTGCAATCGGATTGCCCTCAAAATACCACTGGAAGCTATAAATAGCCGGGTCAAGCCCCGTTTCAAACGCATCGTGTACACCCAACAGATTACCCGCCGCGTCAAAACAGAGGTAGGTATCCTGTGGAAGGTCCACATCCGGGATCCGGTCAACCTTTACAATAGCCGTGGTGTTCGGAAGTCCGGCTAGTGGAGCCGAACAATACGGCTCACTGCCCGTAATCACACTCACCAGCGTGTACTCAGTCGTGGCATCCAGTTGGCCCGTAGCCAGGATGGCCTGCCCGCCCGGACTCAATACAATGGTCTGAGGTGCTCCCCCGTTGATCGTATAGGTCACCACCGCATTCGGGGTACCGCTAAAGACCACATCAGCACTTTGTCCTTCACAGATTTCAGGCTCGTTGCCATTAGCTATCGTTGCCTGCGGAGCTGGGTAAACCAGAACAATGGCCTCTGAGAAAATCAGTGGGCACGTCGGGCTGGTGACCTCCACGCGGTAAATACCCGCATCGGTCACATCCACATCGGCGGCGGCTATGGTAAGATCAGGGGTGTGGACGTTCAGGTCCACTCCGTCTTTATACCAGCTATAGGTCAGGGCATCGCCTGAAGCCTGTGAGCTAAGCAGGATAGCCTCTCCAACACACAGGTTCAGATCACCTGGCTCTACTGTCCAGGCAGGGCCCTGGTTCACGGTGATAGTGGCCGGTGTCGAATCAACCGGGCTACATTCACCCAGGGTGTTGCTCACCCGAACGAAGTAGTTCCCCGATTGGTTCACCTGGGCGCCGGTCACACTGTAGCTGGTCGAGGTAGCCCCCGCAATCGGGTTGCCATCCGGACCATACCACTGGTAGCCAAGGTTCTCGCCTGTGGCGGTGACCGACAGGGTAAAGTTCTCGCCCGTACACATCGGCGCAGGGGATAACGGTTGCACCGTAATGCGTGGCTTCTGCTCGATGTTCAGCGTAACGGTTGTACTGGTAACACCCGGACTTGGTAAACACGGGTTGGTGACTTCTACATAATACGTGCCTTCATCGGCCATCGTACCGGCAACGGTAAGGAAGTTATCCGGACCGCTCTTGACAAGTGCCGCAGGACTGCCGTGGTACCAGTTGAAGTTCAACAGCGACTCGGTAGCCGCTACGGTAAAGGTATAGCCTTCGTCTTCGCAGATGGTCGCGCCCACCGGTTGGGTGGTGATCTGCGGAAGGGCATTGATGGTAAGGGTCGTCGATTGCGATACCGGCGTACAGCCTGCGGCCCCACTCACCGTAACGGTGTAGGTACCCGCATTGGCCGGGGTGATCGAAGCGATGGTCAGTGTCGCGGTATTGCCTACCACCAGGTTGGCAGCATTGCGCCATTCATACGATAGGTTATCTCCGGTGGCGTTTACCGTGATGCTATAGTTCGATCCTTCACACAGCACCGTATTGGCTGCAAGGCTTGTGATGGCCGGAGCGTCGGTCACATCCAAAAAGGCATTGGCCGAAAGCGGTGAAGGCGCGCAGGTACCGCTTACCTCAACGTAGTAATTTCCTTCCTGGGCCAGGGTGATGTTGGTCAGGGTCAGCGTCGCGTTATTGGCACCGGTGATCAGTCCGGATGGACCGTACCACTGATACCCCACTCCCGCTCCTGTTCCCGCAGCGGTAAAGGTCACCGTGCTGCCTTCGCAGGCTGCCTGTGTGGCCGGGGCCGGATCCTGTGTAACGGCTGGAAGGGCATTGACCGTGAAGTTCAACTGTTGGTTCAGGGTTTGCGTACAGGCCGGTGTGGTGGCACTCACCACACTGTTCAGGGTGAAGGTGCCGTTGGCCGTCATCGGATACGGTGAGGTATACTGATACGTACCGCCTGCTGTTAGGGTAATCGTATTGGAGGTGCCGTTGCTATCAGTGAAGGTCACCTGCGCGTTCGGCGTGCCGGTGAAGTCGATCACCGCCGCTTGCTGCGCACAGATGGTCGTAGTAGCCGTAAAGCTCGCCGTTGGCAATGGCAATACCGAAGCAGAAGCCGTGGCAGAGAGCGGCGTGGTGCAGCTACCCGACACGATGCTGTTAAGCGTTATAGTTACCCCAGCCGTAATTGGACCGGTCGTAACCGGGGCCGTACCTGCTCCGTCGAGAGTCACGGAACCTCCCGCGGCACCCAGCGTATAATTTACAACACCATTCGGTGTGCCCGTAACGGTAAAAGTAGCCGTATCACCTGAGCAGACAGCCGTCGGCGGCGCCGCTACCGTCGCTGTCGGAGGCGTTGTCGTGATGGTGACCGTCACCGTGCCAGGGGTATAATCCGTGGCGCAGACCGGCGTCGTAGTCGATTCAGCACGTGTCAGTTCGTATACCATGCCTGTCGAAGTCACCGCAAGGGTCGTGAATGACCCAACACCCGTGGCGTCGAGCGTGACCGAAATAGGCGTCGTGGTGCCTTGTTCATACACCGTAACCACCGCATTTGGCGTGCCCGTTACCGATACACTAGGAGTATCACCCACACAGGCCGGGAAGGTCGAAACGGCAAAAGCAGCCGTCGGGATTTCGTAGACGGAAATGGTAATGTCGTCGGAGGCACAAATAGAGCCAAAAACCGTCTTATCTACATGGTACACATAGTCGCCTGGTGTCGTAGGCAATACTACACCGGCCGGATTCTGTTGGTTAGAAGTAAAGCTGGGGCCTGTCCATGCATACGTCGCATTGATCTCTGTTCCGCTTGCGAAAAGGTCGATATTGGTACCACTGCAGACCGCAGTTTGTGAAGCGGTTGCGTCGACTATACAAGTGTTCTCAAGTACCAACGTAAACGGTGGTGTGGTATAAGACGGGCAGCCCGGTGCGGATACGGTATATGTTATATTGTAGGTACCTGGCGCGCTACTGGTGACATTGACAAGACCGGTAGCCGGATCCAATATAATACCGGAAACGTCCGAAGCGAACGTACCGCCGGTTTCCAGATCGGGCGACATCGTGACAGCCGCAGTGGTATTAGGCACGGTAATGTTATACGTACTTTGCGGATACGCTATACTACCCCCCGGACTAAATGCATCCAGTGTAAACTGGGTGTAGTTGTCGCAACCAAGGGTGGGGTTGACTTCCGTCACACGAACGTAAATCGTTCTGGGAAGATCCGACGCGTTTGTGACGGTATAGTTTGCCAATTGTGCCGGCGTGAGTGAGTTACCCGCCCAGTTACGGGCATCTTCCGGATCTAAATAATACGACACATCGTAATCGCTCTGCACCAAACCGGTGAGTATGGCAGCATCCTGATTGATGTTTCCAAAGTTGAACGGCCCGGTTGACTGACCGCAAACGGTAATGTCAGAAGCATCCGTAATGCCCAGCGATGGCTCGACATCTACCGCGATACTGTCCGTCACATCGAAAGTACCATAGCAAGTGGTGTAAGTCACCTTTACCGTGTAGATCTCAGGACCATTAACAGGTACCTGAATCTGATCACCCATTCCAACTACGTTACCGGCGCTATCCGTCCATTGGACCGTCGCCTGTGAAGCACCTGAACCGGAGGGGTAAAACCGCCAGCCCTCGTTAGATGCAGACCACGTTCCAGTATTACGACCAGGCGCCGGAACACCCTGAGTGCCCGTGGAATTGATAACACCTGTAAGGCCGTTTCCACAACAAGTTAAAGTTGGGTTCCATGTAGTGCAGGGAGTTCTATTCTTGATGTATATATCGATAATGTTAGTGGTTTCGTGCAAGATTGCCTGATAAGTCTGCAAACCGACGGTATTATTACACTTAAATTGTGGTAATTCATTGAAGTTTGCCACAAAATAGCGGTTTGGTGCAACGCCACCGACATAATAGTTGACATTCTGGATTGATGTATTGGTTACCGGAGGCGAAGCAATATTGGTATCCTGATACACCGCGAATATGGCATTCTTAACTGGCATCGCAGCACTCGGAATCGACTGGGAGAAAAAATAGGGACAGGTATTACCAGAATTGGATAGGTCGAAGCTAATCATACCATTAGTTCCGATCGTCAATTGCGAATAGTTATTTCCATAAAAACAGAAGTTGAACGGAATCGTAAAGGGGGGTGTAAATATATCGTCCTGCGTAGCGTCCATTGGCGTTCCACCCGTGTAGGAGTACAGGTTTTGGTAAGGTATCGATTTCACCCCATAGCCTGTCGTAGGTCTCGGAAGATAATAACTCGCCTTTAACGTGGTAGTGCCACCCGCGTAACAAACCGGCACCGGCGCCTCAATCTGCACATTGGCGGTCGGATACGGAAAGGGCTGTTCGGAGGTACAAGGTGCCGCCGACGTAGAATACACGTATATGGTAAAGCTTCCCGTCAAGGGGTTACTGCACGTACCATTGGTAGCAGTTCCCAGTGTGAAGGTGGTCGTATCAAGCACAAAAGGCGAATATGTAGCGGTGCCTTGTGCATTCAGCGTTACAGATCCGTTGCCTGCCGGCGATGTGAACGTGATCGTCGTGAAGGGGGTACCTGTAAAAGTGAGCGGGGCCGAGTAGCCTGGACAAACCTGTGTGACAGGACCGTCAATCGTCGCGGTCAATTGGTTGACGGTCGAAATGGTAACCGACTTAGTCATCGTGCAGGTTTCGCCCGTGCGTTTCATGGAAATATCATCGATCGCAAAATCGTTACCCGCGATCGCAACCGTCGTGTCATAAATCGCGATTTCTGCAGTAGTGGCGCTGCCCGATGCCCAGGCATAGGTATGCTCGATCCAGGTGCCGCAGGCGTTATTAGGGTCGACTGCATTAACACCTCCGACCTGTACACCGTTGATTTTAACGACCATATTGGCAGGATTACTGCCGGAGAGGTTCTGTATCCAATATTTAAAAAGATAGTTTTGGCCCGAAGCGACAGGCACGATTTGCTTCCACACGATGTCATTACCCCCGTTTGTGTGGGAGCCGGATACGATCAACATTTGGTCGTTTGAGCCCGTGTGGTCCGAGCACGAGCCATAATCGGTTGACCAGGCCGACGTGTTTGATAACACACCGTATCGCCTCGGAATATTGGAGTTATTATTGCCTGCAAACGTGTAATCGCTGTAGAAAAACTTGTTCCCTTGTGAAAAAGACGGATTGGCAATGAGATTACGATCCAATGGAATAGTGGAGGTGACGGTATAAACGGTCGTTTGCGTCGGTGCCACATTTTGTATTGTACCTCCTGGTGTCAGGCTGGCATCGGTCGGTGTGGAGGTCCATGCATACGTTGCACCCCCTCCGCTTACGGTTAATTGTTTCGGGTTACCCGCACAAATGGTTGTATCGCTTGTGAGGTTAAGATCGTTCGCAGGATATACTATAAGATTCGATGCAGTAGCCGTTGCACCACTGGAACTCGTTATGGTCACATTATAGGTGCCCGGTTCGAGTCCGGTGAAAACGCCGGTTGCACTCGTAGCCGACATTTGGCCGGAAAGCGTAAAAAAGGTATACGGCGTAATACCATTCTTCGCATACGCAATAATGGAGCCGTTATTTGCATCGGGGCAACTTTCATTAAGGACACTCGTGGTGATGGAAAGCGCCACCGGATTGACCGTTATCGAAACCGAAACCGTCTGCGAAACACCGTTTACATCGGTTACCGAGTAGTTAAACGAGTCAGTCCCAGTGTAATTTAAATAAGGAGTATAAAGGATGGTGTCGTCTGAAATAGTACCTGGCGTACCGTTGGTATTGATCGTGGCAGTTCCGTAGGTGGGGCTTGCCGCAATCGCCATTACGTTACCCCCGGCCGCACTCAGGATATCATTTCCCAATACGTTAATCGAAGCCGTTGTGTTCTGATTTACCGTGGCGGTATCGGGTTGTAAGGCTTGCGCTACAACAGCACCTCGTAAGGTCGTGTGAGCAAAAGTTAAAGTTCCCCAAAGAACAAACGGAATGATTCCTAATTTCCTGAATCCCATCTTTTGATTTTTAAAGCGCGAAATGTACATAAAATTTACGAAAACGGGGTTCAGGTTACCTTATATTAACAATGCTAACCTGAACCGTGCATTTTTCTCAAAATCAGAACAACCAAATTAACGAAAACCCTACTTGAACAAAAGTAAAATTACAGTGCACAGACGCGGCGCATCCCCCCTGCACCCCATTTCATGCTTAAGACTTTATTATCTTTGCCTAAACAAATATTTGAAATGAGTCTTCCTACCGATTTCGACGATCACCACCATTTTACTACAAGTGCAGTAACTCCGTTGCGTGAGGACGCCTTTGACCTGACCGATGAACAAAAAATAGAGAGCATCCGAAAGGATGTTGAAAATATCCTGCTTACACTAGGTCTCGACCTTACCGACGACAGCCTGAAAGGCACCCCGAACCGTGTGGCCAAAATGTTTGTTAAGGAAACGTTCGGCGGACTTCACCCTAACCGTAAACCCAAAGCCTCTACCTTCGAAAACCATTACCAATATGGCGAGATGCTGGTAGAGAAGAATATCACCGTTTACTCGACCTGCGAGCACCACCTCCTTCCGATCGTGGGCCGCGCGCATGTGGCGTATATTTCAAGCGGACAGGTGATTGGCCTGTCGAAAATCAACCGCATCGTCGACTACTACGCAAAACGCCCGCAGGTGCAGGAACGACTGACCATGCAAATCGTGCAGGAGTTGCAGGCAGCACTCGGCACAGAAGACGTGGCCTGTATCATCGACGCCAAGCACTTATGCGTGAATTCACGCGGTATCCGCGATATCGAAAGTAGTACTGTAACATCAGAATTTGGGGGGAAATTCAAAGACGAGAACGTCAGGAAGGAATTCCTCGAATACATCCGACTCGAAACGAAGTTCTAACGCCCTAGCCCGGATTGTACCGGAAACGCCTGAGGAGGCGCGGCATGCAGTTGCGACGGCCACACAGCGACCAACGGAAGCTCGTGTGGCCGTCTGCAAATGCGGCGCGGCGACGAAAGGCGTTGCAGGGGAAAGCCGGATCAGCTTCCCATCCCTCCTACCCCCTTTCCGCGGGCAGATAATTTCGCAGGGCACTTCGTTGTTTCCGAGTTTCGGAGTATCTTAGGCCCCTCAAAGCCACACGGACGATGCTGTATAAGGACCATCCTCTTAAGATCTACAATTCGCTTTCGGGCGAGAAAGAAGTGTTCACCCCCATTCACGAGGGCCATATTGGCATGTATGTCTGTGGGCCAACGGTTTACAGTAACGTACACCTTGGTAATGTGCGTACGTTTATGTCGTTTGACATGATCTACCGCTACCTGCGGCACCTCGGTTATAAAGTGCGCTATGTGCGGAATATTACGGACGTGGGCCACATGGTGGATGACGGGGATGAAGGCGAAGACAAAATTGCAAAAAAAGCCCGGTTGGAGCAGGTGGAACCGATGGAGATCGTGCAGCGGTATACCGTCGATTTTCATGAGATCCTGCACCAGTTCAATTTCCTTCCGCCCAGTATCGAGCCGACGGCTACCGGACACATCATCGAGCAAATCGGCATCGTGCAGCAAATTCTGGACAAAGGATATGCGTATGTGTCGAACGGATCGGTGTATTTCGATGTGGTGAAGTTCAACAATGACTTTGAATACGGCGTATTGAGCCGGCGGAACCTAGAGGACATGCTGGAAAATACCCGCGACCTTGACGGGCAGACCGACAAGCGCAATGCACAGGATTTTGCGTTGTGGAAACGGGCCGAACCCGAGCACATCATGCGCTGGCCGTCTCCGTGGAGCGACGGTTTCCCGGGCTGGCACCTCGAATGTACGGCAATGAGCACCAAATACCTGGGGCAGCGGTTTGACATACACGGTGGCGGGATGGACCTGAAATTTCCGCACCATGAATGCGAAATTGCACAGAACGAAGCGTCGACGGGGCATGCGCCGGTGAATTACTGGATGCACGCCAACATGCTGACGCTGAACGGGAAGAAAATGGCGAAGAGTACGGGTAACAACATCCTGCCGGGCGAGATCCTGAGCGGTGACAACCCTTTCCTGAGCAAGCCGTTTTCGGCCGCGGTGACCCGTTTTTTCATGATGCAGGCACATTACCGCAGTATCCTCGATTTTTCGGACGATGCGATCCTGGCTGCCGAGAAAGGCTATAACCGCCTGATGGAGGCCATGGATGCGCTGCCGGAACTGACGTCGGGCCCTACCTCTACCCTTGACGTTGCCGGATGGGAACGTTCGTGTTATGAGGCGATGGATGACGACTTCAACACGCCTATCCTGATCTCGCATCTTTTCGAGGGCGTTCGGTTTGTGAACCTGCTGAAAGACGGAAGCGCGACGCTGACGGAAGCCGACCTTATCCGTTTCCGCACGCTTATGGAGACGTTTCTCTACGACGTGTTGGGCATTCGTAACAAATCGGAAGCCACCGATACCCATACGGAAAAGCTCGATGGCACCATTCAACTGCTGATCGACATGCGAAACAAAGCGCGGGCCGATCGCGATTGGGCGCTATCCGACCAAATACGCGACCAGTTGGCTGCTTTGGGCATACAACTGAAAGACGGAAAAGAAGGTACTACCTTTACCTATTGATATGACCGCAACCCGATGGCAACACCTTTTGATCGCTCCGTTCGTCGGACTAGTACGGGTGTACCAATGGGTGCTGTCGCCGCTGCTGCCGTCGTCGTGCCGGTTTGCGCCCACCTGTTCTTCGTATATGATTGGGGCCTTGCAAACCCACGGACTGCTAAAAGGCCTGCGACTGGGCATTTGGCGGATTCTACGTTGCCATCCCTGGGGTGGATCGGGCTATGACCCGGTGCCACCGAAATAAACTGATAACACCTACTTATGCTTGCACTGAACATCATTTCCAATCCACCGCAAGGCATTGACCTTGGTATCGTCATGATCCGGTATTACAGCCTCACATGGGTGGCCGGGTTTGTAATGGGCTATTACATTGTCAAACCTATGTTCAAACGCGAAGGCCTTTCGCAGGAAAAACTCGACAGCGTTTTTATCTGGACTGCCATCGGCGCGTTTTTGGGTGCCCGCCTCGGACAGGTGTTCTTTTACGATTGGCCGTATTTCCAGCAACATCCGCTTGAGATATTGCTTCCGATACGGGAAACGTCGGATGGTTGGAAATTCACTGGTTTCACAGGGCTTGCGAGTCATGGTGCGGCTATCGCCATTATCATCTGTATGTGGTATTGCAGCCGGAAGTTCCTTCAAAAACCGTTGCTGTGGACGCTCGACCGGATCGTGTTGGGTGTGACGGCGGGTGGTATTTTCATTCGTATCGGTAACTACTTCAATTCGGAGATTTACGGAAAAGTGACCTCGGGCGATAACTGGTATGCGGTGAAATTCATCCGCGAAAGCGAATTCTGGGATGACAAAAACCCAATGCAGGTAACGCACGCGATGTCGGAAACCAAGGCGTACGAGCTCATACAGAACGATCCGCAGTATGCCGACATCCTCAATGCCATTCCGTTCCGCCACCCGACCCAATTGTATGAGGCCGTCAGCTATGTGGTGGTGCTGGGCATATTGTTGTTTTTGTATTGGAAGACAGACGCCCGTAAGAAAACCGGACTTATTTTCGGCACTTTCCTGATCCTGTTGTGGACGGTGCGGTTTATGGTGGAATTCGTAAAAGCCAGCCAGGGCGGGTTTGAAAACAAACTGGGCAATGTGCTGTCGACCGGACAGTGGCTGAGTATTCCGTTCATTATAGCCGGTATCGTTTTGGTGGTACGGGGGATGATGCGGAAGCAGGAGGCGGAAGCGTAATGTGTGGGGACAAAGCAATGAAAGACTTTGTATATTTGGTAACGTTTTATGACGACAAAAGACCACATACTAAGGACATTAAAGTCGAATAGAGCAAAGTTATCGCAACTTGGCATTCGGCGTGTGGGCTTGTTTGGCTCGTATCTTCGAGGTGAGCAATCAGCAAAAAGCGATATCGACCTCCTTATCGATTTCGAGCCTGAAAAAGAGAATTTCGACAACTTCATGGCGGCTTGTGACCTGTTGGAATACCTGTTTCAAAATGAAAAAATTGAGGTGGTGACCGAAAATGGACTGAGTCCTTACATCGGTCCGAAAATCCTGAACGAGGTGCAGTATGTATAAAGATCCAACGGAGCTTCTACGCCACATTTCCGACGAATGCCACTACCTTGTTTCAGTGACAGCGCTAATCGATTATCCGACTTTTCTGGAAGATGAAACATTGAAGCGAGCCGTCATAAGAAGCCTCGAGGTTATTGGCGAAGCTACTAAGAAGATTCCAGCAGATCAAAAATTGAAGTGGACGTCCGTCCCCTGGAAAAATATGGCTGGCATGAGAGACCGTCTTATACACGATTATATAGGCGTGAATTATTCGATCGTCTGGGACGTCGCAAAAAATAAAATCCCCGAAATCGCCCATACAATCTCTACAATCCTTCAGGAATAAGGACTTTTGCATCGGCATCATAGTCATTACAACAGGTGTTGGTTCATACTCTTTTAGCACAACGATAAAAAACAGGACGGAAATCGTGTTGTTAGCATAATGGAAGGTTATCAACAGCAACCGCATTCCGTATGGACTATCTTTGCAGCGGTTTAACCTAAAACACACTATGAAACGCAACATTCAACAACTGAACACCCTGGCCGTCCAGGTGCGACGCGACATTCTCCGCATGGTACACGCGGTGAACTCGGGCCACCCTGGAGGTTCACTGGGGTGTACGGAATTCTTCGTCGCCCTTTACCAAAACCTGATGGACCGCAAGGACGGTTGGGATATGGACGGTCGTGACGAAGACGTTTTTTTCCTTTCGAACGGCCATATCTCGCCTGTTTTTTACAGCGTTTTGGCCCGGAGCGGCTACTTTCCGGTATCGGAACTGGCTACCTTCCGCCATATCAATTCGAGGCTGCAGGGCCACCCTACTACGCATGAAGGGTTACCAGGGGTGCGGGTCGCTTCTGGTTCACTCGGACAGGGACTTTCGGTGGCTATCGGAGCCGCACACGCCAAAAAACTGAACAACGATGCACACCTCGTGTATAGCCTGCACGGAGACGGCGAACTACAGGAAGGCCAAAACTGGGAAGCGATCATGTATGCGTCAGCGAAGAAAATCGACAACCTCATCGCCACGGTCGACCTCAACGGAAAACAGATCGACGGCAGCACGGATGAAGTGTTACACATGGGCGACCTGAAAGCGAAATTCCTGGCCTTCGATTGGGACGTAGTGGAAATTGCGAAAGGCAACGACATCGAGGCGATCATCACCGGAATGACCGACGCGAAATCACGCACCGGAAAAGGAAAACCGGTTTGCGTGCTGTTGCACACGGAGATGGGCCACGGCGTCGACTATATGATGCACACCCACGCCTGGCACGGAAAAGCACCGAACGACGCCCAACTGGAAGCGGCGCTGTCGCAGAACTATTGCGAGAGTGAAAGCGACTATTAGAAGGAACGATGTACGATGAACACTGTACGATACGTGCTACCGACCACTAACTACTAACGACTGATTACTTCTTCATGAAAAAATACGAAAACACCGGAAGCAAAGACACCCGCTCCGGATTTGGCGCCGGTCTTACGGAACTGGGCCAGAAAAACGAAAATGTCGTAGCCCTGTGTGCCGACCTCATCGGTTCACTGAAAATGGACGACTTCAAGAAAAACCATCCCGAACGCTTTTTTCAGATCGGTATCGCCGAGGCGAACATGATCGGTATTGCGGCCGGACTTACCATTGGCGGGAAGATTCCGTTCACGGGGACATTCGCCAATTTCTCAACCGGACGCGTTTACGACCAAATCCGGCAGTCTGTCGCTTATTCCGATAAGAACGTTAAGATCTGTGCGTCACACGCGGGTTTGACATTGGGAGAAGACGGCGCTACGCACCAAATACTGGAAGATATCGGATTGATGAAGATGCTTCCGGGCATGACCGTCATCAACACCTGTGACTACAACCAAACGAAAGCCGCGACCATCGCGATTGCCGACCATCATGGTCCGGTGTACCTGCGGTTCGGACGTCCGGTAGTGCCGAATTTCACTCCGGCCGACCAGCCCTTCGAAATCGGGAAAGCGGTTGTATTGAATGAAGGAAGAGACGTGACCCTTGTTGCAACGGGACATTTGGTATGGGAAGCCCTATTGGCAGCGGAAGCCCTCGAAAAAGACGGTATTTCGGCTGAAGTGATCAACATCCACACCATCAAACCGCTGGACGATGCGGCCCTCCTCGCCTCTATTGCGAAGACGGGATGTGTGGTAACAGCAGAA
Source organism: Flavobacterium sp. HJ-32-4 (assembly GCF_022532105.1). NCBI lineage: Bacteria > Pseudomonadati > Bacteroidota > Flavobacteriia > Flavobacteriales > Flavobacteriaceae > Flavobacterium > Flavobacterium sp. HJ-32-4. The sequence goes on along the minus strand of NZ_CP092832.1, from coordinate 1,852,386 downwards.
GAGCACAACATCCTGGGCGGACTCGGGGAAAGCGTATCGCGCCTGTTGGCGACGCAGCATCCGGCACCACAGGAGTTTGTTGCGGTGAACGATACCTTCGGCGAATCGGGCACACCGGAACAGTTGATGGAAAAATACGGACTGAGTGCGGCAGCGATTGAAGCGGCAGCGAAGAAGGTTATCGCAAGGAAAAAATAAAGATCTTTAGCAAAACAAAAACTCCCGCCGATAGCGGGAGTTTTTTATTTAGTGACAGTTCGGGTCAAGGTGCTTTTTCTTGCTGCCGCCCGTGCAGTTCGGAATCAGATCGAAGGGGTAATAGTCGCTTCCTCCTTCGGTAATCCGTATTTCGTTTTTCGTGGAATAGGAGTCGTTGTCATCGTCGATATCGAGAAAGTCAGGGATATTATCACCGTCGGTGTCGACTGCAAAAAGATCCGTAACAACGTTTCCATCGGCATCGCGGTTCTCGTAATCAGAGAGGACCCGGTCACGGTCGTGGTCGCGTTCCTTGACTCCGTTCAGTCGAATCAGGAACACCAAAGGAGAATACGCCGGGATACTGCCAGAAGCCGAGTTGAAGTAAGCAAGACCCGACGGAAGAAACACGAGTCCGGCCCCATAGTCTTGAAATGTATAGGTACCGTCGCCATTGTCAATGGTATTTTCCGCCGCGCGCAGTTCTGGGACAAATTCCCGGAACCCGGCAATCAATGCAGTCTCCGACGTACTAAGTGCCGGGAAGGTTGACCAAAACGGTGTATCGCTGCGGTCGAACTCCTCGTCGTCAAGCGTCCAGCCGCGGTACGAGCAGTAAACCGAATCGGTTACCACGCCACGCGCGCCTCCTCCTTCGTTTAGGATCAGGTAGTACATTTTATAGTCAACCGGATCGTCTACCCGACCGTCTACCCGGTTGGTTTCGCGGTTTGAATTCTTGATGACTTTATTCTGGAGGGGGTATTCGGTATTGTCCCAAATAGACGTCTGCGTGCCGTTTGCCGGGATGGCTGCAACGGTAACGTCAATGAGTCCGTTGGTTTCCGTCACGGTCATATAATGGGTCTTCAGGTATTCTTCGATCGAGTCGATATCGACCGCATATTGCTCAGCACGGTCGCGCGGCGGCTCGGTTGAATTATCGTCCTTACGGCAGGAAACAAAGAGCGACGCCACCAATAAGAGCGAAAAATAAAACGTACATTTGTGGATCATGGGTCCGGTATTTTTTTGCGCTGCAAGATACAATATTGATTTCATCCCCACCCTTTTTATGATTTTTTTAAACACATGAGAATCGACAAGTTTTTGTGGTGTGTACGGTATTACAAAACCCGTAATATGGTGACGGAGGCCTGCCGGAAAAACCACGTCACGGTGAATGGTATCGTGGCAAAAGCCTCCAAGGAAGTGTTTCCGGGCGATAAGATTACGTTCCGAAAAGACCAGATCACGCATATCGTGTCGGTGCTCGATATTCCGGCAAACCGCGTGGGTGCGAAGTTGGTCGACATCTACCGGAAAGACGAGACCCCGGCCGAATCGTATGCGCACCTTGAGTTGTTGAAACTTTCGAAAGAGCACTACCGGAAAACCGGCGAGGGACGGCCTACCAAAAAAGACCGTCGTGACCTTGAGGAATACAGTGGTGATTTTGTGGAAGATGATGTGGAATAATCGGGAAGTCGTATTTTTACGGAAGAATCGGACCTTATGAGCCACGCCCCTATCCTCACCCACGACGAAATACAGCACACGATCCGACGGATTGCGTACCAGATTTATGAGACCTTTCCGGATGAGACCTCCATCGTCATTGCCGGCATCGCGCCGAATGGCTATGTCTTTGCGGAAAAAATAGCGGAGGTACTCGAGCAGATATCGCCCCTTGTGGTGACACGCTGTAAGGTGGAAATGGACAAAAAGAACCCGTTAGCCCCGATCCGCACCACTTTGGCACCGGATGCCTATGCGGGAAAAGGACTGGTGTTGGCGGATGACGTGCTCAACTCGGGTGCCACCCTGATATATGGTGTACGCCACTTCCTTGAGGTACCCCTCAAAAAATTCAAGACCGCGGTGTTGGTTGACCGCAACCACAAGCAGTATCCGGTAAAAGTCGATTTTAAGGGCATTTCGCTTTCGACTTCGCTGCAGGAGCATGTGGAAGTCGTATTTGATGAAAACGCGAGTACCGTCGTCCTCAGTTAAGCCAGTTTCCCCAGAATTTCCGCAGCGATTGTTTCCGGCGACTTCCCGTTGACGGCTATGGAGTGTTGTGCCTGTTGGTAAAACGTATTGCGTTCGAAAAGGTGTTTGGCGATGAATTCCGATTGTGCTTCCTCGGAGAGTCCGTCGAGCAGCGGGCGCTGCGTCGCAGATGTTCGCAGCCGTTCCGTCAGCGTAACCACGGATGCCTGGAGGAAAAAGGTGTGTCCGTGTTGGTTCATCACCTTGATATTATCGTAGTAACAGGGTGTGCCACCGCCGGTGGCGAGCACGAAGAAATCCGGACGCTTCAGTACCTCCTGCAGGGCCTCGCGTTCCTGTTTTCGGAAGTATAATTCGCCTTTTTCTGAAAAGATGGCGGGGATGGATTGTCCGACGCGCGCCTCGATGACGGCATCAAGGTCGATGACAGGCCAGCCGGTTTGGGTGCCAATGGCGTTGGCGACGGTCGACTTGCCGCTGCCCATATACCCCAGAAGAATGACAACAGCCATTGGTAATTCCTTATGTTGTAAGGCTTTAAAGCCCGGTGTTCAAAAAAGGCAAATTAATCATAAAATTGGTTTGAAAAATAAATTATATCATCATATATTTGCACCCGCATTCAGGGAATGACCATGACTCGATAGCTCAGTTGGTAGAGCACAACACTTTTAATGTTGGGGTCCTGGGTTCGAGCCCCAGTCGGGTCACTAACCCACTTTCCCGGAACGCACTTGACTCGATAGCTCAGTTGGTAGAGCACAACACTTTTAATGTTGGGGTCCTGGGTTCGAGCCCCAGTCGGGTCACAGATTGAAATAAGACTACCTGGCCATGTGGAGAAACTGGTAGACTCGCCATCTTGAGGGGGTGGTGCCGCAAGGCGTGCTGGTTCGAATCCAGTCATGGTCACGATGAAAGGAAATCCTGCCGATAGGCGGGATTTTTTTATGGACGGAGAACAGCAGCCGCCAGGATGACTGTTTTACGGCCGTAAAAAAATCCGACGCTTTTGCAAAAAGCGGATTTCCTTCCTTTGAAGGGCGTATTCTCTGGATCTTGGAATAATCCAGTCATGGTCACGAGTGCATTTGAGGTTTCTCGCTGCGCTCGGAATATAGTCACAGTCGCAGTTGGCAAAGGCCGCGAAGTCGCGAAGTCGGGGATTTCAGTCGCAATCGAGGTGGAAGCCGAACAACCTTACCCAGTCTTACTACTTATCCCTCTGTGGTGGTGGGTTCCTCGCTACGACCGGAATACAGTCGCAGTCACATTCGCGGTCGCAGTGGGCCGCGAAGTAGCGAAGTAGCGGATTTCAGTCGCAATCGAGGTGGAAGCCGAACAACCTTACCCAGTCTTACTACTTATCCCTCTGTGGTGGTGGGTTCCTCGCTGCGCCCGAAATACAGTCGCAGTCGCAGTGGCCGCGAAGTCGCGGATTTCAGTCGCAGTCGCGGTGGAAGCCGAACTACCTTACCCTATCTTACCACTTATTCCTCTGTTTTTGAGGTTCCTCGCTGCGCTCGGAATTACGCGGCTTACGCAAAGGTTATTAGATTTCTCGGCTGCGCTCGAAATGTAGGCGTAGTGGGCAGTTTCAGTCGCAGTCGCAGTCGCAGTCGCAGTGGGCAGTGGGCTGTGAGGTCGGCGACGTTCGAGGAGCTTGGTGGCGCGTGTGGGATGTGGAGGATCGGGTGGTCTTACCCAATCGTTTTCCTTTTTATGATTTTACCCTCCTTACGGGCTTTATAATACAGGAATATGCCGATTGCTATTAAAAAAAGAACCGTTATAACAGACCCCTCAATTCCGATGTCACCACCGGTGAGTAGTACCGGGCCTTCGAACCTTGATTTAATAATGGTTCCCAGATTATTTAGTCCGGTTAGGTTTGAGCCGTAAAAGGGTTGTGCAAAGTTCCAACCCAGATGAAAGAAATACGTTAGCCAAAGTCTTCTTGTATAGACAAAAAGCATCGACAGCGTAAACCCCCAGCACAAATCGGTAAAAAGGGTGAACAGGTTGGCATGGGGATTAAAAAAGTGGGAGGTTTCAACCAACATGACAATGAGCAATGCAATGTGGGTGCCCAGCCATTTTTCCATTTCGCGAAAGATCAATCCTCTGTGAAAAAGGTCTTCGATTAATGCCGCAACGACTAACGTGGTGAATAATCGTATCGGATAATGGGCGGTTGACATTTCAATGACGTGATAATACCCTAACACATACAGGATAAGAATAGCCAAGGAAATGGTCAAAAACCCTACTGCAAAACCTCCGAACATTTCTTTTGCCAGGTGTTTTACGGAGAGTTCTTTTATTTCCCTTTTGTCATAAAAGCGGAAGAAGAAATAGTAGCTAAAGAGTAATACAAAACACGAAATGATATGGATAAAGGGGTTTGCGAGGTCCTGGTCTGGAATGAAGCTGTAGAACAGGGGCTTTAAAACAAGATTCTGGGCGCCGACAAAAAGGGAAAAGCAAACCGCGATGCACACAATTATTTTTGTAATGGGGAAATACAGGATTTTTTGGAGTCGTTCGTTCATGATTGGTTGATGATTGATGTGGACTTGACGAACGGAAGGGGGAATTGCTACACAGTTGTGTTTAGTTTATGGTTGATAGTTCATAGTTCATGGTTGATAGTTCATGGTTCATGGTTCTTGGTTCATAGTTCTTGGTTCTTGCGTTGCAGGGGTAAAAACAAAATTTGTCACCATTGATACTTTATCCATACAGTATCTATACAGTATCTATGCTTTTGACCCGTCCTAAAATAGCTATACAGGTTACGAAATACATCTTGTTTTAGCTATACGGATGTACTTCATTGTCCTAATTCGGCTATACATGGGATTTGCCTGTATGTTGTTGTTGATCCGTTTCTGGCGTGTTGTGACGGCTACGGACGTACTTTGTCACCATAGACGCTTTATATACGCTTTATACACGGGGTATATACGGGGTATACGGGGAGTATCTATGTCTGTGGACTATGTCGCAGTGAGCAGTGGGCGGTAGGCAGTTTCAGTCGCAGTCGCAGTCGCAGTTGGCTGTGACAATCACAGTGGGCAGTTGGCTGTGAGGTCGGGGACGTTCGGGGAGCTTGGTGGTGAGAGAGATGTTTCGCAGCGGTGAGAGGTTCCTCGCTGCGCTCGGAATGACGCCGCTTACGCGCATATGCCATTAGATTTATCGGCTGCGCTCGAAATACGGTCGCAGTCGCAGTGGACAGTTGGCAGTGAGGTTTGGGACGTTTGTGGAGCCTGATTCACAGGAGATGTGGCGGAGCGGGGACATGGGCATTCAAGATTATTTCATTTCCAGTTTTTCCCAAATACCGTCTTCCTCGATTTGCCTGACCAGATCGGCGATTTTCTGTTTTTTGTCGGGACTGGCAAAGAAGGCTTCCGTATCGTTTGTTTTGAAGCAGGTGTTCTTTTCGCACGCGATACGTGTGAGCGTCTGCGTTCGGGGGTCGGTTTTTGAAGTTTCAATAAGATACTCGGTTGTGACGGTTCCCGTGGTATCGGTTTCTCTCTCCCAATTGTAGTTTTTCTCCACCCTTACACCGGCGTAGGAAAGTAAGAGGTTGCCATCGACTATTTTATACGTCCCTTTGTAATACGAGACGTCAGATTCACAAATGTCGATGGTCAAAAAGGTACGTTCATCCAGGAACAGGATGTTACCCGAACAGCAGTCGCATTCCCCGTAGGCTTCACACGTCTTTTTATCCAACTCCGGTGCATAGAAATAGACTTGTCCGGCTACATCCAGCTTCGCTGGTTTTGTATCGGCTATGGTGTGAACGGAGTGATCGGCAGTCCGATCCTGGCAGGAGAAAAGCGCGATCGGCAAAAGTAGAAAGAGGCGTTTTGTTTTGAGTGGGTTCATTTGGTGGGTGGTGGTTGGTGGTGGCGTCGGAGTTGTAGTCGCAATCGAGGTGGACAACTGGCCGCGAAGTCGGAGACATTCGCGGAGCTTGGCGCAAGGAGATGTGACGGAGCGGGGTCGAAGTGTCAGTGTCAGTCGCGGTGGGAAGTTAGCAGTTGGCAGTTGGCACAGGCCGCGAAGTTGGAGACGTTTGTGGAGTTTGGTTGGAAGGAGATGTGGCGGAGTGGAGATTAGTCTAGGTCAATTTTAAGTTGTTTTAGTAATTCTAATTGTTTTTCAGAGAGTTCATTGCTAAGATAAGCTCTCTTTGTCCTAGCCAACGACTGGTATAAATTACGTTGAACTTTATCCGTACCTGCTTTCGGGTAATGTCCATTTTCGTCAATAAATTTGGCTACTTCCCTAATTTTCCACGACCATTTACCAAATCCGTCACGTCCATTGCTGCTAATTCGTTGAGAAATATCAACTCCCAATTCAAGTAATCTTTTATGCTTAACTTCATCAAATCCTCCTTTTTCATAGGCGTTGTTTTGGTTGTATATCCATCTCCATAATTTGTTGGTTGACATTAGTTCCGATAAATGGTGATTTTGAAGAAACCTCTCTAGCTCTATATATTTAGATTCCCATTCTAAATTATTCAAATCCGATAAAGACCAATGAAAATCAATTGATTCAAGCTTGTCTACTTGCCATTGGTTTAAAGGCTTCCTCTTTCCGCCTGAATGAGTGCCTGCTTGTGCTTGGCGTTGAGCCTGACACCAATTATACATTTTTCCTTCTATTCCCGTTACACCAAATTTTGGCCAACTATTATTTTCTGATTTAAACAACTTTACGTGTTCAAACATTTCAATCCATCTAGCTTGTTCCTTTTCTTTTCCTCTAGCGTCTAGGTCGTATTCGATTGATTGAAGTGCTTTAATCTGTTCCTCTGAAAGTCTTTCGTTCTTATATCGTGACCTTTGAGACCCAAGCCATGAGTGATACTCTTTTTGGGTTGTTCTCGTAGGTAGTTTGCCATTCGTCGCTACCCATTCTCTGATTTTATGAAAGGTTTCTTCCCAAGTTTCAAAAAATTGGTCCAAATTCAACTCTTCAATTTTTTTGAATTCATATTCATTAAGTTCCCCATTGTCGTACTTCCTTTTGTGTCTAATAACCCATGAATACGCATTTTCGCCAATTTCTTTTATAGATACTGATTTTTTTGATTCCAATAATTCCTTAACTGTTTTCCAATAATCCGTCCAATGGTCAGTTTTACCTTCGAAGTTAAAACCGATTGCAAGCATTTTTTCAAACCAATAATTCTCTAATACACCTTCCCGAAATCTTTTTCTTATTGATTGACAAAATACATTAAGTTCGGATTGAAGTGATTTTGGATTATCACGGTTATATTGAGGCCAACTATCTTGATTTTCTATTCTAAATTTAACGAGTTCATTATAGGGCGCAAACCATTTTTTTCTACTTGACGGGCCTTCAAATTTTCGGTCAATTTTAAGAAAACGCATTTTCTGTTCTTTGGAAAGGATTTTGTTTTCTCTGACGCAGTTGGATTGATACTTATACCATTCTACCAACTCATGATCATCTATACCCCGACAAGGTGGAAATACATTGTCTACTGAATAAAGTTGAAATTGAGAAAACATTCTATCCCATTTCCACTCCACGATACTCCAAACGAAATTTATCGAATTTAACTTCCGAAGATCCTCATTTTTCAATGTGCCGTTTTTCTTTCTATTTCTTTGGCTCGCAATCCAATTGTATAAATCTTTATCGTCTTTTTTACTCGGATATTCTTGATTGTTACTTTCCAAATAGTTTTTGAGCTTCAAGAACCATAAATCCCAGTTATTTGAAGACTTTTCAATTATTTGATCGAAAAGAGAATTTCTTAACTTCTCTTCAAATCCATCCAATATGATTTTCTCTTGTTCGTCAATAAAACTAGAAGATATAATATCTATCTTTTTTGATTTGCGTTCTCCTTTTCCAAATGCTAAAAAATTAATTTCATCCTGGAGTCTTTCATCTTGGTCACACAAAGAACGAATAACTTGGAGTAAATTCCTAAATGAACCTGAACTGATAGAGTTCTCAACTTCATCCTTTTTTGAATGATAAATTGGAACAACGATTAGACCTAATTTCTTCCCTTCCTTCTTCCGTAATGCTCTTCCAACTGCTTGAACTATGTCAACTTTAGAGTTTTTAGGGTCACAGAAATAAACCAAGTCAATTGTTGGGACATCAACGCCTTCGGTTAAACATCTTGCATTAGAAATGATTGCTTTTTCTGAATTTTTGAATTCTTCAAGTATCAAGTTTCTGTAACTTGTTGGCTGTTCCCCACTAACCGAGAAAGTTTTTGTGTTAGGAAATAACTTTCCGTGTGTGTTTGCAAATTCTTGAGCGAGTTTTACTCTTGAATGAAAAGTCAAGCCGTGATTTACATTATATTTTTGCATTACATACTCAAGTGCATAATTATTGGCTAATTCATCTATAGAAATATTTTTATCTACGAATCTTCTTTGCTCAATGTATTCCTTGAGTTCGTCACTATTTACGCCGATAGCAACAATCTTATAATCAACGAGAATTTCTTCTTCAATTGCATCTTTAAAATTCATTCTGTGAAACTCATACCCAAACGTGTTTGGGTCATTCATGTCATAGGTATACTTTAAATCTTCTCCAAATTTCTTTTTTAATGATTCTTTTACAATTCTAGGTGTCGCAGTTGCATATAATCTATATTTGGAAGGAATCCGATTGTTATCATGAATTAGGCTGAACTTATTATTTCCAACGCCTGCCGTTTTATGAGCTTCATCACAAAAGACAAAATCAAACGCGAAGTCTATCTCTTTAATTGCGTCAGCAATAACTTGCAGGGAATGATAAGTTGAAAAAATTACTTTCCCTTCTAACGGTTTAAAAAGAAAGGATTTAACATGTTCTGAATCGGTAGTAACTCTTGTCCCTATCTCATATGTGTAAGTGACCAAAGTATCGGAGGATTCCCTATCAATATCTGTTTCAGAGCATACGCATAGATAATGATAAATATTCCTTCTTTGTTTTGACCATTCATTTTTTATTTGTCTTAACAGAGCGAGAGAAGGAACAAGAACCAAAGTATTTTTGCTTTCTAGTTTCTCTTTAATCCAAAGTGCGGTATATGTTTTACCTGCACCACATGGTAAAATCAATTGCCCCCTCGATTCTTCACCATCTGTGAACCATTGTATGCACTCGTTTATTGCTATTTCTTGATGAGGGAGGGGGTCATATAACCTTCTTTCGACTAGCTGATTTTGGGTTAATAATCTGTAAATAGAGTCGAATGTTTCCTTATCGATTTCGTTTAGGCTGTCAACTCCGTAAAAAGTGAAATTTTCATGCCTTGTTTTTGAAACATTATCCAAGTCAACGGCATTGGAAAAAACTATGTATCCATTAGCATTTGGACAAAAAGCAAAGAGGTTTGCTATTTTATCGGCTGACCAATTTAATCTGCTAGACTCATTATTCTTGTATTTACATTGCACAACAAAATATTGGTCTTCTATATCTTGGAGAACTAAGTCAACCCCGTAATCCTGATTTCCTAAATTGAGTTTGTGTCGAACTTCAAGCGGTGTTTCTTCAAATAGCCATACATTTTTAAGATTGTCTTTTTCAGTTGGAGAAACAAGGAAGTAGAGTTTTGTGAAAACTTCAAAAATCTTACCTGCTCGAGTGTCTTTCTCGGCTGTCTCTGTTGAATTAACATTATACTTTGATAGTTCTGGTTTCAGCTGTCTCCACGTGGTTTTGTCTTTAATCAGCTCTTTTAATATGTTCTTATACTCTGTCATTTTCTTTTTCGTACGTTGGCTAAAACAACTCTTTTGGTTTTCTCAGCGTTGGCTTTCGTGTCAAAAAAACCAAGTGTGCTGTTTGCGCAATTGATTTTTTACACTGTGCGATAACCCCAAAAAACGCAATACCTTTCCCTACAAAGTTTTATACTTCCCTGAAATCAAACCGTTAGGTAGTGATGACGCTAAAAGTACCTTTCACAAACTCAATTGTTAAAACCGGTCAATCGAACTTACAATTTCCGCAACTCCCCCGAGCCTGCGCGAGAGTCTCGCCCGTGCCAAACCAACGCCCCCCCCTTTCATCCAATCAAAGATCACGTCTAACCCCCCCCGCCACTCACCGAAAGTACAAATTTATTCGAAACAACGCCTCACTCCCCGCGGTTTGTTGCCGCTGTTTTACATTGCTGTATTGACACCGTGACCGCGACTGCCACTGCGACTGTCCACTTCCTACTGCCAACTGAGACTTCTCACTGCCTACTGCCCACTGCCTACTACTAACTTCCTTGCACCCCACACACAAATGCGCTATCTTTGCCGCTATGACACTCATATCCGTCGACAACAGCAAAAACCAGGAAACGGTGCGGAACGTCTTCACCAAGTACCTGGAAAACAAGGGCCATCGGAAAACCCCCGAACGCTACGCCATCCTGCACGAGATCTACGATAGCGAGGAACACTTCGACATCGAGAACCTCTACATCAAGATGAAGAACAAGAACTATCGGGTGAGCCGCGCCACGCTTTACAATACCATTGAACTGCTGCTCGATTGCGGACTCGTGCGCAAGCACCAGTTCGGACACAACCAGGCGCATTATGAGAAGTCGTATTTCGACAAGCAACATGACCACGTCATCATGACCGATACGGGTGAGGTGTTTGAATTCTGCGACCCCCGCATCCAAACGATTAAAAAGACCATCGAGGAAATCTTCGATATCGACATACACAACCACTCTCTTTATTTGTATGGAACGAGGAAGAAGATGGAGGGAGAGAAGTGAGGGGTGAGAGGTGAGAGGTGAGAGGTGAGAGGAGAGAGGGAAGAGAACATTTCCGACCACCAAATACCAACAACCAAGAACCAAAAACCAATTACCAATTACCAACCACCAACTACTGACTACCGACAACTAACTACTAACAACAACTAACTACTATTCATGGCCGTAGACTTACTACTCGGACTCCAATGGGGCGACGAAGGCAAAGGCAAAATCGTCGACGTACTCACCTCTAAATACGATATCATCGCCCGTTTCCAGGGCGGACCAAACGCCGGGCATACGCTGGAATTTGACGGAATCAAGCACGTCTTGCGGACGATTCCTTCGGGGATTTTCCATTCGGGTTCCGTGAATGTCATCGGGAATGGTGTCGTAATCGATCCGGTAGTATTTGAAAAGGAACTGGAAGGATTGGCCAAATTCAACATCGACATCCCGAAACGGCTGATCATCTCGCGGAAAGCGCACCTCATCCTGCCGACCCACCGCCTGCTCGACGCGGCTTCGGAAGCGTCAAAAGGAAAGGCGAAGATCGGTTCGACGCTGAAAGGCATCGGCCCAACCTATATGGACAAAACCGGACGGAACGGACTTCGCGTGGGCGATCTCGAATTGTCGGACTTCAAAGAACGTTACCGGAACCTCGCGAATAAGCATGAGGAAATGATCAAATTCCATGACGTTTCCATCCAATACAACCTTCCGGAAATGGAGAAAGAATTCTTCGAATCGCTGGAAACGTTGAAGAAACTGACGTTCATCGACAGCGAGGAGTTCTTCTTCAACGCCATGAAAGAAGGGAAATCGATTTTGGCGGAAGGCGCGCAAGGGTCGCTGCTTGACGTCGACTTCGGTACCTATCCGTTCGTGACGTCTTCCAACACCACGGCCGCCGGCGCCTGCACCGGATTGGGTATTGCACCGAACAAAATCGGGGATGTGTACGGTATTTTCAAAGCGTATACCACCCGCGTAGGCAGCGGCCCCTTCCCTACCGAATTGTTCGATGAAGTCGGTGCGACAATGGCACGCGTGGGTAATGAATTCGGCTCGGTCACCGGACGTCAGCGTCGTTGCGGATGGCTCGACCTTGTGGCATTGAAGTATGCGGTCCAAATCAACGGTGTCACGCAACTGATGATGATGAAAGGCGATGTATTGTCGGGCTTCGATACGCTGAAAGTCGCGACTGCCTACCGCTACAAAGGCCAACAGATCGACCACCTTCCTTACAATATCGAACCCGAGAACGTGACCCCGGTTTACAGGGAATTCAAAGGATGGAAAGCCGACCTGACCGGCATGTCTACTTTTGAAGAGCTGCCGTCCGAGCTAAAAGCCTACATCGAGTTCATCGAAAAGGAACTGGAGGTGCCGATTAAGATTGTGTCGGTGGGACCGGATCGAACGCAAACAATTAAAAGGTAGTAGTTCAGTAGTCGGTGGTAAGTAGTCGGTGCACTACTACTATCGGCGTTTCGCCGACGAAATTGCGGCTATTGGTTTGCCCTGCACTACACTTTGGACTAAAGACTTGGAGGTGTTGATAGGGTCTGTTCCCAACATCTTGACAGAGAAATAAGGCGGGGCGTCTTCCGACCAATTACCTGTTACCTAATACCAATAACCAATTACCAACTACTTCTAGTAACGGTTGATAATCAAACTTCCCGTTTCATATTCCTCCATACCCCAGGAAGCGTGCGCGATGACATTTCCCTGCAGGTCTACGATTTCGTATTCGGCGGTTGCAGGGCCATCGCTGCCGCTGCTCATTACTTTGAAGTCGATGTAATTGAAGCCGATGTCAAGTTTGATTTCGACTCCGTTGTAGCCTCCGTCGAGCATGACGTGCTTGGCAATGATTTCGCCATTGCGGGAAACCTTGACAATATCACCGTCCACGGCTGCGTAGTCGCGATACCGGAGGATGACGACCGATTGATTCGTCTTGATTTGCCCTAAGTCTTTCTTTCCGTCTTTGTTTGCCATCGAGCTTTCGATGACTTTGGTGGTCGTATTGTATTGCACGTTCGGGTTGACGAACTTTTCCTTCTGTGGCGTCAGGCTGGGTTGTTTTTGCGGGATGAGGGGCGAATTGTCTTTTTTCTCTACCTTCCAGTCGAGGGCCGAGCCGGTTGAGGAAGACGTAGTGGGCGTCGTCTTGGCCGGAATCAGTCGTCCGCCGCCGCCGAGGTCTTGTCCAGACGCCGTTGCCACCCAAAGGCCTACCATTCCCATCACAAAAACCAGTCCTTTTTTCATTATTTCTTCAGTACCGTAAGACTTGCTTTATTTCCCTTTTCGAGGTTCCAGCCGCCACCGCCTAAAACCGACCCGTTTTCATCGAGTACTTCGATTGCAGCGGTGTTGGGCGACACCTGTCCTTCGTTCAACGCCATGAATTCAATCGTATTGACGCCCGGGCGAAGGTCCACGCGAAACTGTCCGGGGCGACCGTTCAGCACCAGGTTGCCGCGGGCGATTTCTCCGTTGATAAACAACCGGATCTGGTCGCCATCGACTTCTCCTGAATCGCGATACGACAAGATCACATAAGGTGATGTGGTTTGTATGTACCCAATCGACCCGCCGTTTTTCGTCATCTTCGTGACAGGCACTTCCGGCTGCAACTTCGCGTTCAATTCCTTGAGATAGGGTTCATTGGCGTTCACAAACGATTCCTGCTTCGTAAGGTTCACGCCCGACGACGTTGCAGGCAACATGGGTTTCTCTTCCACCTTCCATTGCAGGGCCGAACCCTGAGACGAAGACGACGGTGCGCCACCGGAAGGAAGCAGGCGACCGCTTCCACCGCCCAAATCCTGTGCGGTTCCCAAGAAGGAAACAAACAGACTGGTCATCAAGGTGATACGAAGCAGGTACATCGGTTACGATTTGTGGCTAAATTAACAAAAACCGTCGCTTGTCCTTATAAAATAACATTTCCTTAATTAGGGCTGTAGTTTGAGGATAAGCGATTCCGAAGGAGCTACTTCCAGCGAAACAGTCCCTTCGCCGTTGCGCACCACCAAACGCGCGGCACCGCCATACAATTGCTCTTTGAGTTTATAGGTGCCATCGGCCAATCCCCATTCGCGGATGATTTCCGCAGGGATGCGAAGCTCAATACGACTGGTCGTAAGCCACGAGAAGTTCGCTACGATTATCAGTCGTTCGTCGCCTGCCCAACGCACATACGAGTAGAGTCCGGGATCGTAATCTGCCGTGTGCGCCCGGTTGTGGCCCTGTATTTCGCGGAACGCGCCCGTCAGGGCTTTGCTCGACAGCGTAAAGTTCAGCAGCCTTTTATAGAAGTCCCGCAGTTCTTTTTCCTTTTGCGACAACTGTCCGCCGTCAAACTTCCCGCCGTTCATCCAGCGTTGGTGGTGCGGCACGCCCACATAATCGAAGATGGAGGTTCGGGTGGGATTACCGAATCCAGCTTTCTCATGTCCGGGCTCGCCCACTTCCTGTCCGAAATACACCATCGTCGGCGAGGTCGAGATCGTAGCCGAAACGACCATCAGCGGCTTCCCTTTCTCGGGTGTACCGGCGAAATCGGCACTGGCGAGACGTTGCTCGTCGTGGTTGTCTAAGAAGTGCAGCATGTGGTGCTCGATGTCGGCGTTCCGTTTCTGTATATCCGACAGGCCGTCGGGCAGCGCCTTGCCCTGGATGACCGCTTTGAGTGTATCGTAGAACTCCACTTTATCGTATAGGTAATCCATCAGTCCGTAGCGGAGGTAATTCCGGTATTCCTGCGGGTTGTACACCTCTGCCATCAGGAAGGCGTTCGGGTTTTTCATTTTGATGGACGAATTCATATAGCTCCAGAACTCGTAGGGCACCATTTCGGCCATGTCGTAGCGGAAGCCGTCGACCCCTTTTTCGATCCAGTAGAGGGCGATGTCGCGGAACTTCTTCCATGAGGACGGTACGTCCTTATCTTTCCAAAAGGCGGCGTGGGCGCGGTAATCCTGACGGTCAAAATCGGCGGGTAGCGAGGGGAAATCCTTGCTGCCGTCGGGGCGTATGCCATAATTTATTTTTACGGTTTCATACCAATCGTCGATATTCGGTTTGGCGAGACGGGAGCCGTTCCCTGTCCATTTGGCGGGGTTCTCGCTGAAGCGACCGTCTGCCAGCGGGTTGGATTCCCCGCCCAGCGGCCGGTACGAATCCGACGTGGGCACTTCGAATGGCACACCCGGGATATAATAGAAGTCATTGTCGCGGCGGTATTCCACCGAGGTATCGTCATCCGCACCGAAGTCGCGCACGCCGGCCGGATTGTTTTTCCCTTCATACCGACGGGCGATGTGGTTGGGTACGATATCGATGATGACCTTGAGTCCGGCTTTGTGCGTGCGGGCGACCAACGCATCGAACTCCTCGTTGCGGCGGGCGACATCCACTGCCATATCCGGGTCGACGCTGTAGTAATCTTTTACCGCGTATGGCGAACCGGCGCGACCTTTCACGACATCGGGGTCATCGTTGGAAATGCCATAGGCGGTATAATCGCGAACGACGGCGTGGTGCGGCACACCGGTGTACCAGATGTGCGTTACACCGAGTTTTTTGATTTCAGAAAGGGCTTTGTCGGTGAAATCGTTGAACTTGCCGACGCCGTTCTCTTCGATGGTGCCCCAGGGTTTGTTGGTGGTGTTGGTATTGCCGAAAAGTCGGGTAAAAACTTGGTAAACAACAGCTTTTTGCTCGGGTTTCTCTGTCATGGATGCGGACGTTTGCGCACCGGCCGAAAGGGTAACGGCAGCGGCGGCGATGGTTAGGAAGGTTTTCATAGCGAAAGGTTGGAGTGTAAATATAGGAGTTTTGGGGTTGAAGTTTATGGTTGATAGTTCATAGTTCTTGGTTCATAGTTCTTGGTTCATAGTTCATAGTTCATAGTTCATAGTTCATAGTTGAGGGTTGGGTTTTGGGGTTTTGGGTTTTGGGTTTTGGGTTTTGGGTGACGGACGATGGCGGAAGTTCTATACTGGTGTCTTGGTATCCTTTCCTCTCTCCTTTCTGCTCTTTCCTCCGTCCTTGCTCTATCTCACAAAAATAATTCTCACCTAATAAGTTGCTCCTTGGTTTTATGTAACTTCGCTTTAGTAGACGCTTACCCACCTTCACCTTTAGTCACCCATGATCCGTCTTCTCACTTTTATTCTCCTGTGCATAACGTCACAAACCTTTAGTCAATTTGAGTCGAAAACCAACCCTATAGTAGAAGAGGGAAAGATGCTCTATCGGTCGGAAATGGCGTCGTGGTATGGTACCGATTTATTTCTGGAAAAATACGCCGACCATTCCAAAATCGGAGGGTACGTATCGTATCCGGACGGAGACGTCACCACGTGCATCTTTTACTCAAGGGAGGAAGATCCGAAAGTGGTGGGTACCATCTCCTTTGACAGTTCGTTCGATATTGCGAAAGCAAATATCGATATCCGTGAGCGTACGCTAACCGAGACCGAACAGGCTTATCTTGATCTGCGCAATAGAGCTAAAGCCGTAATTGCATCCGATACGATCTTCAAGTCCTACGAAGACATGAATTTCAATATAATTCCGGTCATAAAAGGAAAGAAAAAGCAGGTATACGTACTCACTGGTCCAAAGAAAAACGGCTACGTCATCTTCGGTAATGACTATCTGATCGACTTCGACTCAAAAGGAACCATGACGCGATGTAGGCGACTGCACCGCAACATTATCCAGGTAGAATACCAGACCGACGGGGAAACCATGCACACCCACTTACCTGAAACGGGGGAATTCATAACGGCAACCGACGTGTGCACCCTCCTACTGTATGGCAAAATTGCAAAATGGAAAAACCACATCGTCGTGTCCGATAAATACCTTTCCATCTGGAATTGCGATTTGAATTCCCTCTTCGTTATGACAATGAAAGATGCGCGGAAGATAACAGACGAGAAAAAGTAGCGCCAACGGATCACGTCCTGTCGAAAAATTCCAAATAACATTTGATAAGGATTTTTCGCTTCAAGGGTGACTGCCTATCCTAAGCTCCTATTTCATCTCTCTTCTCTCTTCTCTCCTCTTGCTTCTTTCCTCTTTCTCCCTTCTCCTCGCTCCTTGCTCCTTGCTCCTTGCTCCTTTTAACAAAAACTACGGTTTTCCCGTACCCAAGTCTCGATTTATTTCGTTAAGGGACGCATCCGCCCCTCCCCTAATCCAAAATACCGATTCCCGATGACATGGCGGTATGGGAAAACCGCACTTTTTGTTAAAGTTGGAGAGTTTGGGGTTGAGGGTTCTTGGTTCGTAGTTCTTGGTTCTTGGTTCTTGGTTCATAGTTGAGGGGTGAGTTGGGTTTTGGGTTGAGTGTTGAGCGTTGAGTTTTGAGTGACTAACGATGGTAGAAGTTCAATATTTGTGTCTTGGTCTCCTTTCCTCTTTATTCTCTCCTCTTTCCTCTTTCTTCTTTCTTCTTTCTTCTTGCCCCTCTCTACTCTTCCCTCTTCATCCCTCCTGCTACACTCGCACGCCCATCAATCTTTTGGTCAATTGGCTATTTCCTCGTTGGAGAAAGCGATTACGGGAAACCGTAAAATGTACATTACCAGACTACTTACTTTTGACTCAAGGGAATAACGAAGTGAGGGCGGATCCACTTGCGCCGGAAGTTTTTTAGGAGACGACGCTATCGAATCGTTGCACCAATTGCTAAGCCCTTACCGATTGCTCGCTGCTATCTGATGGACAAATGAGAGTCGAAATGGAAAATACGATACCCAAATGGCGGTTCATTAGTGTGGTACTACGGCGTGCCGTGAGAATCTTATTTCGCAGGAATAAGAAAATCAAGCTGCTTAAACTCGAGTATCCGAAACAATACGTATTCAGAAATTCGTATGTGGTTTTCCGCTACTCTTTCCGAAACGTCCTTTGGCTAAGTTTTGGAGGACACAGGACGACACATCCGGAATTTGCTGTATTTAACCTGCCTAATCTTCCCACAGATTTCTCAATAACTGCCTACGGTTTATTTCGCCGAAACCATTATACCATCCGGTTACGACCTTCGATGGAACTTGACTCAAGCCGCTTCTCAACCTCTATTCAAAGCGCTAAACTGAAGGTCAGCCCGCAGCAACTTAAAAGCGCTGGAAACACCGATCCGGAAATCAGGGCGACCTCCATTCGGCTCGTGCCGGCTACACCTGTGGCGAATTTCCCGGAAGTAACCTTCCTTCCTGCAATGTCCTATAACCAAAACGACTTTATATGAAAAGAGAATATTATGAACTTCCCCCAGCGGGTTGGGTGAAAAAAGCATTATGGAAATGTGCAGGAGGGGACCGCTACCTGCTTGAACACGCCACATATTCCGATCAAATCAAATATATGTGCCTCGGAGGGATTGTTTTTGCTACCGGTGCTATGGCGGGACTGGCCGGAGGATACGCGTTTTACACCATTTTCGAAGAGCGCGGTTCGGCCATAGACAACCCAGTCGATGTCAAGGCTGCGGTGATGGCGGTGGTGTTTGGCATCATTTGGGGACTCATCATCTACAACATTGACCGATTCATTGTGACCAGCACCGGCAAAGGTGACGGTACCGAAGCCATTACCATCGCAGAACTGAAAACCGCCCTTCCACGTATCATTATGGGCGCTATTATCGCCATGACGATATCGAAACCGGTGGAAATCCGAATGTTCAAAACAGAGATTGATATCAAGCTACGGGAAAAGCAACTGGAACAACAGGCGGAATACCAGGCTAAAGTAGAGCAAACCTACGCCGATCGTGAGAAATTGTTGCTTTCCGACTTTAAGAAACTCGAAGACCAGCGGAAAATTCTATTGAATAAAATCAAAGAATACGACGATCAATATCGGGAGGAAATGGCTGCGGGCCAGGGCGGAAGAGGTAAGGGAGAAGGCCCCGTTGCACTAGCCCTTAAAAGCGAACGGCAAAAGGCAGAGGCGGACCTGAACTCCTTCGACAGCTATCATTCGGATGAACTTAAAGAACTGAACAACCGCAAAAAGCAACTCAGGGAGGCGAAAGAAAACGAACGGGGGAACAACGAAGCGATTGCGAATGGACTTGACGGTCTGCTGGAACGAATCAAAATTGCCCATGAAGTGGCCGGATTCTGGATATCGCTCTTTATCACATTGTTATTCATGGCCATTGAGCTCACGCCGATCTTCTTTAAACTGATGCTGACCAAAACAACCTACGACTATCTCGCAGAGAATCGCGACGAACTCATAAAGGCAGAGAACGGCATCGAAGTGCAATATGACCACTATACGTCCAAAGGGGGAACCGAATTGCACCTGGTGGTCAATCATCAGGCAAAGAAGTTGATTTTCGAAAAAAAGAAAGTCGCCCAAATTCAGGAGGAGCTTACCAACTACGCCATTGAACGCTATAAAGAGCGTGAAATGCGCAAAATTGACGAGAACCTCGATACGTATATCCGGGTAGCTGATGAAAAGCAAGTCTGACAGACCGCAGAATAGCCTTAAGGTACTGCTTAGTATCTATTCTGGCGAAGATAAAGAATACGTCCGCACATCGAGCCGGAAAGCCCGCATCATGTTCGCCTTCATAGGAGTCTTCGTATTACTTATTTTCAGCGGCTGTTTTTTTAGTGCCAACTCTTTTTTCTTCTCTCTTTTTGAAGGAAATCGCTGGATAAGCATTCCCATCGGGATCACTTGGGGGCTACTGGTCGTCAACATGTATCTCCTGCTGCTTTACACGGTATCCCCGGCGATCCTGCCCCATAAGAAAAATCAAAACGGCACCTCCAATCGCTTTCTTACTTTATCGATGGGACTTCGTGCCGGATTCATGTCTCTGCTCGCTATGATCGTAGCACAGCCCCTGAACGTTGAATTATTCTCGGAATCGATCTCCAACAGTCTGATGCAACATATACAGGAAGAAAAAGCCCGAATGATCGCTTCCTCGAACGAATTTCTTGTGCGGGAGGAGTTGGAAGCTTTGCAGGATTTTCATAACCACATCCGGACTAAAATGCTGCCTAACGATGAAAAAAGACTACTCCAACAACTATCCTTTATCGACCAAAAGGTAAAAACGGACGCCTTTTTCGTCAGAAAAACACAATCCCTGCTCAAACAACTGGATGCTGGTAAATCGGCCTTTCTACTCTCAAAAAAAGAAAAGGCCGCACAAAAGAACCTGATTGGGCATCTCGAAGACCTTGTAAACAAAGAAATAGAGAGTGACCGACGGTTTCTTGAAGTCCTTACAATGACGCATCCGGATCTGGCGAACTTAAACGGCGACTTCAACGTGTATGCGACCCGGCTGTCTAATGCCATGGAAAAAAAACGGGAAGGCTACGACCAACTCGACTATCTGTTATCACATACTAATTTCTATGTAAAGCGTATACAACTCATCCTTTTCGAACATCGTCTGTCATGGCTGACCACCTTCCTGGTATGCGCTATTTTCCTATTCCCGATTTATTTGAAGTACCGGGTTCGAAACGCAACCGATTTCTATGCCCAGAGAATTGTATGGGAAAAAGAAAAAGTCGAGAAAGACTATGCTCTTTTTAAAAAGAAATACTGTTCGATTCTGAGAGAAAACATACGCAACTACAACTTTGCCTCTTTGCAACGCCTCCATATCGAACTCGAAAAGCTAAAAAGAATCGACCTGAAGCGTTATCGAAAATACCATCGCCAGGTGCAGGATGAATACCGTGACGAAGTGCTGTCGAAATACGAATACTGGGCCGACCATCCGTTCCGCACCCTTCCGAAATCCAATCCAAAACCCTTGATGCTGCCACCCGTGGCTATGATGGACTTCCTTTACGACGACACACAAACGAATGGGGTATGAAAGAGGGTACCATCGTAACTATACTACATGAGGAGTTCTTCATTGGGGAAGATGGGAATCGGTATGTGTCACGCACAAAAGAGATACGTACACCCCGTAAGACCTTCCTTAAAGGTGAAATCAGCGGAAAGTACCGCGGCGACCGGGTATTTCTCGAGAACCCTGGTCCGAATCGGGCACTCTTCGACTTTGAAATCTATGAAGCCACGGTCGAATGTGGTTCACGTGATAACTTCCGAAAAGACAAACCATTCAGGGTCGAGGGTAAAATTGAGTTTCCGCGCGAGAAACTACCCAATACCATACCGGTCACCATCCTCTCTGAAGGCCATGTATACGATGTGAATATACTGGAGCCCGCACTATATAATTTCGAGTCCATACGGAAATACCGGCAAGTACACGGTACCGAGGCATTCGGCCATTTTACCGCGTTCATTACCGGTTATATATTCGACTATGAACGAACGGAAATTACGATAGTCGAAGAAGACGTTCCTATAACCGAACCGGAGGTAGTTACGGAAGTATTGTCGCCACTAGCGGGGGTAACCTTATCCAAAAGGAATGCCGTGGGGAATTACTATCAAAAGCAGAAAGCGGATCGGTATGGCAATACCGTAAATTATTGGCAATTTAACCGCGTGCCAGAATCGCCCGGATGCTTCTCCGGGATTATCGGATCCATCGCCCTGATTGGTACCCTGCTGTTTCTAGTCGTGCTCCTCCCCGGTTTCGGATACCTGCTCGCGTTTGCTGCCATCATGATGCTACTGACCTTCCTCAGACCTTTGTGGAAGTGGATCTTGCGTATCGGTGTGGTCTTCTTTCTCATTCTGTTCGGCCTTTCGCTCTTTAGGGTGGCGATGCCGAGACAGGGCCATTCTTCTTCAGCGACAAAAGACGATGCCCGGGAAGCGCATACCGCGGAAACACCTGCACCCGTTGACACCGGGCAAAAAAACACGGCCACCAACAGAAGTAGTGACAGCCTTATTAAACGTTTCCGGGCGTGGGACGATTACGAAGGCCACCACTACGAAGGCTACTATACCGTGCGACGCTCTGATTTCAATTCGTCTCATTATCACAAAGAGAACATCGGACTCCAGATGCAAGGTCTGCAGGAATACAATGCCATTGTCGCTGATTTGGGGAACTATGATACCAACCGGTTGGCAGGCTTATACCACATGCTCGACAGTATCGGCGCTGCGAACCGACTCACAAAAAGAGCCTTTGCCGAAATGACTGTTTCCATGGTACAGGACATCCCCTATAGCCTGGTGCTGGAAGACGAGTGCAGTTCTGGCCGATACGGCGATAGTTTCATCAAACGTTACCTGTCAAGGCCCGACGCGCAGTGTGATCCGTATCAGCGCTTCGGCATCAACACGCCAGTAGAATTTATCACAAATCTAAAAGGAGACTGTGACACCCGTACCCTCCTCTTATACACAGTGCTGGCCCATTACCAATATGATGTGGTACTACTTAGCAGCGAGGTCTACAGCCATTCGCTCCTGGGCGTTGCACTTCCGTTTGACGGAATCGCCTATAACAACTCCGGACGCCGCTACATTGCATGGGAAACCACGAATGTTGGTATTCCGCCGGGAAAAATCAATCCTGAAATGACCAATATGAACAATTGGAGAATATCTTTAAAATCAAGCCATCCATGAAAACACAGAGTATTATTGTAACGCTGATCACAGCCATTGTTTCCTTCATATTGCTTTTGTATCTGATACAACTGCTCAGCCGGAAGTACCGTGACCTTTTAGAAACGGAAGAAGGAACGCGCCCCGCCTTCACGGCCCACTTCACAGGCCTACTCGTTTCCGGGGCGCTTTTGTTGGCAAAAGTACTGCCCCTGGTGCCTGAGGGTTTCGGTGTGCTTTGGAGCCAATACAACCGATCATTCGTTTTTGAAACAATGCAGCTTATCGCGACATTAACAGGCTTTACGTTCTTTTGGATTATCACACTCTACTTCCTGAACACGGCGCTGCTCGGCATTATCCTGGGAAAGAGGAACGAACGCATTGAAATGGAGCGCAACAACACCTCCTTTTTCTGGATCAAAGGGACATGCCTTTTTGGATTTTCCCTGGTGGCTGCCTCCGTCTTGGAACCCTTTCTAAGGCAGTTTTTGCCGGAATTGGACGTTCCGTTATACTTTTGAAACATCATCTAAACGATAGCATCAGTATGAAAACGTTACTTTATCTGCTTCTGTGTCCCTCCCTCTGCCTGTCGCAGGTAGACGTGGCCGAAATGACCCTGAAGGTTCCCATGATGGGAGAAGAATCCCTTTATTATGCGTTTGCGGCGGGGGACAACATACTACTCAATCTGGAAGTACTGGAGGGCAAGGAACTTAAAGAGTTTGAGATTTTGGAGTATCCGGACGCGTCGCGCTTTATGGATTATAAAACAACCAACATACGTGATAAACGGATTGCCATCGCAAAAACAGGCATATACAAATTCCGATTCTACAACTCCTCTTTGGGAAAGCGTATCTGCAAACTCAAAATCCAACGTGTGCCGGAATCCGAGAAAACCCGGGATTTCAATACGGCTGTACTTTGGAAAACCGTACAGGATACGACCTATACCATTAGCAAAGAAGACTATCTGGCGCGACGGGACACCGCGGTAATCAACGTCGTTGACCAGGTAGCGAAAGTGCATTCTGTGGGAAATCTGAACGGGAACCGTACGGCATTCAATTTCGTTCTGCCACCAAAGACTGTGGCCTGGAGCTACTACATTGGGGTTGACCAACAAGGACAACAGGTCTACGAAAAAGCCGCACAAATGATGAAGAGTACGGCATTCGAATCAAAACTTGTGACCTCCCCCGTCAGCGCAATCGCCTTAGGCCTGCTATTCGATCTTCCGCGGCTGCAGACAGGTGAAGACATCGACTTCTATATCACCGACAACGACAACGCAACCCTTTTCAACAGCGGCCAACCCTTCCGTTGTTTCAAGAAAGGTAAAGTCATCAACGACTACGGACGTATGACAGCTCCCACGGCGGGCATGCTCCATTTCTGCTTTTCAAATGACAATGCGCTGATGGGCGTTACCGTTGCCGTTAAGGTGTCCGCCATAACCGTAACTGAAATTTGGGCCACGCGAGACGTAAAAAGCGCTACCATTACCACCCATCAGGAACCCTATACGCAAAATTGACCACTCTGTCTAAGAGGTATTAATCGGGTTTGATTTCCTTTTCCCTCTTACTCCTCCGCTCCTTGCTACTTTTAACAAAAACTACGGTTTTCCTGTACCCCAGTCTCGATTTCTTTCGTTAAGGGACGCATCCGCCCCTCCCCTAATCCAAAATACCCATTCCCGATGACATGGCGGTATGGGAAAACCGCACTTTTTGTTAAAGTTGGAGAGTTTGGGGTTGAGGGTTCTTGGTTCGTAGTTCATGGTTCTTGGTTCTTGGTTGAGGGGTGAGTTGGGTTTTGGGTTTTGGATAACAAACGATGGCGGAAGTTCACTACTTGTGACTTGGGATCCTTTCCGCTCTCCTCTTTCTTCTTTCTTCTTTCCCCTCTCCTCTCTCCTCTCTCCCCTCTCCTAACTCCTAACTCCTAAATTAAAAAGCCCCGCTACAAAACGGGGCTTCTCTTTACCTATAAAACTTCTTACTTCTTCAACACCAGTTTCTTCGTTACCTCCGTTCCCTGGGCTTTGATGCGGACGTAGTAAACGCCTCCCGCCAGTCCGTTTAGGGTCAGGTTGGTTTGGCTGGCGGTTGGTGTATAGCTTCCTACCACACGACCGAGGTGGTCATGGATGGTAATGGCATCGGCGATACGCCCACCCGTTTCCACCATGAAACGTCCGGCACTTGGGTTCGGATACACCACTACCTGGCGCTCTGAAAGCTCCTCCAGTCCGAGGGTCGAGCCGGTTACGTAGCGCACACGCGGCGCGTCGTCATCCGTACAATTCGCATTGGCGTGCAGGTAAAAACGTACCACAGTCGCCATGTTGCCCGATGTCCAGGTGACCGGCGTCACGCCGCTGACCAGCACCTGCGTGCCTTCCGCGTTGGTGATCGTAAGGAAATCCTCCGGGTTTGAGCTCGTGAACGTATACTGCTTGTTGTTCGCCACCGCTACGTTCGTATATTCCCCGGCCTTGCCTTCCAAAGCCACGATTTCAGGGTTTCCGGTATTTTCCAACTGCATCGTATCTTCAGGGTACAGGCCAAACGAAGCACCGTTACACTGCAGGTTCGGCAAGGTCGTAAAGCTGCCGCCTTCCATCCAGTCGGATTTCTGGTTGCCATTGTTACACACCGAGCGCACCCAGAAATAATAGGTCGTCGAAGGGAACAATCCGGCATAATACGACCGGATGTAACTCGCGGAATTTCCGGTTGGCTGGGTGTTGTACTCCGGATACACCGCATTCGACTCCGATACGTAGATGTCGTAATAGTCGGGTGCAACTTCGGGCGCCGTCCAGAACAAGCGCACCGAATTGGAGGTCACATTAGAATACTGTAGGAAGCTCGGCGCACCGCAGTTTGCCTGTATCGTACTGCACGCGATCGACTTCACGCGGTTCGAGGCCTGTGTGCCACAGTTGCCGTTTGAGCTAATGAAATAACGGATCTGCCCGGAAAAGTTACCGGAGTTCCAATAGACCGGCGTTTGTCCGCTGGCCAAAACCGTTGTTCCGGTGATGTTTGTAATCGTCAGGAAGTCGGTGGTCACCGAACTGAAGAACGAATATTGTTTGTTAGACGTGACGTTTACCTTCGAGAATTCACCCGCGTAGGCGTCGTTGACGATCGTCTCAACCGTACCGGTGCACGAGGGGGTAAAAGTTTGCTCCGGATACAGTCCGTAATACGCACCATTACAGTTCAGCGCCGCATTCGTTGTGAACGTACCGCCATACGACCAGGAACTCTTCGTAGTACCGCCGCAAAACGACCGCACCCAGAAATGGTAGGTCGTAGCCGGAGCCAGTCCGTTCAGGCAGGTGATGCCCGCCGCCATCGTCGTGATGGAAGACGCCTGGTTGTCAGACGGTGGTGTAAAGCTGGTGATGCAATGCACGTCATACGAAACCGGCGCCGGCGTTGGGGCTACCCAGTTCAAACGCACGGAATTCGAGGTGATGTTTGAGATGGTGAAGCTGGTCGGGGCGTTGCAGTTGGCAGGCGCGTTGACGCATTTGATGTACTTCACGCGGAGGCTGGTTTGCGCCCCGCAGTTCGGATCGCTGTGGAAGTAATAGCGGAGCACACCCGATGACGCACCCGAGTTCCAGGTCACCGGCGTGGTGCCACTGGCCAAAACCGTCGTACCGGTCGCATTGGTGATGGTGATGTAATCCGTCGCCACCGAACTGGTGAAGGTATATTGTTTGTCGGAAACGTAGTTCACGTTCGCGAATTCGCCTGCGTAGGCATCGTTGACGATGGTTTCGTTGCTGCCCGTGCACGAAGGCGTGAAGGTCGCATCCGGGTAGAGTCCGTTGGCCGCACCGTTACACGTCAGGGCCGCGATGGTAGCGAAACTGCCGCCCGACACCCAGGCGCCTTTGGTGACACCGCAGTTCGAACGGATCCAGTAGTAATAAGTGGTAGAAGCGGCCAATCCGCTCAAGACACCTACGCCGGCCGTGTTGCTGGTTACGGTGGCAGGCGTCGCGTCAACCGGAGCCGTGTTGGTAGTCACGATATAAAGGTCGTACGAACTCGGAGCCGGAGACGGGGCCGTCCAGTTAAGACGGGCAGAGTTGGAGGTAATGGCAGAAGCAGACAGGGCCGTCGGGTTGCCACACACCGGTGCGGCGGTACATTTGACGTAGCGCGTGCGGTTCTGCCCCAGCGAGCCACAATTGGCGCTCGTGTGCAGGTAATAGCGGACGGTGCCGGATGTGGTGCCCGACACCCACACAAGTGGCGACGGACCGTGGGCCAGGACGACACCCGCGTCTTCATTGGTAATCGTTACATAATCGGCGCTCACCGATGACATAAAGGTGTAGACGTTGTTGCTCACCACATTCACGTTGGCGTACTGACCCGCCCAGGCGTTGGTGACGATCGTCTCGTAGGTGTTGGAGCAAGCCGGTGTGAACGTCGTGCTCGGATACAAGGTCCCGTTCGTACACTGTGCCGTGGCCTTCGGGATGAAACAGGAAAACGCCAAAAGGCATAAAAGAGTAATGTTTACTTTCATAGGGGGTGAAAGACATCCCGTTCCGCACAACAGGATTTTGGTAAGTGGTTATTGGTTAATATGTAAGAGCCGCTTTACGGGTACGGCGGCGCCAAAAATAAGGAAAGAAACGAAAGTATTTTTCGCAGTTTGTATAGGATTTTTAAAAAGAAAGTGGTAAATAAGTTGGGGGTTGATAGTTGGGAGTTGATAGTTGGGAGTTGATAGTTGATAGTTGATAGTTGATAGTTGTTGGTGGGTGGTGGGTGGTGGGTGGTTGGTTCGGGGATGGGTTTTGGGTTTTGAGTGAAGAACTTGCCTTTAGTCGGGATTGGGCGGGTTATGGTTTGGGTTCTTGGTTCTTGGTTAGGGGACTAAGGGACTCAGGCGCTCAGGGACTCAGGTGCTCAGGGACTAAGGCACTCAGGCGCTCAGGTGCTCAGGGACTCAGGGACTCAGGCACTCAGCCGCTCAGGCACTCAGGGACTCAGGGACTCAGGGACTAAGGCGCTCAGGCACTCAGGCGCTCAGGCACTCACACAAAAAAAAAGGACGCCCCCCACGTCCTCTTTCTTAAAACTTATCCCGTTGTATGCCCCACTTTCGGAGTGCACCTTCATGCCCGTCGGGATAGGCGGCTTTCAGGCTCAGCACGATCGCGTTGAGCGTTTTGCGGATGGCGTCGCGCTTGCTGTTCTTGTCGGCAACGAGACCCGAGATCGTACCGTCGATCGTACGGGCTTCCGTCAGCAGGGCATCGAATCGGTCGAGGGTCGACTGCCAGAAATCGGCGCCGTAACGGGAGTCGCCCCATCCTTCGCTTACCACCGCGTTTTTCATTACCAGCAGGGCATCGCGTTTCTTCGATTGGTCAGACGGCAGGCGGAAGTTCTTCCCTTGATGGACGAGCCCGAAGCGACCGAAGTGGTCGAGGGCACCGGTGTCGTACTTCTGGGCGAGGAACAACTTGACCTGCCGCACCCCTTTCGTAATCTCTTTTTCCGCCTCGGCGATGCGGAGGGTAACACCCCGTCGTTCCGATACCTGTCCGTTCTTAGTGTCGAGCAACGCCCGGTAGTCGGTGACGAGCGAGAAGAACGCCTTGCTGTCGGTAAACCGTAGCGTCAGCGACGGATCGTCCGCCCAGGTTTTGGCCACGTGCAGGGCCACATCTGCCAGGTCTGTGTCTTTTTGGGGCAGGGTGCCCCGGTGTGCATGCGATTTGTTTGAAGTTTCCATAATTATGGGTTTTAATACGTTATTACGTACAAACCTAACCAAACCCGGCAGCAGATATGTTAAATAAATTCGTATTTAATATTTTTTTAATATTTAAAACAAGGATGCCCTAACCAAAATGATTGAAAATCAATAAATAACGACGTGCAGCAACGTCAAATCTGAAAAATCTGCAACGAAAACGCATAAAATACCGCCCCGGGGCCCTGTTTTTTTATTTTCAGGCTTTAGGGGTGCGCATCTTGCAATCTGAACACGCCCGCAACACCCAGGGGCCGCCCCGAGGCTCTTAAAACAGGTTTGGAAGGCCTATATGCCGCCCCAGGGCCTTGCAAACAAGTTGGGAAGAGGGGTGTGAGGTGGAAGGGGATGAGAAAAGTTGTTGGGAGGGGGTTGGGGTGGTGAACTGCGTCCTATGAACTTAATTTAGAGGTACACATAAGCATACGTTTACCGGATAATTTGTGCTTATGACGAAAAGCATAGTCGCGGTAGGATAAAATTTGTATTTTAGAGATCAAGACACTAAGGAACCGATTTAAATATTATGATTCCTTTAATCTTGCACCAATCTAACAAAGTAACCCATAAAGAAAGAAAAATGCCACTAGTTACAGCAGCAACGTTAGCAGTACTATATCCTTTTTTGACGGAACTAGGCAAAAAAGGAATAGAGAAAGTAGTTGACACAAGTAGTGAGAAATTGACTGAGGGAACTATAAGTTGGATAAAAGCATTGTTCTTTAAGGATAACAAACCGAAAAATGTCTTGCAAAAGTTAGTTGAAAATCCTAATAAAGTTGAAAATCAAAATGCGATAAAAACCTTAATTGAAAATTCTATTGAAGATAATCCAGAAGTCAAAAATTTCATCGCCGAGATTGCAGAAAAGTTCCCTCATATTCATAACTCGATCACGAACAGCAAGAACGTAATAACCGGTAACGTAAATACGGGCGGAGGAAACTTTGTAAACGGGGATGGCAATCAAATATCTTAATTTGTGGAGGCAGGTAAAAACATAATCAGTAATTCAAAAATAAATACCGAAGGAGGCGACTTTGTAAACGGAGATAACAATTTTATTCAAAAGATAATTATTAATCTTGAAAATAAGGAAGCAAGACTAAGGAGCATAATCGAGCAAACTAAAAATGTTTTAAACAAAATCCATTCTGATATATCTGGAATACACCTTAAAAGAAATTTAATTGACCTTCCTGTTACAGATTTAATAAACGAAAATCAGTTTATTTTTATTGACGGTGAAGCTGGTTCTGGCAAATCTGCTTACGCCAAACAAATTTTAGAATCGCTTGATGATACTTGTGTAATTTCTTTTGCTGCTGACCAATTTTTGAAAAGTTCGTTGATTAATACTTTACATGAAATTAGTGTTGATCTAAGCATTCAAGAGATATTCAGTGAGTTTAAAGAATTTTCAAGGCAGTTAATTTATATTGACAGTTTTGAAAAATTGTTAGAGGGCGACGCAGAAGCTTTTAGAGAGTTAATAGCAATTCTTCGAGAAAACAACAATATAAAATTGATTATTTCTTGTAGAAGTTATGCTTTAGAGATTCTAAAATTTAATTACTTCGAAAAACAATTATTGCAAAATAATTCAACCGTTGTAAGTGTACCCCAACTCACAGACGAGGAATTACATTACTTTATCGAAAATATTCCGGAACTAGATAGTATTATTCACAATGTGAACTTACTAGAAATTATTAGAATTCCTAAGTATTTAGCACTATCTCAAAAACTTGTCTCCATACCTAACAATGACTTATCTGATATTGAAATAGTTGGTTTTAAAAACAAACTTTGGAAAAACATTGTTGGGGGGACTAATGGGTTATACGAGCAGAAAAGACAAAAAACCTTTATCGATATAGCTGTAAAAAGAGCTAAAAACCTGACACTTTTAACTTCAGCAAATGAATTTGATTCTGAAACTGTTTATGCGCTAAAGGCAGACGGCATCCTTTACGAGGAAGATAATCTATTTGCTCCATCTCATGATATCTTCGAGGATTGGGGTTTGATTAAATACGTCAATTCGTTGAAGGTTGACAATCCAAAGAATCACAATTTTTATAGAGTGTTGTCTAACGAACCAGCGATTAGAAGAGGGTTCCGTCTATGGGTAGAATCTAAAATAGAAGAGTCTGAGAGTTGGATTTATAATTTCGTTATTCAAACTATCAACGATAACTCAATAGAAAATCATTGGAAAGATGAAGTGTTGATAGCAGTTGTTAAATCTAATCTGTGCGAAAAATTTTTCAATGAGTATAGAGAGGAACTTTTGGAGGATAAATTAAGGTTACTTAAGAAAGTTATCCATCTGCTTAAAATAAGTGGAAAAGACTTTAATCAATCTCCAAATAATAAGGGATGGGATGTAGTAATAGAATTTATATATCACAATATTGAATTACTCCCCGAGATAAATATTCAAATCCTTGGTTTTCTCTATGATTGGGAGAATATACTTCACTATGGTAAAATAATTAATTCGAAGACTCCTGAATACGCTGGTAAAACAGTTTATAAAATTTTAGAAAGTTTTGATGGCGAAGTAAATTGGATGAGTTCGGACGACAGCGATTTTCTAAAGGAAAAAGGATTCAAATTTCTTTTTCAACTTGCTGAATACATACCCAATGAAATTAAAATATTACTCGACAGTTTATTTATCAAAGATAAAAAGGGAAATTATGAAACCAGCAACCTAATCAAATACGCGTTATCTCATTTTCACTCGGGCACATTGCCAAAGTTCTTCCCAGATGAACTCATTGCGTTAGCTAACTTAAATTGGAGATCCAAAAAAGCAAAATCTAAAAGTGAATTTGGTTTTGATAGTTCCCTTTATGGGATAGAACCTTATTTTGGATTAAAGGAAAAGTATGACTTAAATTATTTTCCTCAAAGTGCTTATCAGACATTTGTTTTTAAACTCCTCAAGTTTCATTCGCGAAAAGCGATAGATTTTATAATCGATTTTACAAACTACTGCACGGAAAATTACGTTAATTCCGGCTTTCTAAAAGATGATGGTGTCACGCAATCATCCGATTCCGTTACCACTATTGATGTTCTATACAATCAAACGAGCTATCCGATTTATGGATCTCCATATTTATGGTCAATAAATCGCGGTGGGGAAATTGCCGTTCCAGATTTATTGCAATCAGTGGTTGTTGCGCTTGAAAGATTCCTATATGATTTGGGTAAAATTGAATCCAAAAAAGCCGACGAAGTAATTCAATCATTCTTTGGTCGTATCTATACAACAAGTAATTCAGTCGTTCTACTTTCTGTTCTTTCCAGTATCGCGCAAGCGTACCCGAGAAAAGTTGGCAACAAATTCCTGCCCCTTTTATCTGATAAACGTTTTTTTGAATGGGAAAGTCAACGTTGGATTCGTGAGTTTTCTGCTGGCGCCTTACTCGAATTTCCTAATGCCTCTTGGGAAGCTGATTTATGCGATGCGGAACGAAAAGAGGCTTTGAAATGGGAGCATAGACAGAAATATCACAGAGGTCTAAATGGTTTCTTAATCCAATATCAACTTGCCTACGGGAATCTGAATGGTGAGCTTTTTAAAATGTTTGATTATTTGGAGACAAAACATGGTAAAGAAGATGTTTACTTTCTGAAATTGCTATCCGAGATTGACGGTAGAAAACAAAAAGTGGAAGAAGTTGAGCATGATGGCAAAAGAGTGATTCAAATTGGTCCGAATTATTCACTCGACGATGCGTTAGAGGCAGAAATGAAAAAAAATGAAGAACAAGTCAAACTAAGAGATGAATACTCTGCATACAGCTTGTGGGTATCACAGACTTTTTTAAAGAAATCAGAGGTAGATAAAACTTATGAGTATTGGAAAGAATGTTTAGAATACGCTAAAAACGTTGACACGTCAAAACTAACGTTTATTAGTTCCTTCCCTATTGGAACGTTGGCGGCCTTAGGATTGGATTCGTTCAGTGAAAAACTATCTAGTGAGGAGTTTGAATTTTGTGTCCGTACTATTTTAGAAATAGCACAAAAATTTTATGTGCGCAAAAAACAGGAACGGTATGATTTCGAAAATTCAGATTTCTCTTTAAGTATCTACGACAATGAGTCCGTCTATTGTTCATTACCAAGGTTATTTCTTTTCAAGAATAGACTAAGCGTTGAGCAGATTGAGAAAATTAGAGTTTTACTATTTCTATTTGTTCGGGACTTTCATACAGAGTTAGATATCCACTTAAAACATTTATATGCATCATTTAAAAAATATGTGTGGAACGCTGATTATCAATTCGCTTATAACTGCTTTATCGGATTAATTTTATATGCTGAGTTTAATAAAAAATACCCTCGCCATTTCCAATATTCAGAACAGCAGTTAGATGAAATTCAAGAGGAAGAACAGAAGATTTTAGATTTTATTAAAAATAACTGTGATAAATATGAGTTCTCTGATTTATCTTATTTAAAATATTCCCCTTGGGATTTAGATAAAGTGACGAGAATATTCCCTATCTACGAGGAATATGATTTTTCATACAGTTTCTTGAAAGCTATTTTCCACGCGCATATTGATTCGTATTCGCTAGAAGACCGCAAATATGGATATCCTAATAATCAAAAGATTGGGTTAACCATAAAAGAGACAATTACAGATTTTCTATTTGAAATTAATTTTAACAGAAATACAAAGTCTCTTTTTGAATTTATAGTCGATAGCGGTCTTAATTACGAAACCAGCAAACGTCAGGGTCGTTACGCAGTTGAATACTTTGAAAATTTCCTCGAATGGTTCTACTACAAAGCCGATAGCAATCAAGGTAGTGAACAAATGCTAGACAATTTTTGGAGTTTTTGGGATACTCTGTTTGAAAAGATAAATTTGGGCTTCCATTTGTTTAACAAAGAGTTTTTATTTTATGGAAATTACTGGAAATCAGAAGCAGAAGACTGGGGCGTGCTAAAATATAATAATCGAGCGGATAACTATTTAAAGAAACTCGATAAGCTCGATTATATAAACATAAAAGCTTTAATACAACTTTTGTCAGGCATAGGATTTCAGAGTTTAAATCCTCAAGCAATAAAAATCCTTACAAAACGTCTAAAATCGAACACAAAACCACTATCGAGAATAGATATTTTGTACGGCGAAAAGCTCGTCGTGAGATGTTTTAAATATAAACTCAAGGAGATTAAAGAGAATGATCTATTGTTAGATGAATTCTTATGGTTTTTAAATTTGTTGATTGATCACGAATCTTCAAAAGCATACTACATAAGAGAAAATCTGATTTTGTACAAAAAAACAAATTATGCAGAAAAGTGATTTCTTACTGCAAGACTGCTGTGTAACAAAAACCTTGTTTCGAATTATTTAACACGCTTAAATACACTACCGCCTGTTGCGATTTAAATGGATTGCCCACCCCAATAGACTGACCACCGCTCCATGAAAACCATCCCCACCCTCCTCCTACTCACCATCATAGCAATCTCCTGCCGCCACGAAACCCCTACCACCCCAACGACCGATACCAGTACCCATCCCAAGGTGGTCACCTCGGTTGACAACGCCGAAAACTGGTACGACCCCATTGTAGCGCACTACATCCAACAATCCGACCGCGAATTGATCAAAGCGCACCGCCAAAACGGCGACCACATCGAATGGCTATTGGATAGCACCGAGAAAACCGATTCCACGCACTACTACATCTTCAACATCGGGCAGACCGTCACCGACGAAGGCCACACGAACCCGCGGTTTTCCTCCGACGGATGGATTTACGTCGACAGCCTGTCGAAAAAGGTCTATGAATATGATTTGCCGAATGACCGGTTGGTATTGTGGACGAAATGAAAGACTTGATAACGTGATATGAAAGTACTGACACTCCTATTCCTTGCCTTTTTGATCGTGGGTTGCAAATACGACCCCACGCCCACCCGTACGGAGAAATCGGGCGCGCCCATCAAAGCCGCTTCCGCTACGCAGGGGCAAGATCCTGTTGCCGTGACGAAAGCGTTCCTGGTGTGGTACCGTGACCATATGACACAGTTGAACCAGATCGAAACCATCAGGGGCGGTATCGATCCGAATGGTGTTCCGGACGAGGGTAATTACCACGTCGACTTCAAAGCGGTCGATCAGTATATCCAATTACTGAGAAGCAGCGGCTGCCTGTCAGAGCGCCTCCTGCAACGCGAGCGGAAAACCTTCGAGGAAGGCGAAAAGCACTTTGCGGCCGAGCCTGCAAACGATGGCCCGCCCTATGGTTTTGAGTACGATCATTTCTTTATGACCCAAGAGGCCTTCGAAGACGATCTGGCCGATGTCGATGCAATCGACTTCACGGTACTACCCATGGGGGAAGGCCATGCACACGTAACGTTTTACCTGCCCCTTGCCGACATCCGGTATGCGTATTATGTGCGTAGGATCGATGCCGTTTGGATGATTGATACCATCACCCGGGTTGATCGCTAGCAAGGTAGCTTCCGTCGGAGAGGTGATAGTTCCTTAGGGGTTTCCATCATCCTATCTTCTCGCCCAAAACCTACAAGGTTTTGAAAACCTTGCAGGTTATTGTGTCTGCCACCTTCCGGTCTTTCCGTCTTCCCGTCTTCCGATCTTCCGATCTTCCCAACTTACGATCTCCCGAACTTCCTATGCGCCACCCACAACAACACCGCCATCACACCAACCGACGCCAATGAGGCATGCAACGTGCCCAGGTCGAGTCCGCCACTGCTGATGGGTTTGGTAAGGAAATCGCCGAACGTGGCGCCGAACGGCCGGGTAAAAATAAACGCCAGCCAAAACAGCACAATCGGGTTGACCTTCTGGAACCGATGGGCGATGGCGACGACGAATATGACGAGTCCGGTAATCAACGCGCCGTAGAGATAACTGAGTCCGAAGTAGTCGCCCAGAAAGTCGCCAAACGCGGTGCCGAGGCTGTTTGAGAAAAGGATCGCCGTCCAGTAGTAAAGTTCTTTGGGTCGTTCTACCACGGGATAGACCGCGAGGTTGCCGTACTTCCGGTACCATAGGTAGAGACTTAGAAGCAGGCCGCCCACCAGTAGCAAACTTCCCGCAGCGTAGCCCAGGTGCAGCGTCCTGTCGATATAATCGGAGATTTCAGTGCCCAGCGTAGTGGTGCCGATGACCACGAGCCAATACACCACCGGCACGTAGGTACGCATCGCGAGTTGCACGCATAGCACGAGTACGAAAAAGACCAACGTCAGGGCGATCCCGACGGTGTAGCCCCACCCCAGGGTTTGGGAAAGAAAATCGCCCAGGGTTTCCCCTAAGGTCGTCGCGACGATTTTCATCAGCCAGAAGAGCAGCGTGATCTTTGCAACTTTGCCGACGACAGCGGTAGTGGATTCGTTCATGGTTGTAGTTTTAGTGTTCCGTTCCAACGCACACACACAAAGCTACAGGAAACACCCTGACATCCTACCGCGGCGTCACGTCTCGCCTTCTTAACGACTTTCGGTCTTTCGGTCTTTCGGACTTTCCGACTTTCGGACTTCCGGTCTTTCCGACTTTCGACTTTCGACTTTCGACTTCTCAACGTACACCAAAAACCTACAAGGTTGTGAAAACCTTGCAGGTTGTCGTGCCCGCCACGTTTCGGACTTTCGGACTTTCGGACTTTCGGACTTCCGGTCTTTCCGACTTTCGACTTCCGACTTTCGACTTCCACTTTCCACTTTTGACTTCCGACTTTCCCCACTTTCCCCTACCTTTGCCATCCACAAATTTAAAAGCCATGATTTACAAGTTCCGCGTGATCCTGGATACCGAAG
Source organism: Flavobacterium sp. HJ-32-4 (assembly GCF_022532105.1). Lineage (NCBI taxonomy): Bacteria > Pseudomonadati > Bacteroidota > Flavobacteriia > Flavobacteriales > Flavobacteriaceae > Flavobacterium > Flavobacterium sp. HJ-32-4. Next base: position 1,816,187 of record NZ_CP092832.1, on the reverse strand, counting down.
AAGACATCTTCCGCGACATCGCGATCGATGAAGAGGATACACTTGAGGATTTCCACAATACCATCGTCAATGCCTTTGGGTTCGACGGCACCGAAATGGCGTCGTTCTATACCTGCGACGATGCCTGGAACCAGGAGGATGAGATTCCGTTGTTCGACACCGGCGACACGCCCGGCGAGATGCGCACAATGGCCGATTACCGCCTCACCGAACTGCTCGACACCGACAGCACGAAGATCATCTATGTCTATGATTTCCTGAACATGTGGACGTTCCTGACGGAACTCGCCGCCATCGAAGAGCCGGAAACGGGTGAGCAATACCCGGCCGTGCTGTTCGCACACGGCGAGATGCCCGCACAGGCGCCGGATAAGAACTTCGAAGCCGACGAGAACGAATTCGACTTTGCCGACGATGATTATGACGAAGACGACCTCGACATGCTCGACGAAGGCGGAAACTTTGAAGACTATGGGTTTGAGGAAAATTGGAACTAAGAAGCGCCTGAGCTGCTGAGTCCCTTAGTCCCTGAGCTATTGAGCGAGCCCATTATTGAAATTCGAACATTATTCTATTATTAAAATAACGCCGTTAGAGAACACCGATGCATACGTTCCTGCCATTCAGCTCAGGGACTCAGGTGCTCAGGTTCTCAGGCACTTCACGAGATGATCAACCTATTCAACGCCCACATCGAATCGCTATCCCTTCACCGCGTAGGGAATAAAAGCCGCAACGAAGCCCTTTTCCTCTCTGAGGAGACGTATACGCTGTCAGACGAGGTCATCCCGCTGATCAAGGAATACTTCTTTAAGCCCTTCCGGGAAAAGGAAGAGAACTACTACCAGTTCGCCCATGAGGTCGACCTCGATTATAATGAGATGTTCCGTTTGGCATCGGAGCTGTTCGCGAATCCGACCAACGCACACGAGATTTCGAAAGAGATTACGAAGCACCTGTTTGAGCAGTCGAACCACCCGCACATCAAGAACGGTGATGTTTTTGTGGCGTATATCAACCACGTAACGATCGACAATACGCCGGTCGACGTGATTGGCGTGTTCAAAAGCGAGATCCAGGCCGACTTTTTGCAATTGTCAGAGAATGGGAAGAACCTCGAAATGACATTGCAGCAGGGCATCAACCTCTACCGTCTTGACAAAGGAGCGTTGATCTTCAACCATAAGAAAGAGGAAGGGTATAAAATCCTGACGGTCGACAGCAACCGCTATGACGCACGGTATTGGCTCGAGCATTTCCTTAATGTGGATGTGTTCCAGGATGAAAACTTCATCACCAAGAAATACCTGAAATTCTGCCAGGACTTCGCCAAGGATGTGGTATTGCCGGCGGAAGACAAGAAGGAGGAAGTGATGTTTATGAACCGCTCGGTGAACTACTTCGCCAAGAACGACAACTTCGAGGAAACGAACTTCCTGAATGAGGTGTTGGACAACCCGGACCTGATTCCGGAGTTCAAAAATTATAAGGTCGACAAAGGCGAGAAGTACTCGATTGAAGACGTTACCTCCTTCCCTATCGCGAACGCCGCGGTGTCGGATGCGCGCAAGAAAATCAAGAACGTAATCAACCTCGACACGAACATCCAGATCAAACTCGATTTCATCAACCCGGAAAGCGCGGAGAAATTCGTGGAAAAAGGCTGGGATGAGGAAAAGCAGATGTATTATTATTTGGTGTATTTCAATAAGGAGCAGAAATCCTAGAAGTGTTGAGTTTTGAGTGTTGAGTTTTGAGTTGAAGATTCAGGGTTGAGGGTTCTTGGTTCTTGGTTCATAGTTGAAGGCTGAGGGTTTCTGTTTCTAGGGATCTTTATCGATTCATGATAATGCCTCTTGCTGTTCACTCGACGTATCCAAATAGGAAGTCCGAAAGACCGAAAGACGGTAAGTCCGGAAGATTGAAACAACCTGCAAGGTTTTCATAACCTTGTAGGTTTTTGTGTTAGTACCGATGATGGAATTGAAAGGTCCGAAAGACCGAAAGGCGGTAAGTCCGGAAGAGAATGGGCAGTCGGAAACGTTCACTATAAGGCCTTTCTGCGACTGACATGCACGCCCTGTTTGTCATTCCGACGCAGGAGGAATCCCATTCAGCGGGTATTGGCAGAGGAAATTGAGAAGACGGAAAGTCCGGAAGATGGAAAACAACCTGCAAGGTTTATATAACCTTGTAGGTTTTTGTGTTTGTACGGATGATCGAATTGAAAAGTCCGAAAGACCGAAAGACGATAAGTCCGGAAGAGAATGGGCAGTTGGGAAACGTTCACTATAAGGCCTTTCTGCGACTGACCCGCACGCCCCGTTTGTCATTCCGACGCAGGAGGAATCCCATTCAGAGGGTATTGGCAGAGGAAGTTGAGAAGTCCGAAAGACCGAAAGTCCGGAAGATTAAAAGCAACCTGCAAGGTTTTCACAACCTTGTAGGTTTTTGTGTTTGTACGGGTGATGGAATTGAAAAGTCCGAAAGACCGAAAGACGATAAGTCCGGAAGACCAAAAACAACCTGCAAGGTTTTCATAACCTTGTAGGTTTTTGTGTTTGTACGGGTGATGGAACGCAAAAAACGACAACCACCGCCGGACGAAAATCCCCTTAAACTTTAACAAAAAGTACGGCTTTCCCGCAGCGTAGTCTCGTGGAATTTTACGAAGGGACGCATCCGCCCCTCCCCTAACTCCAAAGTGCGGATTTCCGGCGACATGGCAATACGTTAGCTATCAGCCTAAAAAGAGCCCACAAACATCGAATATCCTGAAAATTGACAACGAATTTCAACCTATACTTGATTTGAACACAACAAACAGAGATTTGACTACGCAGACCCATACGTGTTGACTGAACTTCGTACCATAATTAAAAACATGAATAATGGCAACGGCAAACTGGACAGCAGACAACATGGCTTCTCAACACGGAAAGACAATTTTAATCACTGGTGCAAACAGCGGAATTGGTTTTGAAGCAACAAAAGTTTTGAGTAAAAAAGGGGCTCACATCATTATGACTTCTCGAAACTTGCAGAAAGGTAATGAGGCTTTAGAAGCTATCAAGAAAGGAAGTCCAAATGCAAAGTTAGACTTGATGCAATTGGACTTAGCTGACTTTCACTCAATCAAAAAATTCTCAGATGAATTTCATTCAAAGTATTCTAAACTTGATGTTTTGGTAAATAATGCCGGGGTGATGAACCCTCCCAAAAGAGAAGTGACAAAACAGAATTTTGAAGTTCAATTTGGCACCAATCATTTGGGGCATTTCTTACTAACTGGTTTGCTTTTGGATACACTCAAAAACACACCAAATTCAAGAATTTCGGTTCAGAGCAGTATCGTTCATAAAACAGAAAGCATGAAGCCTGACATTCATTTTGATGATTTGAACTTTGAAAAATCTTACAACAGAGACCAAGCGTATGCCCAAAGCAAATTAGCTAACTTACTTTTTGCCTATGAATTAGACAGACGTTTGAAAACACATAACATCAAGATGATTGTGACTGCCGCTCATCCAGGTTATACAAAAACAAACCTGCAAGCAAATTCAGGATTTATGATCGCAGTTGTTTTGAATAACATTCTTGCTCAAAATGTTAAAATCGGGGCACTGCCTATTTTACGAGCTGCCACAGAAGAAAATCTCAAGGGTGGTGAGTATTTCGGACCAACTAAAACAATGGAAATGCGAGGTTTTCCTGAATTAGTAAAATCAAGTGATAAATCGTACGACAAAGATTTGGCTAAAAGACTATGGGATGTGTCAGAAAAGTTAACCGGTATTAAGTACGAGTTCTAAGATGAAAACAGTAAAACTCGTCTCACTCTACTTATTAGTGGTCTTTTACTTTTTTATGGGGTCAATGCACTTTATTCAACCTGAACAATATATTGCAATGATGCCTTCGTGGTTACCAGCACAATATGTTTTAACAGTTCTTAGTGGAATTATCGAAATTGTTTTAGCTGTGCTTTTAATACCAATTAGAACAAGAATAATTGCTGCGAAGATAATCATAGGTATGTTGGTGGTATATTTCTTTGCAATTCATATTCCTGAGAGTATCGGCTACTACAAGACAGGTAACGAGAAGTTTATAGCAAGCATCATAAGGCTACCTATTCAATTTCTTTTTATTGCCTGGACTTGGATGTTTGCAAAAAATAATCTACAAACATAGAAACCTTACAGGCCAACGTTGTAAACTTAAATCATGTAATGTTGGTTTTTTAATTTTGACCAATGGCAAAAAATGTAAATCATATCGCTATCAATTCCATTTCTGAGCTACATCGCCTAATGGGACTGGGAAAACCTCTTCATCCATTAATCAGTTTGATTAATATGGACAAAGTACAATCATCTGAAAAAACAGAAGAACTACATTTTCTGCTTAATTTTTATGGCGTCTCTTTAAAAAAAAATGTAAGCGGAAAATTAAAATATGGACAGAACTACTACGACTTTGATGAAGGCGTGTTGGCTATGACGGCTCCCAAACAAATTTTATCAGTAGGCAATGAAGAAAATTACAAGGTGTCGGGATATTGGTTAGTTTTTCATTCTGACTTTATATTAAATTATCCATTAGGTAAAGCCATAAAAGACTACGGCTTTTTTTCGTATGCAGTAAATGAAGCCCTGCACCTTTCTGACAAAGAAGAAAAAATGCTCGAAGCAATATTTAAAAATATCGAGCAAGAATATCAGACATCAATAGACCGGTTCAGTCAAGATGTAATGGTTTCGCATCTCGACTTACTTTTGAACTACTGTAATCGTTTTTACAACAGACAATTTCTGACGAGAAAGAAAGCAGGGCATGACCTATTAGGGAAAATGGAAGAATTGCTTGAAGACTATTTTAAAAATGATAACCTTCTGGAATCAGGTCTTCCGACAGTTCAATATTTTGCAGAAAAGATGAATGTCTCTTCCAATTATTTAAGTGACATGTTGAGAGCACTCACAGGGCAAAGCACACAACAGCATATACACAGCAAATTAATCGAAAAAGCAAAAGAAACATTGATAACTACGAATTTATCAATAAGTGAAATTGCCTATCAGCTTGGTTTTGAGCACCCACAATCGTTCAGTAAATTGTTTAAAAGCAAAACAAATTTGACACCCATTGAATTTCGAGCATCATTTAACTGAAAGAAAAGGGTGAACAGCTAACAGCGGTTTACGTTATGTCGGTTTCAGTGCTTTATGCGACAGTTTTGTGGTAGGTTAAAGTACAGTTCTTCGATTGAACTTTTGCACTAAAAATCCGTCACTACGCCAAGGGCGTTGTGGGTTGTGGGTTCTTGGTTCTTGGTTCTTGGTTCATCGTTCATCGTTCATCGTTCATCGTTCATCGTTCATCGTTCATCGTTCATTCTACATTGTTCATTGTACATTGTACATTGTTCATTGAAAACGCCCCCTCTTCACGCAACTTATTCGCAAAATGCTATCTAACAAGAGTAACCAATAAAACACGCTATGAAAAAATTGTTTGCTCTTACAACGCTTGCCGTGCTACTGTTCTCCTGCGCGGGCGAAGAAACGAATGCTGTCTTAGACCCGACGCCAACGGCGGGTAACGAGGTACTGCTTTTAAAGGTGGATTATACCACCAACGAATTCGAATCGGGGAAGATCCTGACGTTCGACGAATCGACCGAAACCTTTACCGTCGGTATTGAATACCAGCAACCGAGTGATTTGGGATGGGTGAAGATGAAGTATGCCGAACTCAATGCCCCGCTTTTTGAAGGTGAAATCCATTGGGCCGGTGAAGGACGACTGCTGTTCCCGGATGCCTGGATGGATGCCTCGCTGTTCGACAGTGTGATCACCGACGATTATGTCGAACCGGCCGCCGGCTTTGATTTTATCTTTGACCCGATGGAGTTCGGCTGGGGTTGCAGCAACGCCTGGTCTGCCGTACAGTCGAGAGTGAAGGTACGCGAATACCTGCAATCGAACCCCGACGCGGATGTGAAGGTTTTCCTCTACACGCCCGGTGTAGGCGTCGGCGATCCAGCCACCTGGAAATGGATTTTTATACTGAAGAAGTAGTGCCCGCAAAACGATAATATCTGCGGCCTAAGTTGAAAGCGAAGCGATTCACCCTCCCTGACCACTGAGACTGCGACCGCGACTGTCAATGCTTTCTATCGTTTCACGAATTTCTTTCGTACGAGCTGTCCGTCGACCATCGCTTCAAGCACATACACACCCGCCTGGAAAGGCGCAATATCAAGTGTTCGTGTGGCTGTAGCGGTGGTCGTCGCACTATCATACAGTTTCTTCCCGACACTATCATAAATTCGAACCGCTTCGAGTGTGCCGCCCTCACTCTCCAATGTCAGGTAGGCGTTGGCGGGATTAGGGTATACGGATACGTCAGCGCGATGGAACGCTTCTACGCCCGCGGTCACCGTTACCGGGATTGAGCAGGTCGGACCCGTCATAACCGCAACCGAGCCTGTAAGGTCGAAGCCGGCATATAAGAGAGAGGAACTTTCCCAATAGTCGACACATACGGTTGATAAAGACGGACAGTTGTCGAACACAAAGGGAAACGACAACATATCGGGATCGGCGTAGCTAATAACACCGTTTTGGACATTTACCGCCGTGAGGTTCGGACAGTCCGCGGCCCGCAGATAGGCAACCGGCAGCATACTAACATCGATAGTTTCCACCAAAGTGTCGCTTAGTTCTATGAGTGTCAAAGAAGCCAGGCCGTTTATAGCAAGGGAAGTCAGCGGATTTCCAGACAGATAAACCATGGTGAGCGCGGGCGCACCCGAAAAGTCCAGTGCCGGAATGGCGTTATCGTCTACTAACAATACACTAAGTTCGGGTAAATCGGTCAAGTCGATGCCGGTTAGTTGATTACCCGAGGCGGCAACTTCCCTTAAATGCGATAATCCCGCCACATTCAGGGAGGTAATCCCGCTGTGCATACACACCAGTGTCTCGAGTTGTGACAGCATCGTTACGTCCAATGCAGCCATACTATTTCCCCAGCAATTGAGATGTTTCAGGTTCGTGAAATGCTCGATCCCTTCCAGCGACGTGATGTTGCCATCGGTTGTAAACCAATTGGTCGTCACCTTCAATCCAATCACCGCCTGTGCTTCGGAAAGTTGTATTTCCCCATCTTCATTGGTATCCACTTTCCCGTTGTAGACGTCTCCTTCGCTGTTAAAGGCGGCACGCCCCTCGGTAAGCAACAATTGCTTGAAGTTGGGATCGGGAATGTCGAGAGTTTGCGCTATCCCCGCGAGCGACCATGTACTTACTATAAAAAAGACGAAGCGTTTCATATCCTTACTTTTCCGTAAAGATAGAAAAATAACGTTTTGGGAATGCGGGTGAGGCGTTGGATTGGTGGTTGGTTATTGGATATTTGACGCACGGACATAAGACTTCGACATCGCCCCCCCACTACTGATTACTAACTACTGACTACTGACCACTAACTACATCAAAGCAACCTTTTTCTACTACCGACATCTATACATTATATATCCAACGGCCATAATTGTTTGTTTTTTAAATAGGAAAGCGCTTCATACCGGAGCGCTTTTTTTATTTTTACCCGGGTAACAAAAACCCAATACCCTCGTCTTAGTTCCGACACAAAAATCTACAATGGCTACCATCCTCTCTATCCGCGGCCTGAACAAACGGTTCGGGCGCGTCCATGCTGTCAAAGACCTTACGCTTGAAATCCAGAAGGGAAATGTCTATGGCATCCTGGGCCCCAACGGCAGCGGCAAGTCGACGACCCTCGGCATCGTCCTGAATGTCGTCAACAAAACGTCCGGTGATTTCGAGTGGTTCGAAGGACGGCTCACCGATCATGAAGCGCTTAAGAAAGTCGGCGCTATCATCGAGCGACCGAACTTCTATCCGTATATGTCGGCCAAACAAAACCTCGCACTGGTTTGTAAAATCAAAGGCGCGCCAGCTTCGAAAGTAGAGGAAAAGTTGCGGTTGGTCGGACTCTGGGAACGGGCCGACAGCAAGTTCCGCACGTTTTCATTGGGGATGAAGCAACGCCTGGCGATTGCGTCGGCACTTTTGAACGATCCGGAAATCCTAATCCTTGACGAGCCTACGAACGGACTTGACCCGCAGGGTATCCACCAGATACGCGACCTGATCCGCACGATTGCCGCCGGAGGAACCACCATCCTGCTGGCGTCGCACTTATTGGATGAAGTCGAGAAGGTGTGTTCGCATGTGTTGGTCATCAAAAAAGGGGAAATGCTGTATTCCGGTCCGGTAGGCGGACTGACCTCCGGCGGTGAATTCTTTGAACTCCAGGCGACGGATATGGCCCGCTTGACCGAACTGGCGGCGGCGCATCCGGCTATCGCACGAACCGAAATGCGCGACCTGTGCCTCATCGCCTATCCGAATGAAAAACTTGAACCGGCCGAACTGAACCGCTTCTTTTTCGACAAGGGCATCACGCTGAGCCACCTGGTGAAACGCAGCGCCAGCCTCGAAGAGCAATTCCTTATCCTAACCGGCAAAAACTAAGACATGATACGACTCCTTTCCATAGAACTGCAGAAAATCTACCTGAACCGCGCGAGCCGCATCCTCACCCTCACCTATTTCGTGCTGCTGATGCTGATCTCGCTGATCGCCGTTATCAAGTTCGATATCGGCCCGATCAAGTTCCACCTGGCCGAGATGGGTATCTTCAACTTCCCATATATCTGGCATTTGAATACCTATATTGCCGCCATCTTCAAACTCTTCCTGGCGATTATCATCGTGTCGATGATGGCGAATGAGTATTCGTATGGCACACTGAAGCAAAACCTCATCGACGGACTCAGCAAAAAAGAACTGTTGCTCTCGAAGTTCCTCACCGTAGTGCTGTTCTCCGCCGTATCGACCCTGTTTGTCTTTATACTGTGCCTGGTTTTGGGGTATACGTATTCATCGTACACCGAAATCAGCATCGTCTTTACGGATATCGATTACCTGTTGGCCTATTTCGTTAAACTCGTCGCCTTCTTCTCATTCTGTCTTTTCCTCGGCATCCTCATCAAACGTTCGGCTTTCGCCTTGGGTTTCCTGTTGTTATGGAATATCATAGAAGGTATCTGTGGCATCCTGTTACATCAGGTATTCTTTCGAAATAGTCCGACTGCCGATACCATCTATGGTTTTTTCCCGCTCGAGGCGATGTCAAACCTCATCCACGAGCCGATCCGACGCCTTTCTGCCGTCAAGACGGTAGAAACGCAAATTGGCGTAAAGAACGTGCAGGATTTCTCAGTCGACTACAGCAGTATGTTAATTGTGATTGTTTGGACGGCGATTTTCATATTCCTCTCGTTCCGCATCCTCAAAAAACGCGATTTGTAGTATCTTTGCCGTGCTATGGAATTGCGCGGTATCCTTCTGTTTTTCGGCGTTTTTTGTGCCTTTTTCCAAACGGCTGCGCAGTATGTGACGACCGATGCGACCCTGTCACCGGCGCAACTCGTTACGGATGTCCTGATTGACAATCCGTGTGCGAATGCCAATAATGTGTCGTCGTCGGGCAGTATCGCACGGTTTTCCTACGCCGGCACCGATTTTCCGTTTTCGGATGGCATCGTGTTAAGTACGGGAAATGCGGCCTCGGTGACCGGACCCAACAGCACCCTTTTGAGTGAAGGCGGCACGAACTGGCCCGGTGATCCCGACCTGGAAGCCGCTTTGGGTGTGGGAAATTCTATCAATGCTACGATACTTGAATTCGATTTTACGCCTTTCGCATCCGAAATCAGTTTCGACTATGTATTTTCATCGGAACAGTACCTCTCCAATCCGTCGTCGAACCAATGTAATTATACAGATGGATTTGTCTTCCTGCTGAAGGAAATCGGTTCCGCTTCCCCCTACCAAAACCTCGCTGTCGTGCCGGGCACCACCACACCGGTGCGGGTAAACTCCGTTCGCGGACCGGGTACCATCTGTCCGGAAGCCAACGCCGAGTGGTTCGATGCCTTCAATGGAAGCGACCACCCGACCAACTTCAACGGCCAGACGAAAGTATTAAAGGCCGTAGCGACTGTCACGCCCGGCGTCACCTATCACATGAAACTCGTAGTGGCCGACCAGGGTAACAACCTCTATGATTCGGCTATTTTTCTGGGAGCAGGAAGTTTTACCATCGGGAAAAATCTGGGGGATGACCGACTCATTGCCACCAATACACCTGTGTGCCCGGGCGATACCGTCACATTGGATGCCACGGAACCCGGTACGAATTCGTATCAATGGTATCGAAACGACGTCGCCCTGACGGGACAAACCTTTCCGACGTACACTGTCAACCAAACCGGTGATTACCGTGTGGATATCACCTACGGCAGTTCGGGTTGTATGGCTACCGGACGCATCCGTATCGAATACGCGCCCAACCTGATGCCTGTAACCGTCACCTTGTTGGAATGCGATATCGACAGTAACGGACTGGCCACCTTCGACCTGACGAAAGTAGTCGCGCAATTGCAGGCCGCGGATCCGGCCATCACCGCGGTGCAGTATTTTGAGTTGCCTACCGACACTACGCCTATCACACAGCCTACTTCGTATCTCTCAAACCGACGCGACGTTTATGCCCGGTCGGAGAACCGTTTTGGCTGTACGGTCTTTTCGTTGGTACAATTGCGGTTTGCCACGACACCGCTCCCGCCCCTTCCCGCACAGACCGCCTGTGATGAGGACGCCGATGGGAAAACCGATTTCGACCTCACCGCGATCGCCCAAACGATTACGAGCGGACTCCCCGCCGGATTGACGGTGTCGTTCTACGAAACCTCGGCCCAGGCAGAGGCATTGGGGACACCCTTGTCGTCTCCGTACACAAATACAACCCCTTTCTCCCAAACCCTGTTCGCCCGAGTGGTAAACGGGCCGGATTGCTATGGAACGGTTGCCGTACCCCTTACCGTATGGGTATTCCAGCCCGCCGGTTTTGAGGATGAAAATGTGGCCGTGTGTGCCGGTAGTCCTGAAACCTTGCGCGTACCAACCGGCTTTTCGAGCTATGTGTGGAATACGACGCCACCCTCAAACGCGCCCTCTATCTCGGTGACTTCAGGCGGCACGTATACGGTGACCGTGACCGACCCGAATGGTTGTGCGCGGACCAAGACGTTTTACGTAACGGCGTCGGACGCCGCGACCATTGATGCCATTACCGTGGACGATTTTACCGGTGGTCGCAATACCGTTACCATCACCGCCTCGGGGCCGGGCGATTACGAATATTCCCTTGACGGTGGGGCTTTTGTCGCTTCGCCTGTTTTTACCGATATACCCGGTGGCGCGTTTACCGCGTATGTGCGGGATCGGAAAGGATGTGGACTTTCGACGCAACCTTTTTATGTTTTGGATTATCCCTCTTTCTTTACCCCTAATGGAGATGGCTTCAATGATTACTGGACAATACCCTATTTTTCCTTCCTTTCCGGCGCACGGATCGCGATATTTGACCGCTACGGAAAGCTCCTTACGGTCGTTTCAGCCGCACTCCCTACATGGGACGGAACCTACGACGGCAGACCGCTTCCCGCGGACGATTACTGGTTCAGTATCGAGCTCGCCAATGGCCGCAATATCAGGGGCCACTTCGCCCTCAAACGATAAATTTCCCTACTTTTGGATTCTTGCATGAAAAGGATCCTGTTCATCGGTCTGCTCTTTCTTTCCTGGCTGGCATCTGCACAGTTCAGTAAGACGCATTATATCCCGCCGATATCCCTGTCAGCCGACCAGCCGCCACAAGGACAGTACCTGTATGTTTCCTGCCCCAGCCTGACGCCGGTCAATTTTCGTATACTGGAAATTGGAGGGAACATCATAGAAGGCACCGTCACACGCGACAATCCGTATATCCACTCCATCGGTTCCGGCTTCAACACCCAGTTGATCGTCGATCCGGCCGATGTATCGTCCGTACAGGCCAATAAGGGCTTTATCGTAGAGGCGGAAGACATGGTGTATGTCACTGTACGCCTTACCGCCACGGTCGATAATTTCCAGGCGGGCGGTATAGTGTCAAAAGGCATTGCGGCGCTCGGCACCCAGTTCCGGATTGGCGCTTTTACCAACACCGACGTCGACCCGGGCCAGTATACGACCTTCCACTTCACCTTCGCCGCGATATTGGCTACGGAAAACAATACGACCGTGCATTTTGAGGATATCAAAACCGGGGCCGTATTGCTCAACAACCAGGTGGCCGGCAATACGCCGTCCGATGTTATACTCAACCGGGGTGAGAGCTATGTCATCGCCGTGCAGGGGCCCAACGACGCCAACCGCGACGCCCTGATCGGGATGCTGGTGTCATCGGATAAACCCATCGCCGTCAACTGTGGTTCGGCCTCCGGTTCCAACGCCAACCAGAACCTCGACATGGGAATCGACCAGATCGTATCGGCAGAACGAACCGGTAAGGAATACATCTTTATTCGTGGCAACGGCCCCGACGCGACCGAACGGCCTATGATCGTGGCGCATTACGACAATACAGAAGTGTATCTGTATGGTGACACAACACCTGTCACAATACTCAACGCCGGCGAATACTACGCGCCGTATGGAAGCGTTTACACAGCGGATGGCAACCTCTATGTGCGTACGTCGCAGGACGCCTTTGCCTATCAGAGTATCGGTGGTACGCCGGCCCTTCCCAACCAAAACATGTCGTTCGTACCGCCGTTGCGTTGCGAAACGCCGAAAATCATCAATAACATTCCGTATATCGGACAGGTAGGGAATATTACCGACTTTGTGGGCAATGTCGCCATTGTAACCGAGACGGGGGCCACCCTTGATTTCATCATCAACGGAACGGACTATACACTCGCATCGCTACCTGCGGGCATCACCGTTACCGGTCCTATGCCTGTGACAGGCAACCCGGGTTTTGAAACGTACACCTTCCAGGGATTGGATGGCAACATCTCCGTTCTATCCTCCAAGCAGGTCTATGTGTCGTATTTCGGCTCAAGCGGTGCCGCCACCTATGGTGGATTTTACTCCGGTTTCACCTTTCGCCCCGAAATCACCTTTTCCGAGTTCGATGCGACAGGCGAAGGCTGTATCCCGAATGCGGTGCTGGCCATCAACGAACTCAACGCTTTCGACCAGTACCAGTGGTACTTCAACGACAACCCGATTCCCGGGGCCACCAGTAATACCTACCAGCCGCAGGAAGTACCGGCAGGCCTGGGTGCAGGTTATTACTACGTAAAAGCCGCCATCAGCGGATGCGGGACCGATTTGATTTCCGACAAAATACCGGTGAGTTCCTGCACGGCTGACTTCGACAGCGACCTTTCCAATGACAACGCCGATATCGACCTTGATAACGATGGGATGACGAATTGTACGGAATCCTACGGCGATGTGCCCTTTGACCTAACCGTACCAGGTGTGCCCAAACCCCTGACCATTGGCAGCTATTTAAACAGTTATACGTATACGGTTTCAACGACACCGCCACTGGCCGCCATTCCGTTTACGGGAAACGCGGACGGCAGTTTCGTATCGGAAGCCGCCACCGGACCTGGCAACAGCGTGGGCGTCTCGCTTACGTTCGCCACTCCCCTGTCGATGGCACTGACCTATGTGGATGTAGCCCCGGATGCGGATTTACTTACTCCCTACGGCGATTTCGTAGCGACGGTTCCCCCCGGATCGACCCTCACCGTACTGAATCCAAACGACGATTTGCTGATCGATACGAACTACGACGGTATTTACGAGAATGGTATCACGCAATACTCGTCTTTTGAAGTCCGTTTCCGCCTGAACAGCAGTACACCTCTCGCCGCCGGAACCGGCACGTTCCGCATTGCCGGACACAATATCGGAGCCTTCCGTTTGACCCATCGCAACCTGAACGAAACCGACAATGACCGGGCAACCTTCCGTCTCATCACCACCTGCGTTCCGATGGATTCGGATGGGGACGGCATACCCGACCAACTCGACAGCGACAGCGACAACGATGGCATCAGTGACCTGCAGGAAGGAATCGGCGCCGGTTTCTCGTTGCCGGTGTCTTTCATCGACGCCAATGCCGACGGGCTGGCAGATAGCTTTCCTTTGAGCGGAAACGGCACACTCGACACAGACACGGACCTAGTTCCCGACCGACTCGACCTTGACACAGACAATGACGGCGTCTACGACCTGGTGGAAGCGGGTTACGCTTCCGCGGATGCCAATCTGGATGGAAAAGCGGATGGCAGCGTAGGCACCAACGGCCTGGCCGATGTGCTCGAAACGACCCCCGATTCAGGTGTTTGGCTGCAAGCTACGCTTGATACCGATGCCGATGGAACGGCCAACTATCTGGAACTCGACAGCGACGCCGATGCCTGCAACGATGTCATTGAAGCCGGCTTTGCTGACCCTGACACTAACGGTATCTTCGGATCCGGTGTTCCGACTGTGACCGCAACGGGTGCGGTTGCCGGTGCGGCGTATACGGCTCCCAATAGCGACTATACCACCGCTGCCCCGATTGCCATTACGGTGCAACCCCTTCCGGTTACGCAATGCGAAAACCAATCGGTGTCATTCAGTGTCGCTTCCAATGGCGAAACCTTCCGTTGGCAGGTAAGCACCAACGGCAGTACCTTCACCGACCTTTCCGAAAGCGCGTTGTATGTGGGCACACTCACCCAAAACCTTTCTATTACCGACGTAGTTCCCTCGATGAACGGCTGGCTG